>CAYTJG010000427.1:0-4232 GCA_964437865.1 uncultured Bifidobacteriaceae bacterium | reverse complement strand
GCCAGCGGCCGCACCACGCGAATACCTCAGCGCCCGGGACGGGCGCGCTCCGGTCCAGAGACGGCCGCGGACCGTCTTAATCGCCGATGAAATGCAACGTCACGCGACGCGTATGTGCGCGCGTGCGATGTTCCCACAGGTAAATCCCCTGCCAGGTTCCCAAGGTGAGCCGGCCATGGTGGACGGGCAGGGAAAGGTTCACCGCCGTCAGCGCCGCGCGCACATGCGCCGGCATGTCGTCGTCGCCCTCGGCGGTATGCACAAACAACGGGTCGCCATCCCGCACCAGGCGGGCAAAAAACGCGTTCAAATCCCGGCGCACATCGGGATCGGCATTTTCCTGGATCAGCAGCGAAGCCGAAGTGTGGCGCAGGTGCAACGTCAGGAGTCCGTCCCGGAACTCGTTGCGGACAATCCACGCCTGCACTTCATCGGTAAAATCCAGCAGTTCACGTCCGTGCGTTTCGATCGCCAGCTCGTGAAACGCGTTTCTCACTTGACGTCCACGGGCGCCCCCTTGTCGGCCAGCAGCTTTTCGAGATCCGGGTTGCGGGGTTGGCCGGCGGCGACCGCTTTCTGGTAATGCCAGCGCGCCAAGAGCGGCATGGGGGGTGTTTGGTTCAAATAAACCACCGCCAGATTGTTGTGTGCCTGGGCGTAGAGCGGATCGAGCTCGATGGCCCGGCGCAACGCGGCCTCCGCCTGCGTGCGCTGCCCCTTGTGGCTCAACGTGACGCCCAGGTAATTCTGAATTTCCGGATTGTTCGGTTCCAGTTGCGCGGCCCGGCTCAAGGCATCGAGCGACTCGTCATACTTCTCCTGGCGGAATCGCAAGAAGCCCAGCGTGGACAGGTTGTACGCATCATTGGGACTCACCGCGAGGGCGGCGGTGATGTGCTTGTCCGCCTCGGCGAACTTGTTCTCCTGCAATTCAATGGTGGCCAGGTTGGCGAGGGCCAGGGGGTTCTTGGGATCCAGCGCGAGGATCTTCCGGTAATCCGCCTCGGCGGCATCGAATTCATGATTGGCAAAATGGTGCCGGGCGGAAGCCACCAATTCGGCGGCGCCCGGCGGCAATTCGTGAATGGAATGCTGGTCCGTCCCGGGCTGGGGCGGCGTCTGGCTGAAGAACGCCAGTTCCTCGGCCGTATAGGGCACCGGTTTGGCCTCGGCCACCGCCAGCCGGGCGCGCAAGGTCTCCAGCTCGTTGGTGGGCGACGCCGGCGGCGCCTCCGCCTTCCGGCTGCCCTTCTTGTTCGCGGCGGCCAGTTCCTTGGTCAACTCCTCCCGCTGTTCGGTCAGGTCGCGGAGGCGGCCTTCCAGATTGGCTGACTTCGCCTGGGCCACTTCGGCGGAAAGTTGTTTCACTTCTTTCTCGAGCGCCCCCTTTTCCAGCGTCACCACGGTGACGTTGGATTGGAGCGAGTTGATCCGGAGGTCGGCGGCCTGGAGTTCCTCGGCGAGTTGCCCCCCGGCCGTCACCTTGCCGGCGGCCGCCTGCAAGGAGGCCAGTTGGGATTTCAAATGTTCGTTTTCGCGGCGCAGTTGGTCCAGGGAACCCTGGTCCGGTATGCCGGTGTGCTTGACGTCGCGTTGCAAGGCGGCGTTTTCATCCACCAACTTCTGCGAACGCGCCTGCTCGGCATTGTATTTTTCCAACAGGTCGGCCAGTTGCCGCCGCAGGGCCATGGCACCGTTGGTGTTTCTTTCCACCATGGCATTGGCCTTCAGCAGGGCGTTTTCCTTCAACAAAGACCGGTTTTGCGACTGGGCCTGCACCAGTTCACCGGTATCGATTTTGGCGGGTTGGGCGGAGAGCGCTTCCTTGAGCTTGGCCTGGAGCGTCTGGTTTTCCGTCAGCACGGCGTCCAACTGGGACCGCAGAGACTGTTCCCGCGGCGAAATCTCCGTCGGGGCCACGGGAGCGGCGGCGGGAGCGGCGGCCGGGACCGCCGGAACTGCTGGAGCTGCCGGGGCGGCCGGAGCCGGCTGGGCCGCGGGCGGATTGGCGCCCAGCTTGGCATTCATGGCCGCAATCTTCTTGGCCAGGTCATCCAACCGGTAATTGACGATTTCCGGGTTCCACTCGGGATACGTCTTCTGAAACTGCTGCAACTGGGTTTGCGCGTCCGTGAGACTGTCGAGGGCCTGTTTCGGATCGCCGTTTTCCGCCAGGTTCTCGGCCTGCTGGACCACGCCATAAATGGCAATGTACTTTTCGTCCGCCGCCTGCTGGGCTTGCACCGACGGCGGCAGGCCGACGAGGCTGATGAGAAGCACGGTTGCCGCCAAAAGCGATTTCATGCGAAAAGGATGCCAGAGCTTTTGCATTTGGCAACCATCCGCGCTAAAACAGCTTGAAACGGTCCGGGAGCCAAGTCCGGCCAGACCTCTGCCGCCCCGGCTTGCCGCAAGGCATCGCTGCGGGCGCCGCTCCCAATTTGAGCTTGGCGCGTTCTGCACCAAGTCCCCCACTTTCAACGCTGCCACGTTGGATGGCACGGAAAGGCAGAAAACCTCATTTGCCCGGCGAGAGGCGCACCAGCACCAGGGCGCGGCCCGGCACCCGGGAAGCAAACGCATGGTCAAACCGGCCCAGGTCTTTCATGCGCCAAACATCGCGAATCCGCTGTTCGCCATGAACCCCGAGATCCGGCCACCGGGCCGTGACTTCCGTCGGCGATTCGCCGCGATTGCCCAGCCCGATGGCTTTGGAGCCGTCCGCCAGATCCTTGACCATCACAAACGTGTCGGCCGTCAAGCCCACGACGCGCGCGCACTGGCCCAGCGAATCCTGATCGATCTCGAGGACCTCGGGATTGCACAGCACGTTCAAGGTGAAGTCGTCCACCTGGCTCAGATCACCACTGTAAAACAACGGCGAAGCCATCAGACACCACAGGGACATGAACGCGTACTGCTCGCTGGGCGTGAGCGGGCAGGGCTTGAATCCTTCGCCGCTGCCGATATAGCCGATCTGCACATAATCCGGATCATTCCATGCGCCCGGTTTTTGCCAGGCGCGATGCTGGCAGTTGGCGAGCGCCACTTCAAAAACGCGATTCAACTCGTTTCCCAGATCACCCGCCGTGCGCCACGATTGCCCGCCCACTTCCGCGCCCCATTGCCAAACGTCACCCATGCCGTACTGGCAAAGGTTGAAGACCAGATCGCGCTTTTGGGCTTTCACCAAACCGCCCATCAACCCATACGGCCGCTTCATTTCCTCCAGCGTGGGAGGATGACCTATGACCTCATCATAGGAACACCAGTCATATTTAAGAAAATCGAACCCCCAATCGGCAAACTGCCGGGCATCCTGGGCTTCGTGCTGGTAGGCTCCGGCGAAACCGGCGCAGGTCCTGGGCCCCGGCGAAGTGTATAACCCCGCCTTCAACCCCAGGTGGTGAATATAATCCGCCAATCCTTTCATATCGGGAAAATAGGAATTTGGCAGCAGGTTCCCGGCGGCATCCCGGGAGGGGCCATTGCGTTTGGGATCGGCATGGTGCTCCGCGTTCATCCAGCCATCATCAATGTTCACATACTGGTAGCCCACGTCCGCCAAGCCTTTGCGGATCATGGTGTCCGCCGCCGCGCGCATCTTTTGGTCGGTGATCCGGTCATAATGCGCGTACCAGTCGTTCCAACCCATGGGCGGGGTGAGCGCCAGCGTGTCACCGCTCACAAGCTTGAACAGCCGACGGTCCCGGCCATGCGAGTTGCCCGCCCGCAGCGTGATTTCATACTCACCCCTCCGGGGAGCCACCCCGGTGATGATGCCGGTGGCCGCATCCAGTATTAGCTCTTGCGGCAGGCCGCCGGCCGAAAATCGGATCGGCCGTTCGCCTTGCGTCGGAATGCGATAAAGAAACGGGTGGCCGGGCCGGCAACCATATACCGTCGGGCCATTGATACGCGGCGCCGGTCCCGGTTTGGGGGTCAGCATCACTAGCGCCTCCTGTACGGTTTCAACGGCCTGGAGGGATCCCCCCCAGCCAACTCCCCAAGCCAGCATCAGGGCTACCCAGATTCTTTTTGTGGATGATCTTTGTTTTTTCATGACCGGCGGGCTTGCTTGGCAATATGCTGATCCCATCGTTGCCGGCTAGGCAAGCGCAATGCAGCAGCAATCTCGGGCCTTAACGTCTCCCCGCATCAACAATTCGCAGGACGGTGGCGCGCACGCGGGTAGCCGCGGAGCGGCGACCGACCCTAGCCCGCAGTTTCCA
>CAYTJG010000426.1:0-4233 GCA_964437865.1 uncultured Bifidobacteriaceae bacterium | reverse complement strand
CGCCCCATCCCGCACCGCTCGATTTCGAGCGGCCGCAACGCCCGCACGCTTCAGCGGCCGGGACGGCCGCGGTCCGGAGTGCGCCCGTCCCGGGCGCTGAGACGCGATTCTGAGCCAGCCGGTGCAGAGCAGAGGACCCCGCAACGAACAGCCGCCCACACACGCCCCGCTCAATCTCCCGCGGCCGCAACGCCCGCACGTCTCGGCGGCCGGGGACGGCCGCGCGCCGGCCCGCAGGCGACTGACGGCTGGTGTGAAACGAAAAGACCGATTAGCTTGTGTGGGTGACCGTCCTCGAAGCGATCCAAAAAAGCACTGAGTTTCTCAGCCGAAAAAACGTCGGCTCGCCCCGCCTGCAAACCGAATTGCTGCTGGCCCATGTGCTGGGCCTGCCCCGGATGAAATTGTACCTGAATTTCGATCGCCCATTGTCGGCGGCGGAGACGGATGCGCTACGAGTACTCGTCGTCCGACGCGGCCAGCGCGAACCGCTGCAACATATTGTCGGGTCCGCGTCTTTTTGCGGGCTCGAATTGCGGGTGAGTGGCCAGGCGCTGGTGCCGCGGCCAGAAACGGAACTCTTGGCGGAGCTGGGCTGGCAGTTTTTGCAGCAACGGGAGCGCGAACGTCCAGCTGCCGGCGGTCCGACGGCCCTGGATTTCGGCACGGGTTCCGGCTGCCTCGCCATCGCGCTGGCGGTGAAGTGTCCAAGCGCCCGGATCACCGCGCTGGACATCTCGGCCCCGGCGCTGGCGTTGGCACAGGAAAACGCCAACACCCATCAAGTGGCCGGGCGCATCGAGTTCCTGGCGGGCGACGGGCTGACCGCCCTGAACGGCGCGGGGGAAAACCCCGCGACCGGGCCGCGCTGCTTTGACTTGATCATCGCCAATCCGCCGTACATCGCCACCGCGGAAATCGAAACGCTGGAACCGGAAGTGAAGGATTTTGACCCGCGGGCGGCGCTGGATGGCGGCCTGGATGGACTGGATTTCTACCGGCTGCTGGCGCGGGCAGCCCGCCAGCACCTGCCGCCCCAGGGCAAAATCATGCTCGAGTTCGGCGACGACCAGGCGGACGCCATCAGCGGCATCTTTGCCGGCGAAAACTGGATTGTGGAAGCGATCCGGGAGGATTACAGTCAACGCGCCCGAATTTTTGTGGCCCGCCCAACCGGCCCCTGAGGGTCGGTCGTCGGTCGCCCCGGGGCGACGCGATGAGTCACCAATAACCACAGCATAGCGATGGCGAATCGGGGGCGGCCGAGCATCCGCCCATCGCAAAATCTATTGGTTTGTTTCATGGAAAGTTTTTTGATCAAAGGCGGCGTGCCGTTGCACGGCGAAGTCGCCATCAGCGGCAGCAAGAACGCGGCGTTGCCCATCATGGCGGCGACGCTGCTGACCGATGAACCCTGCGTGCTCCGCCGGGTGCCGGACCTGAGCGACACACGGTTCATGCTGAAAATCCTGGAATCGCTCGGCGCAGAAACGAAGTGGGAAGGCGGCACGGTCACCATTCATGCCCGGAAGATCCGGGGCTACGCCGATTATGAACTGGTGCGCAAGATGCGCGGCTCGATCTGCATCGCCGGGCCGCTGCTGGCCCGGCTGAAACAGGCGCGGGTGTCGCTGCCCGGCGGCTGCATCATCGGCGCCCGGCCGATCAACCTGCATTTGAAGGGCTTTGAGGCGCTCGGCGCGGCGATCACCATCGAAAACGGCTACGTGGACGCCACGGCGAAAAAGCTCATCGGCAACACCGTCTTTCTGGGCGGCCGCGCCGGCCCCACCGTGCTGGGCACCGGTAACGTGATGATGGCCGCCACGCTCAGCGAGGGCGTCACGATCATCGAGAGCGCCGCCTGCGAACCGGAGGTGGTGGACTTGGCGAATTTCCTGATCGCCATGGGCGCCCAAATCACCGGCGCCGGCAGCCCGACCATCACGATCACCGGCGTCCCCAAGCTGCACGGCGCGGAGCATGAGGTGATTGCCGACCGGATCGAGGCGGCCACGTTTCTCATCGCGGCGGCGGCCACGGATGGCGAGGTGTCGTTGAAAGGGGCGCGCGCCGACCATTTGCGCGCGGTGATCGACAAATTGAACGAGGCGGGCGTGAGTGTGGAACGCAGCGGCCCCAACCTGGTGGCGCGCCGGAAATCCAAACTCAAGTCGGTGGATGTCACCACCATGCCTTACGCGGGCTTTCCCACCGACGTGCAGGCGCAGATGATGTCGCTGCTGGCGCTGGCGCCGGGCATTAGCATCATCACCGAGCGCATTTTTGAATCGCGTTTCATGCACGTGAGCGAGCTGGCGCGGCTCGGGGCGGAAATTGAGATTGAAGGGCCCAGCGCCATCGTCAAAGGCGGCCGGCCGCTGAGCGGCGCGCCGGTCATGGCCAGCGACCTGCGGGCAAGCGCGGCCCTGGTGATCGCCGGCCTGGCGGCCAAGGGCGCCACCCAGGTCAACCGGATCTACCACCTGGACCGCGGGTACGAGCGGATGGACGTGAAACTCAAGAAGCTGGGCGCGCGCATCGAGCGGGTCGAGGAGACTTAAACCCGGCAAAAGGCCGCGAGGCCCTGGAGTCCACCGGCATGACCAGGGCCGCATTCCTGGCCACCGCCGAACGGGCTGGCGGGATCAAACTTGTGGCTGGTGTTGGCCCCCAAGTCGGTCTTCTTGGATGGCCCAATAGTGCATGCGAATTCTGTTGAAATGTAAAAGGAATCGGACATAGTGGCCTCACTTTAGCGTTTGCGACCAGTCCCATGCCGAGCTCTGCTCCAATCGAGCCAACCATTGCGGTGGTGATACCCTGTTACCAGGAGGAGTTGACCATCGGCAAGGTGGTGGCGGACTTTCGCCGGGAACTGCCGCGAGCCACCATTTACGTTTACGACAACAACTGCACCGACGGCACGGCGGAGATAGCGGCCCGGGCGGGGGCGGTGGTCCGCCGCGAGAAGCGGCAGGGCAAGGGATTTGTGGTGGCCGCCATGTTCGAGCAGGTGGAGGAGGATATCCTGGTAATGGTGGATGGGGATGACACCTACGAGGCGGGGCACGTGCATAAATTGCTCGAGCCGGTGTTGCGGGGCGATGCCGATATGACGGTGGCCACGCGCCTGACCAGCCACGGCGCAGACTCCTTCCGGCCGCTGCACCTGGCCGGCAACCGGGCGGTCTGCGGCATCATCAACTGGATGTTTCATTCCCAGGTGTCGGACATTTTTTCCGGGTACCGGGTGTTTACGCGCGAAGCGGCACGCCAGATACCGGTGACCACACGCGGTTTCGACATTGAGACGGAGCTGACCTTGCAGGCGTTGTACCGCTGCCAGGTGATCAAGGAACTGCCGGCGCCCTATCGCGCCCGACCGGAAGGCAGTTTCTCCAAGCTGAACACGTTTAGCGACGGTTTGCACGTGCTGTTGCGGCTGTTCCTCATGGTCAAGTCGTACAAGCCGTTGACTTTTTTTGGCGGGCTGGCGCTGGTGTTGCTGGCGCTGGGTCTGGCGGCCGGGGTGATGCCGGTTTATGAGTTTATCAAGTTTCATTTCGTTTACCGGGTGCCCAGCGCCATTTTGGCGGCGGCGCTGGTGATGCTGGCCTTTTTCTCGCTGGGCCTGGGCTTGATCCTGAACAGCATCAACCTGCGGCTGTTGGAGCTGGAAAAGCTGGTGATCAACGCGTCACCACACCGGCACCGCTGAGTTCGGCCCGGGTGGCCGGATAGAAATTTTATTTCATCCGGCTCCGTAACCGCCGATGACAAGGGCGTTAAGGAACTGGGAACGGCCTGGGCGGACAGGCGCGCGGCGGAGCCGACCATGGCTCTTAGAGAAACTTTATGGACGAATTGGATAATCATAGCGGCCGGGGCGAGCCGCTGCCACTGGATACCGTGGCAGCGACGGAGCTTCTGGATATGTTTCGTGATCCGGACCATGACGTGGACCGAATCGTGGAGTTCATCAGCCAGGATCCGGTGCTGGCCACCGAAACCCTGCGGCGGTGCAACAACGTGAGGTTCGGGGGCGGCGAGCGGGTCACGGATGTTTTTGAGGCCGTGAACCGCCTGGGCTATTACGAACTCTACGGCATCATCGCCGCCTCGATCGGCGCGCGCTCCGGCAAGGCCAAGGACGCGGCGAATACCGGCAAGGTCAAAGGACCGGTGCGGGTCGATTCGGGTCCCAGCCTCGATTAAACCGGCGCCGTGTCT
>CAYTJG010000425.1:0-4250 GCA_964437865.1 uncultured Bifidobacteriaceae bacterium | reverse complement strand
GGCGACGATTCATGCAAAATCAGGTGGACGAAAGCACAAAGGTAATGGATGGTTGCGTGGCGAAGGGCATTTGAGGGCCGGGCCGGGTTGGTGCTGGGGATGACCATTGCGCGCGCAAGGCATCCGCGGACCACCTGCCGCCGGCTTCATGTGCCCGATCGACAAACCCGGGTATTTCAAGGGGAAACCGTAAAAGGAGGTAGAATGAGAACAAGTCATCATTGGAAAGAAAGCAACAATGAAAGGCTGTATTTCATGAATACAGTGCACGGTCAGGCCGAGCATTCCCCGCACATCACCCCCCACTCAGCCAAGCCGCACACGTTTTATTGTGCCGCGCCGGACGCCCAGACCGTTGAACTCGCCGGTGATTTCAGCGATTGGAGCCCGGTGCCCATGGAACGGTCGGTGGACGGCTGGTGGTTCGTCCTGGTGGAATTGGCACACGGGGATTACCGATACCGGTTCCTGGTGGACGGCAATCCGGTGCTGGATCCCAATGCCGGGGTGATCCGCGATGAACAGGGGGAGCAAGCCTCGCTGATGGTCGTCAGTTGAGCCGTTCCGGGGAGGTTTTCCGGCCTTCCCCGAGGGAGCCGGATTTGTTTGTTTTGTGGGCGGAAAATTGAAAAGATCCGCCCATGGCAGCAGGGTCCAACCCCAAAGTGCAGCAGGCGCGTTCGTTATGCGACGAGGCGCGGTGGGCGGACGTGCTGACCTTGGCCCGCCGCTGGCAGGCGGAAACGACCGACGATGCGCAGGCTTTTTTCTACGAGGGCGTGGCGCTGGCGGGCTTGGGCAAATTTGTGGCCGCCGAGACGGCGTACTATCGCGCCCTGGGGCTGGATGCCCAGGATTTCACGACTTGGAACAACCTGGCTTCGCTGCTGTTTAATTCACTGAAACAGCCGGCGGAAGGGGTGAAATGCCTCGCGCAGGCGATGCGGCTGGATCCCGGAAACAAGCTGGGCTGGGCGAATTTGGCGGCGATGTATGGCGAGCTTGGCCGGCACGCCGAGGCTTTGGAATGTGCCGAACGCGCCCTGGCCCTGGACCCGGATATGGTCGAGGCGCAATTGTACCGCGGCCGGGCGGGGCTGGCCCTTGGCCAACCGGAACTGGCCCGCGCCGCCTGCGAAGCCCTGGCCAAACTGTCACCCGATAAATTCCAGCGGGCCAAATAGACTCCTCAGCCGACACTGCCTTCCAGGCTTACGCCCAGCAGCTTTTGCGCCTCCACGGCAAACTCCATGGGCAGTTCTTTGAACACTTCCTTGCAGAAGCCGTTCACGATCATGTTCACGGCGTCCTGCGTGGCCAGCCCGCGCTGGTTGCAATAAAAGATCTGGTCTTCGCCGATCTTGGAAGTGGTGGCCTCGTGCTCCACGTTCGCGGTGGTGTTCTTGACCTCGATGTAGGGGAACGTGTGGGCCCCGCATTTGGAGCCGATCAGCATGGAATCGCACTGGGAGAAATTCCGGGCGCCTTCCGCGCTCTTGCGAATTTCCACCAGCCCGCGGTAGCTGTTCTGGCCGCGGCCGGCGGAAATACCCTTGGAAACGATGGTGCTCCGGGTGTTCTTGCCGATGTGAATCATCTTGGTGCCCGTGTCGGCCTGCTGGCAGTTGTTCACCACCGCCACGGAATAAAACTCGCCCTTGGAATTATCGCCCAGCAGGATGCAACTCGGATATTTCCACGTGATGGCCGAACCGGTCTCCACCTGCGTCCAGGTGATGCGTGAATTCCGGCCCTTGCAGAGGCCGCGCTTGGTCACAAAGTTGTAAATGCCGCCCACGCCTTCTTCATTGCCCGGATACCAGTTTTGCACCGTGCTGTACTTGATCTCCGCGTGGTCCAGCGCCACCAATTCCACCACCGCCGCGTGCAACTGGTTCTCGTCGCGCATCGGCGCCGTGCAGCCCTCGAGGTAGCTCACCTGCGCGCCTTCATCCGCCACGATCAGCGTGCGCTCAAACTGACCCGATTTAGCCGCGTTGATCCGGAAATAGGTTGAAAGCTCCATCGGACAGCGCACGCCTTTGGGGATGTAGCAGAAGGAGCCGTCGGTGAACACGGCGGAATTGAGCGAGGCGTAATAGTTATCCGTGTAGGGCACCACGGAGCCCAGGTATTTCTTCACCAGGGCGGGATGGTCCTGCACGGCCTCGCTAAATGAGCAAAAGATGATGCCCTTCTCGGCAAGCTGTTCGCGGTAGGTGGTGCCCACGCTCACGGAATCAAACACCGCGTCCACGGCCACGCCGGCCAGCCGTTCGCGTTCCCGCAGCGGAATGCCGAGCTTGGCGTAGGTCTCCAGCAGCTTGGGATCCACTTCCTCGAGGCTCTTGGGCGCGTCGGCCTTTTGCTTGGGCGCCGAGTAGTAGGTGATGTCCTGGAAATTCACCGGCGGGTATTTGACAAACTGCCAGTGCGGCTCCTTCTGCGTGAGCCAATAGCGATAGGCCTTGAGCCGCCAATCGGTCAGCCATTGCGGCTCCTGCTTCTTGGTCGAGATGAAGCGGATGATGTCCTCGCTCAGGCCGGGCGGGGCCGAATCGGCTTCCACGTCGGTCACAAAACCGTATTTGTATTCCTGTTTGACCAGGTTCTCAATGGTCTCAGTCGCAGTGCTCATGTGAATGCTAAAAGTTGCACAAGGGATGCCAAATCATTCATCCCTGCCCGTGCCGGGGTGGCGCGGAGCAGGGTTCATTTCTTCCGGGCGCACGCCGCGCACAGGCCGTGAATGGTGACGTCGTGGCGCAGCGGTTTGAAACCGCGCGGCACCACCGCCCACGGCAGTTCGGGCGGCAAATCCACATCATAAATCGTCCCGCACGCGCTGCAATGAAAATGCCCGTGCTCCCGCATGTTGGGGCAATAGCGGGTGGCCCCGCGCTCCACGGTCACCTGCCGGGCCAGGCCGCATTTGACAAGCGCATCCAGACAATTGTACACCGTGGCGTGGGAAATCTCGGGCATGGCCCGCTTGGCGCGCATGAAGACCTCCTCCGCGGAGGGATGATCGCGCTTTTGCAACAGCACGTCATAGACCTGCTGCCGCTGCGGCGTGGGGCGCAGCCCGGTGGCCCCCAACTGGCGGGTCAGGTGCCGCTCTTCATCGCGTTGGCTTTCCGCCTTCATGCTGCGGCAATCTACCGCGCACCGGGGCGAAGTCAAGATTTAGAATAATTCTAAATAGGGCCGCATCCTCGTTGCCGGGAGCCGTCGTTTCGCCCAAAATCCCGGGATGATTCATCACTATTGGGTCACGTTCCGGGAATTGCTGGTGACGCCGTTCCAGACCATGTCGCTGGTCTGGGGCATCGTGCCGCTCTATTTCGGTTTGCTGCTGAGCGAATTGACGTCGGACAAGGCGAATTTCCGGACGGCGGTGCAGACGGGTTTCAGTTTCCTGTGGGCGGGCGCGCAGTGGCTGTGGCCCTATTTCGTGCCGGACGGGGCGCACGGGCGACATCTGGTGCTGAACGCCATGTTGCCGGTGAACTTGCTCGTGACCTTTCTGGTGCTGGCGCTCGGCGCGGTGGCCTTGGTGAGCGGCCTGCGGAAAAAATTCCCCCAGCACCTGCGTTTCATCGGCCACACGCGGTTCGCCAACTATTTCATGATCACGATTTATCCGATCCAGGCCCATGCGCCCGGCTTGGGCTGGACCTGGGACCGGCTGGCGGCCATTGCACTGTTTGCCGTACCGGTCTGGCTGCTGTTGCACTTTGGCCTGATGCCGGTGCGCAGCCGGTAGGAATATCCAGGCCGTGTGGGGCGCACGACTTTGCTTTTTATTCCGTTTTGCGTTTGGTCACTTTTGGAATACCCTCTCCAACAATTTGCTTGGGAGAAACTCTATGGAGTGGATCGCCCCTTCCGCAACCGATGCCGACAATGCGGTGCTGGAAAAACAACGTTGGGATGTCGCCGTCATCCTTGAAGCATGAGCGCGCCAAGGAAATGCATAGCCCCGTCGATTGTGCACCAGCCTGGTGCACAAATTCCTTGGAAACACAACTGCGTCCTTCTCGACCGCGTGAAGGACGCTAAAATCCGGGAATTCTAAATTCGGAAGACCATCGAACATGGCTGGTCCCGCAGCGTGCTCATGCACCAGCTCGACACGCAACTCCACCGGCGTGCGGGCAAGGCGCCGACCAACTTCGCGCTCACCCTGCCGCCGGTGCAATCCGACCTGGCGCGCCGGCAAGTCTTGGATACTTGGTTGCGAAGTAATA
>CAYTJG010000424.1:2555-4276 GCA_964437865.1 uncultured Bifidobacteriaceae bacterium | reverse complement strand
GGGCTCATCCGGGCCAATTTGGGTCAGCACCAGCGCC
Organism: uncultured Bifidobacteriaceae bacterium; assembly: GCA_964437865.1. Classification (GTDB taxonomy): domain Bacteria; phylum Verrucomicrobiota; class Verrucomicrobiia; order Limisphaerales; family UBA11358; genus UBA11358. Next base: position 4,239 of record CAYTJG010000424.1, on the reverse strand, counting down.
GCCCAGGGGTCGGCCACAAACCGGGTGCGTGGCCCCTTCCATCGGCGTATGAATTGTTCCGCCGGCGGACGATGGCCGAGGGCGATGATGGCGAGGCTGGCGCGAATGCATTGGCCGCCGGCCGTCCCCACAAGCCAGCCTGAGCCGGGCGAGATCGGAGTCAAGCTGGTGGCTTCATCCCGAATCACCTCGATGCTTACACCGCCGTTGGCCAATTGGGCAACTTCAAGCAGAGTTTGCCGCACGTACTGACCGTAGAGCCTGCGTGGAAGAAAATGGCCGGGCTTGACCGAAGGGTCGACGGTGCGGGCAAAGTCGAGGAAAGCATCCGGACGATCCGGCCAGGCGCTCATTTTTGCGGCGGGCACGTTGAGCAAATGGCCGGAGTCGTTGGTGCGGTAGGCGATTCCCTCCCCGAGCGCCGGCTGGCAGTCGATCAAAATAATGCGTCGGGGTGCCACGGATGTTTGGGGGTCTCGCAGCAGGTTGGCCAGCGTCATGGTGCCCGTGAATCCCCCGCCAATGATGACAATGGCGGGCGCTTCCGGAGGGACTTTGCGTAGGAAAACCTGGGCCGGGGGATCGGTGGCCACGGCGTATCGGCGTACTTCTGGCAGCGGCGGCGAATAGAGATGCACGGTCACCACCTTTTGACCCGAACCAGCCGGATTCGCGAGCGAGTGAATCACGACACCAGGATCGACGGTTATTTCTCCGGCGGAAAGACGGCTGGCGGTGGTGGGGCGCACCTGCCCGTCCGGTCCGAGTTCATAGAGCTGTTCCGATAGACTGCCTTGCACAACCTTCAATCCACAAAGCGATCCGGAATGATCATGCGCCACACTTTGCTGCCCAGGCATCCAGGTGAGGACGAGCAACTCATAGTTCTCCCGCCGCGCCACCGCGCGCCGTCCGTACGACTCCGGGCGGGGCACGACATAACGGGCAACTTCATCGTGCGTTAAGTCGGCTTGGGTGAGTAGTCGCCGTGCGATGGTCTCATCAACCACAGAATGGTGCGCATTAAGTTCGGCGACCAGCCATCCCAGTCCATGCGCTCCCTCGGTGGCGACGGATGTCAATTTATTGTCCGGCATTGCAAAAGGAGCCCATTCACGCCAATCCCAAGTGGCGCGCCTGGGCGCATTTTCACAGTAATAGACAATCCGACCGGTTTCACTAAAAATTCATCCAAAACTTCAGTCCGTCAGCCATCGGCAAACCCATCACCGATGAGCCAACCATTTCGCCCGCAGTTTGAGCAAACGCTCACCGGCTGCTTGAAGCGTCTGGGTTTGTTTGGCAAAATGAAACCGGACCAGGTGTTTCACCGGTTCGCGGAAGAAGCTTGATCCGGGTACTGCGGCCACGCCGACTTCACGCGCCAGCCATTCACTGAACACGACATCATCGTCCCAGCCGAACTCCGATATGTCCACCATCACGTAATACGCGCCCTGCGGCTTCGTGTACGTGAGCCCGGCTTCATCGAGATATTTCAGAAACACATCGCGTTTTGCGGCATAAACGGCCTGCAGTGTTTGGTAATAGCGGTCGGGCAATTCCAATCCTGCCACGGCCGCTTCTTGCAAGGGAGCCGCCGCGCCCACGGTCAGAAAGTCATGGACCTTGCGCGCCGAGTGGATCACCTCCGGCGGCCCCATCACGTAGCCCAGCCGCCAGC
>CAYTJG010000424.1:0-2455 GCA_964437865.1 uncultured Bifidobacteriaceae bacterium | reverse complement strand
TTGCGCGCCGAGTGGATCACCTCCGGCGGCCCCATCACGTAGCCCAGCCGCCAGCTTGGCGATATAGAGCAACTCCTCCCGCGTGAACACCTTGCCCGATGGGTTTGATGGGTTGCATAACACCAGCGCCTTTGGCCTCTGCTGGAAAGCACGACGCAGCTCATCGGGATCGAAGGCAAAGTCCGGCGGTCGCAAGGCCACGTAAATCGGTTCGGCGCCGGACAGGATCGTGTCCGCCACGTAGTTCTCGTAGAACGGCGAGAACACGATGACTTTATCGCCCGGATTACAGGCGGTCATCATCGCCACCATCATCGCTTCAGTGCTACCACAGGTGACCACGAGGTGCTGGTCAGGATCCACGGCCAGGCCGGTGAAGCGGGAAATTTTACGCGCCAGGGCCTGCCGGAAACGTGGCGCACCCCAAGTGACGGCGTATTGATGAAACGGCCCGCGCGTGGTCTTTTCGAGAGCCACCAGCAGTTCTTCCGGCGGGTCGAAATCCGGAAAGCCATGGGCAAGATTGATGGCGCCGTGCTGGTTGGCCACCCGGGTCATCCGTCGGATCACGGATTCCGAAAACGATGCAAGTCGGGTCGCTGGTGCTGGCATAAAGGGCCGTAGTATGTCGGGTTGCTGAACTAAATTCTATTCCCAAACGCCTAAACAAGATAGTAGAGCGATTTGTTTTCATTGCCCACCGCCTCAAGCTCGCGGCTTGATTGCCGGGGATTTTTTCCAAGCAATTCGTAGGCGTGGCGGACCGCCTTGAGGGTGGCCAATAAACCTCCTTCTCCTCATAGAAAACGCGCTCGCGGGGAAACCAGTCGCCGAAGCGCACATTATTGAGGCCTTGGGCAAAATCAGGCCGCACGCCCGCCAGCAGAACGGTCACACCCCCGGATTCCGATTCGCGCAGAAAATGTTTGAGGCGTTCGAGAAACACAACATCCGGGTTGCGCGTGCGTTTCACGCGGAGCACTGCATGGCGGATGGACTCATTTTGCGTCCGCTCTTTGATTGCGTCGAAATAGCGGTCCAGTTCCCCCGCCTCGTTCTTGGCGTTTCGGGGACCAATCGAGGCCCTCGACCACGAGCACAATCCCAAAGCGCAGGAGCGTCTCGAATGGGATGTGCGGCGGAGCATTTCGGCCATTGTTAACCATCCATGGATTCCCAACTCCGGCGAGGATGCGGTCACGGTCCGCGGTTTTATTTACGATGTGGATTCGGGCAAGTTGAGCGAGGCAAGCTATCCGGGGCCCACCGGTTCCATCAGCTAAGGTTCTCATTTCGTTTTACCAGCCTTTCACCACGCCGCCTTGGAAGATCTTCTGGGCGGCGGCCAGAACTTCGTCGGATTGGTAGGCTTGCACAAATTGGGTAACGCTCTGGGCGCTATGATTGTCTTCACGGGCGACAATCAAGTTGACGTAGGGGGAGTTGCTGTCTTCGACGAATATTCCATCCTTGGGCGGTGTCAAGCCAATCTCACTGGCATAGGTGGTGTTGATGATGGCAAGGTCGACGTCGGGAAGCGACCGGGGTAATTGCGGGGCCTCCAGCTCCACTATCTTGAATTTCCGCGGATTGGTAGCAATGTCCAGGACGGTGGCATTGATTCCAGCTCCCGGGCGCAACTGAATGAGCCCCTGCCTTTCCAGCAAGAGCAGGGACCGGCCAAGGTTGGTGGGGTCGTTGGGCACAGCAATGGTGGCGCCGTCGGGTAATTCGGCCAGCCGGTGAATTCTTTTCGAGTAGGCGCCGATGGGGTAGATAAAAGTGCGCCCCACCACCACTAGGTGATACCCCCGGTCCTTGCTTTGCTGGTCGAGGAATGGTTTGTGTTGAAATGCATTGGCGTCGATCGAGCCATCGGCCAGCGCGGCATTCGGGGTGACGTAGTCATTGAACGTCACCAATTCCACGTCGAGGCCGAACTTATCGTGCGCGACTTGGCGGGCAACCTCCGCCACCTGTTCCTCAGCGCCGGAAATGACGCCCACCTTGAGATGATGTGCGGCGGTCTGCTGCTTTCCGCAGCCAGGAAGGAGCAAGAGAGCGGTTGCGGCCAGCGAAGTAAGGACAGCGATAATCTTCATGGTACTATAAATTCAAGCGCGATGGTTGACCCGGCGCACCAGTCGGTCGCCGAAAAATTGAATGGTCTGGACTAGCAGGATAAGAATGACCACCACGGCGGCCATCACGCCGGCGTCGAAGCGCTGGTATCCATACCGGATGCCCACGTCGCCCAGGCCGCCGCCCCCCACCACTCCGGCCATGGCCGAGTAGCTGACGAGTGTGACCAGCGTGATCGTGGCGGCGTTGAGAATGCCCGGGAGCGCTTCGGGTAAAAGGACTTTGCGGACGATTTGTCCCGGCCGGGCGCCCATGGCGCGCGCTGCCTCCACCAAGCCGGCCGGTACTTCCATCAAGGCGCCCTCCACTAATC
>CAYTJG010000423.1:0-4318 GCA_964437865.1 uncultured Bifidobacteriaceae bacterium | reverse complement strand
CGCCACACTTTTGGGCGTTCCTGAAATCACGCAGTCGCCGCTCGACTGGTTGCAGGCGCAAGCCGAAATGGGCGGCGGCAACCTCAAGCTGACCCAGTTTACCGCCCAGAGCGCGGCGTTCCAGGCAACGTCCACCGGCGTGATTCCCATCGCGGACGTGTTGAACAATTCACCCCTCAATCTGCCGATCGCATTCGCCTTGAGCCGGTCACTGGCACAAAGGACGAGCCTGCTTCCCGCCAACACCCCGGCGAGCGCGGCCTATGCGGCGCTTCCCCAGTTCGTCACGGTGACCGGCACACTCGGCGCTCCCAAAGCTGACCTGAACAAGTTGGCGCTTGGCGGACTGTTGCTAAATGCCGGCACCGGCATTGCTCAGAAGCTCGGGGTCAAAGCCGACGGGAGCGCTGGCGGTATCCTCCAGGGCGTCGGCAGTGTGTTGACCGGCCAAAAAACCCCGGCGCCCACCAACCTACCCGCCACGAACACCGCGCCGAAATTGAACCCGTTGGATTTGTTTAAGAACAAGTAGTCGGCGAAACGCAGACCTCGATGTGCCAACAGGATCGCCGGGTTGAAGGCAGGCTGCGCCGGCGTCGCCGTTACACGAGCCAAAGGGGGATTGGCTCCGCAGGCGAGGGTGGAATCCGAACCTGCTGGGATCTGACTCTCACCCTCGGCATCCCGTTTTCGAGGTGGGGAGCCACGCCATTTATCGTTCGTTCAATCCCGTTCCCGAGCCATGCTTTGACCGAAGCCAACGAATGCCCTGAAGAAGAATATACCGCGCCACACCCATTTCAAATGGCTTTGAATTGGCGGCAGGAGATGGCCGCCAATGCTCAATTGATCAAGGCCCGCATCGCCGGACGTGAGGGCCTTTCTCGAGCGCGCGTCACGCAGATAACGGCGTCAGCGGGCGAAACGCCTCGACGCAAAAGAATCGCTTCGGCGCGTCGCCTCATGGGGCCAGTGGGCGATAGGCGCGGACCCGATAGAAGCGATTTGTGGAAGTGGTGTCCATGAAGAGGCTGCTGTTCCAGGCCGCCAGGTTCATCGTGACGAAATCGCCCCATGCGCGGGTCGTCAACGACGAGTTCGTCTGAATGGCGTAATACCGCGTGTTCACCGCGTTCCAGGTCAGCTTGGTGTTCGGGGCGGTGCGCTGGAGGGACGTGATTTTAAGCACGCTCGCGGCATTGTTCGGATCGGTTCCGGCGAGATACTCATCGCCGTTGGAGGCGCCATCGCCGTCCGCATCCGCATTCGCGTCCACATTCGTCGTGCCGAAGTTTAGCAGCAGCCACGCGATGGGCAGGCCATCAGGAGCGAGCGCACCTTGCTGAACCGTGTCCGTCTGGACATAAGCCACGGCGTTGCTCAAGGAAATCCAGCCGCAGTTTGCGCTCCAAGCCGAGCCGCTGAACTGGCCGGTGAACAGATTCACCTTGGGCTGGCCGTAAGTCTGCTCGAAAGTGATCCAGCCGATGTTCGCGCCATAGGCACAGCCGGTCAGGTTGCCGAGGCCGTCCTGATTCACGCCGTAATCCGTGGCGGAATTGTTTTGGTATTGGATTTGGTTGGCGGGCGTGCCGCTGCCAAGATTGATCCAGCCGACGTTCGCGGAATAAATGTTGCCGGAGCACACGTATTCACCGATCACCGCCCCGTGGTTCGTGTCGCCGACCCAATCCAGCCAGCCGAGGTTCGCTCCAAAGGCGTAACGGTGGGCGGCGTCAATTGTCGTCTGAGCGTGGATGTTGAATGAAACAACGATGGCGGCCAGCGCGCATAAAACCTTCGCGTTCATAATTTCATTGGTGCCCAATCAAAATGGCAATGGCCGGAGTTCCTGATAACCCGGCGGCGGCTGGAATAATTTCTCCGCGTCGTCGGGCGTGAACCTTGCCGGCGTGATGGACTGGACCTCGAAACGGTAATGCTCCGCGCCGTTGCCAAATTTCAAGGACGCCAGTAGCGGAAACAGTTTTTTCGCCGCCAGCAGGCCGCCCCACTGCTCCTCGATCCTTTGCGGGCCGGACCGGTGCGGTTGGTTTTGCACATAGGGTTGGAACGGAACCAACTGCGCCGTCGCCCAGATGTCCATGGTCTGGCCGCCCTGTTTGATTTGGAATTTTTCGCACGCCAGGCCGAGCAGATTCGTTTTATCACCCGTGGTGGTGAGTTCCATTCTTCCCATCATCGGCGGCGGTATGGCGGGCATGGCGGGCATCCCGCCGGCAGTGGGGAGGTTTGGCATCGCGGGCATTTGTGGCACTGCGGCGGCATTCACGAAACGGCGGTTGTTGGGGAAGAGCAGCGTCAATTCCCCGGATGGCAAATCCAGCAGGTCCACCGCATTTGGCCGGTCCGACGCCGTGACTTCCACGCGCAGGCAATTGGTGCCCGCCGTGTAAAGCAGCGGCGTGGCCCGGCCGCCGCGCGTGAGCGCCGCTGTGATACGGCCCTCGAAGGCGAAGGTAGAATGAAAAATGAAACAGGAAGCAACGGTCAGAAGTATTTTGGTTTTCATGGTCCATTTGATTCCATAAATCGCAAATTCTTCAGGACGGATGACCGGTGTCTCAGGGCATGTTGTATTGATTGACAATGGCATTGGTACCAATCAGCGCGTAGCAGCCGGTGGCCACCGTCGCCTGGATGGCGGTGCCATTGGGGTAGCTGATAGCCTCGCAGAAAGACGCAATCCGAGCCGAAAGCCCGGTCTGGCTGCCGTTGCTTTGCCCAAGACAATTCTCCGCGCTGGCATAGGCCACCAGGCCGTCACCTTCGTAGCTAAAGCCCTGGGAATTTTGGGCATTGCCGCCTTCGACGTAGAGACCAGTCCCGGTAGAGCTCGTGCCGCTGCAGTTCGAGGCCAGTGAACTGGCAGACAGGCCGTCGCCGTCGCCGCTGCTAATTCCGTAACAATTCAAAGCCGTGCCTGCGGAAAGGCCGTTGCCACCGGCGTTGCCATAGCCATAACAATTCTGGGCGACGCCGCCAACCTCGATTCCGGGCGCGGGATTTATCAGGGGCGGTGCCAGGGCGCTGTTGCTGTACCCATAACAGTTTTGGGCGGTGGATTGGGCATAGATGCCAGCGCCACTGCCGATGGATTGGCCCTCGCTGTCCGCCACCGTTGAGCAGAAAATCGCGTGAGAATAGCACGCCAGCGCCACGCAATTTCTGACGTTGACCGCCGCAATACCAATCCCGCCCGCCAACTGCACCATGCAGGATTCCACCAGACTCGAATTATCCGGATAGGCGATCACATAGATGCCGTCATTCAAGCAACCGGTCACCGATACGTCGGCGACCCGCACATTCATTGGCCCATTCCCGGCGAAATTAATCCCATCGGTGAATCCTGGACCGCTGAAAACGCCGCTGCTGTTGGTGGTGACCCCACTTTGAATGTGGCCATGCTCGATGGTAATATCGCTGATGCCGTCGCCCAGTAAAATGGCGCTGCCCCCATTGGCCGCCGAGGATGCCGTCGAGGAAATAGTGAACCCGTTCAAATCCAGGGTCACGTCACTGCTGGCGATGGTGATGGCATTGCTCCCTGCCGTGCTAAGGTTGGTCGTCAGGTAATACGAGCCCGGCGTGCCGATGGTATAAGGCACTGAGGATATCGGCTCACGCGGCTCAATCTGGGCCAGCGACTTCATGGTGGCCGCCGGCGGTCCGGGAGGCGTCAAGCTGCCTTGAGCGAAAGCCGCCGGGGTTTCCCCGGTGGCCAGAGCCAGGAAGATTGCAACGGATCCACAGCGAGTTTGATGTTTCATAAATAAGCCTGCTTGCCAGCATGAATCTGGCCTCTCCGCGTTGTTTCGTCAAACACGACTGGCGGCATCGGCAGGGTGAGGTTCGGACCAGACCAGATCCCAAGGGCCGTTTTTTGCGGGTATATTTGCCGCTGATCTCGTCGGTGCGGTTATGGTTGGCGAGGCGGATCGACAGGTTGTCGGTTTGACCAATGTAAAAACGGCCCGTCGGATTCTGGAGAATGTAAACCCAATACATGAGCCGAGGAGAATGGCTCCGCTGGTGTGGGTCAAAACCGAACCTGCTGGGACTTGCCCCTCACGCTCGGAAGACCGTCTTCGCGGTGGGGAGCAACGCCATTTGTCGTTCGCCCGCTTCCGTTTCCGTGCCGTGCGTTGGACTCCAATGCGAACGAAAGTCCTAAACAATCATACACTACTCCACACCCTTTTCAATTGGCGTTGCATTGGCAGAGCGAGATGGCGGCCGATTCTCAACTGACAAAAGCCGGCATCGCCAAAAGAGAGGGCCTTTCGCGGGCGCG
>CAYTJG010000422.1:0-4334 GCA_964437865.1 uncultured Bifidobacteriaceae bacterium | reverse complement strand
AAATTCGTGCCGCTTCCGTGGCGCGCAGTCTGGCTGGGCCTCAAGTCGGCCGAATTGTGCGGGATGCGCTTGAATTTCCGCAGCGACAGCCTGGTCAGTTTGATGTATCAAAATCCCGCGCCGGATTTTTCCCCCAACGCGGCCGCCGGCCTGGTCTGCCGGCCTTTCCAGGCAGATGGCACAAAGCAGTTCCCGACCAGACCCTGAACCGGAATTCGCAGCGGGCTTCTGAAGTTGGCTTAATGATTGGCCAGGGCCTTGGCCACCGCGGCAGCCAAGGCATGCCCGCGCAAGCTCTTGCCGATAATGACGCCGTGTGGGTCCAACAGGTAAGACATGGGGATTGAAGCCACGCCATATTGGACTGCCAGCTTGTTCTTCCAGCCCTGCCCATCGAAAAACTGCGTCCAAGCCATACCGTTCGCCTGAGTGAATGCCGCCACACTGCGGAGGTCATTATCCAGGCTCACGCCGATGATCTCGAACCCCTTGGCATGATAGGCTTGGTAGGTGGCAATGACGTTTGGCATTTCCGCCTTGCAGGGACCGCACCACGTCGCCCAAAAGTCCACCATCGTCACCCGCCCCCGATAAGCGGCCAAGGACAACGGCGCTCCGGAAATATCCTGTTCGGCAAACTCGGGGAAGCGGTTGCCGATCTCCAGCCCTTCCGGGATGGTTGGATCCACCGCCGCATCTTGAGCCTGGGCCTGGGCCAGCGAGATGGCCGCGCCTTGGGCGGCCAGCGTTTTTGGAAAGTCGTGCAGCACCCGGCCCCAAATCGCCATCGCCTTCGCGCGGTTGGTGAGACCATCGGCCTGAACGTGAGCGGCCAGCAAATAAAGCCGGGCGAGTTGCTCCCGGCTGCCGTCCTTTTGATGCGCCAAGATGAGGGCGTTGATGGCTTGCAGGCTGGCCTCGAAATTTGTTTGGGCGTCCGGCGCTGCCTCAAACTTCTGCTTGAGCTCCGCCGTGACGCGGTCCAAATCCGCCGAAAAATCCACCAACCCGGCTTCCTTGGCCGTGGTTTTGGGACCGGGTGCGTTGGTCTGGCCATAAACACAGCCGACCGCAACCAACCAAATGACCACCAGCAATCGTTTCATAGTGTTTTCTTCTTCGACTCAGCAGCCGACGAACGGCTGCCGGCAGGCCCAAGTTGATCTTTCGAATTTGGATCCGGTTCAATTTCCTGGCAACAACACCAGCCGGTAGAATCGCTGGCTGCCCGTTAACGTGTCCGGCACGCTCACCGAATCGGTAGTGGCCGTAAATGAAGCGCCCAAGGACGTCCAGACGGGCGCCGTCAGGTTCGTGGCATACTCCACCTGGTAAGTCAGCCCGGGAACCGCCGTCCATTTCAAGACCACCGTGTTGGACTGGGATGCCTCCAGGGAGGCACTCACCTGCGGCAGGTTCGCCCCCGCCGAATTCACCCACAGCACCTGTCCCGGCGTCAACGCCTGCGACCAGATGGCCACCTCGTCAATCGTTCCCCAAAAATATTCAAACGCGCCGCTGTCCGGGTCGCCGCCAATCCACAAGTCATTGACCGTCGTGATCGGCCTCTCCGTGGAACTCGTATCACTGTCGGCCAATACGCCGTCCACGTACAGCGATTCCGAATTGTTCCCATCATACACCCCCACCAACTGATGCCAGCGGCCGTCGGTCACCGCGGTGGTGGCCGCCAGCGAGCCGAAGTCCTGCACCCCATCCACAAAATGCGGGTAGCCTTGGGCGTCAATGGTCAGCGCATAGGCGCCGGCGCCCAGGCTCAATACCGATTCCGTGCCGGCCGTGGGGGCCGGACAATTCACCCAGGCGGACACGGTGAGTGCTCCCGTAAAGGAAACCGCCGTGCCGGGCACATCGATGCACGAGTTGGCTGCAAAGGCGCAGGCCAGATTCGAGGTGCCGAATCCGGCGGCAGGGACGCCGGCAACGCCGGGCGTGGTGCCTGGAAGGTAGGTGCCATCCGCCGCCGAGGACAGACTGCCCTGATTCACCGCCATCGGCAGGGCTGCGGCGTCCACCGCAGAATAGGCCGGCTCATCCAGCCGCCAATAGCCCGCCGGCTGGCTGGCCAAAATCTGCGCTCCGTAGCCCGCGTTGTTGTCCGTCGCGGCCTGATAATGTGCCTGAATGGTGGCGGCGCTCAACGCATTGGTATACATCGCCACTTCGTCCACCCAGCCGTCGAAAGTGCGGTTTCCGAAGCTGGTGCCGCCCAGTCGGAGTGTCACCAAGCTGTTGGCGTTGGGCTCGAATCCCGTTGCATCGGTCGGCCCGGCCACCGCGGTCCCATTCACATACAGCGTGGCATATGTCCCGTCATAGACCCCCACGATGTGCTGCCAGGCCTGCGCGGTCACCGTTCCCCCGACCAGTTCCGCCACGTAGCCGCTGTCGTTCCCCAGCCGGAATGTCCATTGGTTGCCGGCGGCCTCGTAAAACACCCACCCGTACCGGCTGCTCGCCCCATTTTGCGTGTCGTCCACCGATGAAACCGGGCAGAAATAATCGTTCGGACTTTGGTTGGGTTTCGCCCAGAACTCCACGGTGAACGGGCCGGCCGGGTTCAGTGCGGGGAGATACGGCACGTCAATGTGGGCGCCCGCGCCCGCCACGACCAGCGACGAATTGGTGAAACGAACGCAGTTGCCGGCGATGCCGGCCTGCCCTTGGCCCACTTCCGAAAACGCCAAGCCATTGGCGGACCAGCCGAGTGCGCCGGCATTGCTCGCCAGGTCCGCCGCCGGCGGCACGGTGCTTTCATTCAGCGGCCAATAAGCCGCCGGCTGGAGCGCCAGCACTGCGGCGCCGTAAGTCGAGGTCCCCGGTTTGGCCACCGTCAATTGCAGCGAACGCCGCTGTCCTATGCCATCCGAATAATTCGTGAACCAGAGCGCGCCGGCGTACACGCCCGCCGCCAGATTGGTGGCCGCCGCATTGAGGGTCACCGTGACGGTCGTCGGCGTTTGCCCAGCGGCCAGGGTGCCATTGGTGGGGGCCACCGTCACCCAGGAGACTGTCTTCACGCAGGCCCAGGATAAGCTCGTCGTGCCCTGATTCATCAGCCCCATCACCCACGATGAATTGGTGAACGGACCGCCCACCCAGCCGGCCGCCACCAGCCCGTTTCCGGGAGTCACGCCCAGCGCATCCGGCGCCAGTGCGTCGATCAAGGGCTCCCCCGCCGGCGTGCCCCAACCGGTGCACAGATCATAGCCCGCCACCGCGAAAAATTCCGCCGAACTCTCACTGTTGGTGTTGTTGCCCACTTCCGTGTCATGAAAGCAATTCTCATAGTTCGAGCTCTCCCCAATGGCATACAAGGCGGGATTCAGAAAGCCCACGGGTGCATTGCCGTTGGCCACGGCCTGCTGGTTGATCAGCGCTGTCAGTCCCGCCCACAACGGGGCCGCGCAACTCGTGCCCATGAAGGCACCCGACAATCCGTTGCTATACGTCACAAAGATGTTGGCGGCCGTCATCGCCACATCCGGAATATTCCGCATGCTGGTCGATCCCTGATTGAGGGTCATGTCAACGTCCTGTTGCCACGCCGGTATGGCATAGGTGGTGCTGATGCCGCCGCCGCTCCCCCAGTAACCGTTATCCGTACCCGACCATCCCGGCGGTTCATAGCCCTCATTCCAAACCGATTCCGACCGCCAGGAACCGGCCGGGCCCGAGGCGTACAAGGTGGTCCCGCCCACAACCGTAATGTTCGTGTCGTCACAAGGCGACTGGACCCCGTCCACCCACGCGTCCCCATCGCCGGAAGCGTTGAAGAACGACTGCCCTTGCGCCGCCATTTCTTGGAAAAGTTCGTCCGAAGTCGCGTCGGTCCCGTAAGTCCACGACGCGCTCAGTTGGCTGGCCAGATTGTCACTGGCCATCTGGCTCAGGATGTCATCGGTGTAGCTGCCTTCGTAAACCAGCACGCCGGCCAGCCCGGGAGCCATGGCCATGGCCATTTCAATATCCAACGACACTTCGCTGTTAGCATCGCCCAGTTCCCCATCGAAGCCGTCCACCAACACCGCCGTTACCGGGATGTCCGGCAGGCTCGCCAGAGCCTCATAACTCGTCATATCCGCCTGGCTGAACCCGGAGTTGAACTCCAACAAACCGACCTTCTGTCCCGCGCCCGTGAGCGGCACGCCGGGAAGATAGGCCTTTCGAAAATCAAATCCCAGGTAGGCGCCGCCAAAGCCGGAACCCAGCGCCGGTGTCCCTGCCGGGGAAGGATGGCTCATGGCCCGCGGACGAAGGAAATTATCCAGCCCGGCAATGTGCCGGATGGGCAGCGCCGCCGAAACGCTCGG
>CAYTJG010000421.1:0-4345 GCA_964437865.1 uncultured Bifidobacteriaceae bacterium | reverse complement strand
CGTTGATGACGCGTAGCGGACTGGGCGGAGGATTATTGCGGTGCGACGCGTTGAGTAGGTTTGAGCCTGTTGGTTGGCAGGCGCGGCGCGCTCGGAGAGGCGCGCCCTACCCGCGGCCGTGTCAGGCGCCGACAGGACGCGTCACTCGGCGCGCGCCGCGAACGTAGCGCGGCGGCTCGCACTCCGACGGGATCACGATCGCAGAGTTTATGAAAGATTTCCAGCTTGGGAAACGAGCTATCCATGGAAGTAGGATAACTTGCCAAAGGGCATTTATGAAAAGGCACTGTATGAAAAAGAAATTGTTGCCGGAGAACGGCGAGAGTGGGTTTAGCCTGCTGGAATTGGCAGTGGTCATCGCCACCCTGGGCATCTTGGTGGCGGTGGTGTTGCCGACCCTGGGATTTTCCAAGGCCAGGCCCCAGGCGGTGTGTTGCCTGAACAATTTCAACCAGTTGGCCAAGGCCTGCGCCATGTATACGGGCGAGAACGAGGGGTTTTATCCGCCCAACCCGGATGATGGTGGCACCGCGCCTGGCTATGATTGGTGTGCCGGCAATGTGGAGGGCTGGGCGGCTCTGGCCGGGGGGGGAGACGCAGAGGCGGGCGATGCCACATATATTACGAATTCTACGTATAGCTTGCTGGCGCCTTACCTCGCCCACAGCGCGGTGCCTTTTAAGTGTCCGGCGGATTGGCGCGTTTGCGCCTACCAGGGCACGATCGTGCCGGTGGTGCGCAGTGTCTCGGCCAATGGCGGCGTGGGCACGGTGGACACTTCGTGGTTGGAGACGTTCGTCCATTCCGGGATACCCCGGACGCCGGTGGGGGGCGCTTGGCTGACGGGCAACGAAAACGAATTGCAGACCACGTATGCCACCTTTGGTTCGACCTCTGATTTTAGGAATTGCAGTCCTGCAGACATCTGGATTTATGCGGATGAGGACCCCTTGAGCGTGAATGACGCCGCCCTTGCCGTTGTCGCATCCACCCCGGAGGTCGTTGATTATCCCTCGACGCGGCATGGGAATGCGGCCTGCTTTGGGTTTTGCGACGGCCATACCGAGCTGCACAAATGGAAGAGCGACCTGTTTGTGATTAACGGCTACGCCATGAATAAGACGCCGCAGTCGGAGTTGGAAACCAATGACTGGTACTGGCTTGCGTGGCATGCGTCGCGCCGTTTGAGCACCGGTACGATTCCGTGAATACCGGGGGACATATGAAAATCTCTGTCATTCTTGCTGCTTCGCTCTTGGCACTGGCGGCCACCGCGGTTCCCCTGCAATTGGTATCCGAAAGAAATGGCGCCGTTACGCCGTCCGCCAGCGCCGGCGGCGACTCGCTGATGGCGGTGCTGGGCGGCAACGGGCGCTACGTGGCGTTTGCCAGCTCCGCCAACAATCTCGCATTGACGGCCAGCAACACGCCGTTCCAGAAATTGGGCCCCGCCCCCTTGGAGGTGTTTCTGCGCGATCGCGTCGGCAACACGACCGTGCTGGTGAGCGTGAATCTGGCCGGTACCGGCGGCGGCGATCAGGACGCGGTGCCGGTGGCCGTTTCGACCAATGGACAATTTGTGCTGTTTGAAAGTGCGGCCGATGATTTGGTTGCCGGCGATACGAACTCGGCGGCGGATGTTTTTGTGCGCGACGTCGTTAATGGCACCACGACCCTCGTCAGTGCCAACACCAACGGCGTGAGCGGCAATGGCGCCGCTTACAGTTCGGCGATGACGCCGGATGGGCGTTATGTGGCGTTTGCGAGTGCGGCGACGGATCTGGTGCCCGGCGATACGAATGGCATTCCGGATATTTTTGTGCGCGACTTGTGGAGCGGGACGACCACCCTGGTCAGCGTGGGTGCCATGTCGGCAAATGGCTACTACCAGTCGCGCTCCGACACGCCGGCGATCACGCCGGACGGCCGTTACGTGGCCTTTTACAGCTCGGCGACCAACCTGGTCCCGGGCCAGACCTCGAGCGGGGATGTTTTTCAGCGGGACCTGGTCGCGGGTACCACCACGTGGATCAGTGTCGACGCGCAAAGTGTGTATGAATCCGTCACGGGTTCGACCAACGCGGCTTCCTGCAACCTGCGGATGAGCGACGATGGCAATTACATCGCGTTCGAAACCTGCTCCAACAGCTCCATAATGACCTCAATGAAGAGGGGACCCGGGATTATTCTCCGTTACGATGTGGCCAGTGGCCTGACGGATATGATCGATACGAATGCCTATATGCCGCGGGGATGGTACGAGAGCGTGCAAGACCTGGCCATGACGCCGGATGGACGGTTCGTGGCGCAGGTGGCCAACGTGAATGGCAGTACGGGCACCAATACGGCAATTTATCTCTGGGATGCCCAGACCGGCACGAACGTGCTCATTAGCGCCAACACCAATGATGTGCTACCGGCGGCCGATTTCTGTGACTTGCCGGTGATCTCCTCCAACGGCCAATATGTGGCTTTCTTCAGCCGCAGCACGGAGTTGGTCACCAATTCGTCGGGCAGTGGCACCTTTGCCTATCTCCGGGACGTGGCGGCGGGAAGAACGATCCTCATCAACGCCGACACCAATGCCGCGAGCGCCGGCGACGATTCCATGCAGGTGTTGGAATTGAGCGCGGACGGGCAATGCGTGGCCTTTGAAAGTGCGCTGCCGAGCTTGGTGGCGGACGATGACAATCGCGGATACGACGTGTTCCTGCGCAACGTCACCAACGGGTTTGCCGAACTGATATCCGCCCGGCAACCCAGTTTGCCGTCGCTCACCAGCCTCGGAGTTTCCCAATTGTCGAGTCAACCGATCAGCCAAGATGGACGGTACGTGACGTTCGCCAGTGACGCCGACGGACTGGCGCCGGGCAATACCAGCCTCGCCGGCTTCGACGTTTATGTGTGCGACTTGTATGCGGGGACCAATCAAATCGTGAGTATGGGCACGCAGGGCAGCGCGGCTAACGGGATTTCCTTCGAGCCGGTGATCAGCGGCGATGGCCGTTACGTGGCGTTCACCAGTGCGGCGACCAATTTGATTGTCGGGGATACCAACCGGTGCACCGACGTTTTTGTCCGCGATCTCCAGGCGCAGACGACGACGTTGGTGAGCGTGAATGCCGCCGGTACGGGCGGAGCCAACTCGAATTCCTATTCTCCCACGATCAGTTCTGACGGACGGTTCATTTTGTTCATCAGCAAAGCAGGCAACTTGGTTTCGGGTGTGTCTGGCAGCGCTGGCAATCTCTTTTTGCGGGACGAACAAGCGGGCAAGAATTACGCGTTGACGACAGGCGGCCAGGGTTGCGCCGCCATGACCCCGGACGGCCACTTTATCGCGTATATCCTGGCAGGGTCGGCCTCGACGATCTATGTGTGGAATGCGCAACAGGGTAAACAGGTCCCCAGCCATGTGGTGACGGCGGGAGGGTTGGAGTTGCTGGCCATCAGTCCGGATGGCAATCGCATTGCGAGCATTGCCGGCTCAAGTCCGCGGACACTCTCGATTTGGGATCGTGGCTCGAACACTGTCTATTCCGTCGGTTCCGGATACATCATTTATTCGCACCCTGGGCTGCGCTTCAGCGCCGATGGGCGGCTCCTGACTTACGCCATGAGTTCCACGACCACGGGCATCAACCAGGTATACCTTTACGATGTCGCAACCAAGAGCAACACGCTGGTGAGTCACGCCGCCAATTCAGTGGCCGCCGGTGATGGGACCTCGGATGGACCGGATATCAGCGCCGACGGACGGTTCATCATCTATCGCAGCGCCGCCAGCGACCTGGTGGCTGGCGTGACCAATACGGTGGCCAGTGATTTTCTGTACGATACGGTGACGGGCACCAACACCATCCTGAGTTCGGGCAGCTATGGCCAGGTCTTCGCAAACAACCGTTCCCAGCCGCCGCTGTTCAGTGGCGATGGACACACGGTGGTCTTTGGCAGTTGGGGCAACGATTTGCTGGCGGACGATTTCAACCAGTTCAATGGCGTGTTTGCCTATGCCTTTCTGTATGCCGCCATTGCTGGAAGCAACGGAGCACCCACGATCAACTGGCCGGCCTCGGCCGGTCAAACCTATCGTGTGGAGTACAAGGATGACTTGTCCGATCCCGTTTGGCTTCCGCTAGCCGGCACGGTCACGATTGTGGGCAATCGCGGTTATTTGACGGATTCGACGTTGACGTCGGGGAACCGGTTCTATCGGGTGCAGTGGGCCAACTGAGTGCGGAGTGCGGAGTGCGGAGTGACGGAGCGCCGAGCATTGCTCGGCCCGTGTGCCTACAGCCAACCGAGTGCGGAGTGCGGAATGCGGAGTGATGGGTCCCGTGCGCGC
>CAYTJG010000420.1:0-4351 GCA_964437865.1 uncultured Bifidobacteriaceae bacterium | reverse complement strand
CGTGCCGGGTGCTGGCGTCAAAAATGAAACCGTCCTGAAGGGACAGGGGAAATCCGGCGTCCCCTCAGGAGAATAGCCCTTGGATAAGGCGCAAAACTCCCGCATATAACGACCTGCGAAATCGCCATGGCAGCGCCGTAAGCGCGGTCTATTGGTAGAAATGAAACAGAAGTGATTTCAAGCGCCGTAGGCACGGCCTAAATGGATTCTCTATACCCCAGGAGCGCCGGGGGCAGGGCGGTCGGGTAACGTTCGGCGTCCCAAGCCTTCCCCCTTCCGCAAATAATAAAGCAGCAGAAACAGCGGGATCAGCGACAAGACGAAGAAAAGCGGTCCGCCATGATGATGAATCGGCGAATCAATCATCTGCGGGCCCACGTGGACGCAGAGTTGGCCGATAACGAGGACGCGGAAGCCATTGCGCAACAGGGCCAGCGGGATCACGGCCAGGCAAAGGGCCGTCCGGCGCCAGGGCGACTGCAACAACAGGCGGGCGGCGACGAGGCTGGTGATCAACAGCACCCAGGTTGAATGAATGCCGCTGCATTCCGGGGCGACCTGCAGCGAGAAGCCGGGCAGGTGAAAGACCGTGCCATTACGCTCCAAGGGGGTACCCGCAAGGGTAAACATCCAATCCGCCACGGCGGCGGAACCGTGCTGCAATCCGCTTTCGATGGTTTGCCGGGCCAGCGACGGCAGCGGAATCATGAAGAGCAGCAAAGCAAAGGGAAAGGCGAGCGCACGCATGGTGGCCCCGCCGAGAAACCAGCAACCCGCGCCCGTCAGGCACAGGAGCCAGCCCAGCGTGGACCAAGCCAGGACGTTCTCCGGAGCGGCGGAGCCGCCCGCGTGGCCATTGAAAAGATACCTGGCCGCCGCCGCCACGCCGCCAACGAAGAACAGCAGCGCCGCCAGCCGGGCCGGGGACGATTGCGCGGGCAGTTCGGACTTCAATGTCCACGCCAGATACACGCTGACCAGCGGCATGAGCAGGATGTACGAGTACAGCTCGTCACCCAGGGCGAAAACCCCCAGACGCCACAGCGGCAGGGCGAACCCCAGACATAACACCACCACCGCCAGCACAAATCGCCGGCAGGCTACATTGGAAAAACCAGGCATCAAAACCATGTCAGACCGTTAGAAACCATAGCTCACCGTCATCCCCACCTGACTGCTCCGATAATTGAAACCGGCCTGGGATGAGGTGTCGTTCGAGTATTGATAGAAAAAGGACCACGTGCCCCGCTTGGAGAGGGGATGACTCAACTGGGCGTTGAACGTCACCAGGTCGTCCGACCGGTTGACCGCGCTGCCGGCATAGGCCGGGGTGTCGTAATTCACCTCGGAATACGCCAGGCTGCCGCCGAGGCTGAACTTCCGCCACAACTGCTGGTTGACGTTCAGGCTCACCAGGCTGGTCTCGGTCTGCTGCGCGGCCAGGTAGAAATCCGACGAGGCGACCGTGCGGCTCCCGGTCAGCAGAATTTGCGTGTGTTTGAACAATTGGTACTGGATCGTGGCGCTGAAGATCGGATTCACTGAATCGCCCTCGCCCGCCGTTTCAAACTGTCGGTCCTCAAAGCCGCCGGAAACCTGGAAACTGATCTTGTCGGTGGCCCGCCAGTTGACGCGCGCCTGCAACTGCTCGTAATGCTGATTGGGATTGCCGGATGGCCCGCTGGCCGCGGCGCGCCCGTCTTCTTCCACCAGCACATAACCGCCGCCGACTCCCAGCCCGGTGCTCAGCCGCGGCCAGAACTCGTAGTTGATCCAGTCCATCGTGTTCCAGTCGTACGAATCGTCATAGCCGGACACGAGCGTGATGGCCTGGTTCACGGCAAAGTCGGCGGAGAAATGGGAATTGATGGCGCGCGAGGCGCTCAGCGTGGTGGTATGCGTTTCGGTGTCGGTCTGGGCGGCGGTCTGCACCATGGGCTCGGACGTGATTTCCGTGCTGTGCGACAGGCCAAATTTCCAGGCCTCATAAAGCACGTCGCCGGTGAGGCTCGCGGACTGGTTCATGTAGTCCTTGAACTTGGGACTCGAATAGAACTCGAAGGTGGGGATGTAGCTGGCCGCCCAATGCGAGCCCAGGTCCACCAGGATGCCCGGCGACAGTTGCTGGATGATCATGTCCTCCTGGCTGCCCGGCTGGTTTTGAATCCCGTTGCCGTACATCAGGCTGTAGCTGGCCCGCGGGCGCAACTCCAGCGGCCCGTATCGAAAAATTTCCGGCAGGGTATTTCCCGCCGGTTCGCCCGCCGGCTGGAACACATCCATCTCACTGGGCTGGTCCTGCTGGTCCTGCGTTTGCAACGCCGACGCGGCCCCGGGATTGGCCACCACCGCACCGGAACTGCCGAGCACCTCGCCCGGATAGACCCCCACAAAGGGAGCCGCCAGCACGGGTTCATGAACCAGACCGCCCGCCACCAACACCAAGCCACCCAGGCGGATACGCCGGGTACGGCCAGGCTGCCGGTTGGTGGATTTTGCGCTCACGGCGCCATCATGTTGAAAGCCCCCGTAATAATCAAGCCTTCCAAACTTGTCCCGGCCGGACCTTCACCGCGGCCATGGCATTCCGCGTATCCACGATGCAGGGCGTCCAATCCGCCAGCTCCTGGTAATTGACGGCTTGATGGTTGGTGGCAATGATGACGGCGTCGAATTTCTGCAATGTTTCCCGGTTCCAGTCGATCGATTTCAAGCCTGCCCAATGCGGATGTTCGCGGGTCGGGCGGATCACCGGCACGAAAGGATCGTGGTAGGCCACCTCCGCGCCCCGTTCCTGGAGCAGGTTGAGCAATACGTAACTGGGCGACTCGCGTTCGTCGTCCACGTTCGGCTTGTAGGCCAGGCCCAACACCAGCACGCGGCTGCCGTTCACCGCTTTCCGGCTCGCGTTGAGCGCCTCCACGGTGCGGTTGATCACGAATTGCGGCATCGCCGTGTTGATCTCACCGGCCAGTTCGATGAACCGCGTGTTTTGCGAATACTCGCGCGCCTTCCAGGTGAGATAGAAAGGATCAATCGGTATGCAATGCCCGCCCAGGCCGGGACCAGGGTAAAACGGCATGAACCCAAACGGCTTGGTCCGCGCCGCCTGGATCACCTCCCACACATCGATGCCCATCGCCTGGTAAACCACCTTCAGTTCGTTGATCAGCGCGATGTTCACGCTGCGGAAAATGTTCTCGAGCAATTTCGTGGCCTCGGCCACGCGACACGAGGAAACGGGGACAATGGTCTTGATGGCGCGGCTGTAAAGAGCCGTGGCGCGGGCCAGACAGGCCGGGGTGAGCCCGCCCACCACTTTCGGAATGGCGGCCACTTTGCTGTCCGGATTGGCCGGGTCCTCGCGTTCCGGCGAAAAGGCCAGGTGGAAGTCCACGCCCGCTTTCAGCCCGGAACCGGCCTCCAGCACGCCGCGCAAATCCTCATCGGTGGTGCCCGGGTACGTCGTGGATTCCAAGGATACCAGCGTGCCTTTTTGCAAATGGGGCGCGAGGCTGCGCCCCGTTTCCAGGATATACGAAATATCCGGCTCGCGATTCTTGTTCAACGGGGTCGGCACGCAAATGATCACCGCTTCCACTTCTCGGACCCGGCGGAAGTCCGTGGAGGCGCTGAAACGCCCCGCGTTCACCTGTTCCGCCAGCGCGGCCGAGTCAATGTGCTTGATGTAGCTGCGCCCGGCGTTCAGCGATTCCACCTTGGCGGCATCGATATCCAGCCCCAACACTTGCGTATCCGACCGCGCGAACTGCAGGGACAAGGGCAGGCCGACATAACCGAGACCGACAATGGCGATTTTCATGGATGAATGGTTGATTGCTTTCCCCCACGACCACGGAAACTGGCTGGTTCAGAAAAGCGTCTATGTTGGCCAACCTAGGGAACCATCCCGGTATTGGCAAGCGCGATTTCCGATCCGTGACGCCGCCGGTCGTAAGCCGAAATTCTTCTTGTAGGCGACGACGTCAGGAGTCGTGGGGCCAGGGGGTGGTTGTCGGTAGGCCGCGGGCGAAGCCGACGTTCAGCCTCCGAGCGCGCCGGGGAGTCAGGGTTCCGTTTGTAGGCGACGACGTGAGGAGTCGTGGGCCAGAAGGGTGGTTGTTGGCAGAGCGACGTGGCCAAAAACCGAGCGGCGGATCAGGTGTGCTGTGCGCACGGGTTGGCAGGCGCGCGTCCGCCTGCGCTGGAGCTTCGGCGCGCCCTGCCGACACCCAGAACGCTCGCGTAGCGCCGACATTCTTGTCGGCGGATAAAGGCGACTTTCCAGTCGCCAGCCCCAGTTCCCAGAAAGCCGGGAAACACGGGACTCGAAAGTCACGTGAACCCGCAG
>CAYTJG010000419.1:0-4364 GCA_964437865.1 uncultured Bifidobacteriaceae bacterium | reverse complement strand
TTAATGTGCAACATTGGGGACAACCGGGGTGCAACAACCTGCAACATTACGGTCCGGCGGGCCGGGTCTCAGAATTGCGTAACCATTTTATTTTCAGCAGCTAAACGCCTGGGATGGGATCGGGAATCTGCCGCACCCGCCAAAGACCGTGCGGCGGACCAATTGAGTGCGGAGTGCGGAATGCGGAGTGCAGGCGCGAGAACACATCCCACCCAAGGCGGGCGAGGGGGCGGTAGGGCGCGTCTCTCCGAGCGCGCCGCGCCTGCCAACCAACGCGCTCAAGTCATCCCCAACGCGCCGCCCTGAAATAGTCATCCTCCCAATCTGCTGCGCGTCATCAACGCCTCCTCTTTTTCGTAGTCGTCCAAGATTGCGAACCGCCACGCTACGCTCGCGGCGCGCTCGGAGAGACGCGCCCCACCCGCGCTGGTATGAATGCCAACCCTTGGCACAGACAGGAGACGAGCAGAATCTCGTCACACACCCAAACCGAATTCTGGATGTCGAATGTCAGCCCGGTCTTCCATTTGAACAGGCCTGTCAAAGGCGAAACACCCACCAATAATCCTCCGACAACGGGCAACCCGAGCACCAGCCCTCGGTGATCCACAGGAAAAAATGATTGAGTACGACCCGGGGCCGGTGCTCCCCGGCTGCATTTGTGGGAATCTGAGACATTCGTGCGCAAAGGGTCGTTTTTTGAGGCCGAATCCGCACACTTTATGGGTTCAAAATTTTGGACCGCCAAAAGAAATATGTTGCGCGAACCGGGCTTGGGGGCGTAAAGAAAAGCCCGCTATATGGGCAAGACCCTGATTATTGCAGAAAAACCGTCCGTGGCCAGTGACATCAGCAAGGCGCTCGGAAAGTTCCAGAAGCATGAAGACTACTTCGAGAATGACAGCTACGTCATCTCGTCGGCAGTCGGCCATTTGCTGGAGATCACCCCACCGGAGGGGGTGGAGGCCGCCAAGGGCAAGTGGGCGTTCAAAAACCTGCCGGTCATACCACCGCATTTTGACCTGATGCCGATCGAACGCAGCGAAAACCGCTTGCGGGCGCTCAAGAAGCTCATCAAGCGCGAGGATGTGTCGGCGCTCATCAATGCGTGCGACGCCGGGCGCGAGGGCGAATTGATTTTCCGCAACATTGTCCGCTACACCAAGGCCAAACAGCCGGTGCAGCGCCTCTGGTTGCAATCCATGACGCCGGCGGCCATCCGGGAGGGCTTCACCCAGTTGCGGACGGATGCGGACATGCTGCCGCTCTCCGATGCGGCCTCGAGCCGGGCGGAGGCCGACTGGCTGGTGGGCATCAACGGCACGCGCGCCATGACGGCGTTCAATTCCAAGCAGGGCGGCTTTTTCAAGACGCCCGTCGGCCGGGTGCAGACGCCCACGCTGGCCGTGTTGGTGGAGCGCGAAGAGCGGATTCGCGGCTTCGATCCGCGCGATTTCTGGGAGGTCATCGGCACCTTCGATTGCGCCGCCGGGCAGTACACCGGTCGCTGGTTCGATGAAAAATTCCAGAAATCCGAGACGGATGACCAGCTCAAGCCCGAGCGCATCTGGGAGCTGGCCAGGGCCGAGGCCTTGCGCGGCCAGTGCCTGGGCCAGCCCGGCACGGTCACCGAGGAAAGCAAGCCGACCACGTCGCTCTCGCCCCTGCTGTATGATTTGACAAGTTTGCAGCGCGACGCCAACTCGCGGTTCGGGTTCAGCGCCAAGAACACGCTGGGCCTCGCTCAGGCCTTGTACGAAAGACACAAGGTGCTCACCTATCCGCGTACCGATTCGCGGGCGCTGCCGGAAGATTATATTGCCACGGTCAAAAACACGCTGGGCATGCTGGGCGGGGTGACCGGTTATTCCACATTCGCCGACCAGATATTGAAGAACGGCTGGGTGCACCCGAACAAGCGCATCTTCAACAACGCCAAGATTTCCGACCATTTTGCCATCATCCCCACCTCGCTGGCGCCCAAGAACCTGAGCGAGCCGGAGCAGAAACTTTATGATTTGGTGACCAAGCGGTTTCTGGCGATTTTCTATCCGGTGGCCGAGTTCCTGGAAACCGTCCGCATCACGCGCGTGGCCGGTGAACCGTTCAAGAGCACCGGCAAGGTCCTGGTCTCGCCGGGCTGGCTCACGGTTTACGGCAAGCAGTCGGATTCCGACGAGACGCCCAGCCTGGCGCCGGTGAAGCCGGGCGAGACGGTGAAGACCAGCGCGGTGGAAGTGAAAGCCAACGTGACCAAGCCGCCGGCCCGTTTCACGGAAGCCACCCTCCTGTCCGCCATGGAAGGCGCGGGGAAACTGGTGGACGACGACGAATTGCGGGAGGCCATGAACGAGAAGGGGCTCGGCACGCCGGCCACGCGCGCGGCCATCATCGAAGGCCTCATCCTGGAAGGCTACGTGCTCCGGTTGGGGCGCGACCTGCAAGCCACGGCCAAGGCGTTTTCGCTGATGGAACTGTTGAACGGCCTGGGGGTGCCGGAACTCACCAAGCCGGAGCTCACCGGCGAGTGGGAGTTTCAATTGCGGGAAATGCAGCGGCGCAAGATCAGCCGCCAGCAGTTCATGGAGGGCATCGCCGAGATGACCCGGCGGATCGTGGATCGCGCCAAGAAGTATGAGTTCGACACCATTCCCGGTGATTTCGGCAAGCTCAAGACGCCTTGTCCGAAGTGCGGCGGCGTGCTCCACGAGAAATACCGCCAGTACCAGTGCATGGCGCCCGGCTGTGATTTTGCGCTGTGGAAGACGCTTTGCGGCCGGATGTTTGAGCCCGAGGAAATCGAGCAGCTCATCCGCGACAAGCAGATTGGACCGCTGCAAGGGTTCCGGAGCAAGCAGGGGTTTCCGTTTGCCGCCGTGATCAAATTGAGCGGCGAGCACAAGCTGACCTTTGACTTTGGCAACACGCCGAAGGAGGGCGAGGCGCCGTTGACGGTGGATTTCACCGGCAAGGAACCGCTGGGCAAATGCCCGAAATGCGGTGCGCAGGTCTATGACGGCGGCATGAACTATATTTGCGAAAAGCATGCCGGCTCGGCGCCCACGTGCGATTTCCGCACCGGCAAGATCATCCTGCAACAGGAGATTCCACCCGAACAGGTCAAGAAGCTGCTGGCCGAGGGCAAAACGGACCTGCTCAAGAACTTCGTCTCCAACAAGACCAACCGGAAATTTGAGGCGTTTTTGATCCTGAAAGACGGCAAAACGAAGTTTGAATTCCCGCCGCGCGTGCGCAAGGGCCGGTCCAAGTCGTCGGAGCCGCCGCCCAAGATCGATTTCACCGGCAAGGCCGTGGTGGGCAAATGCCCCAAATGCGGCGGTCGGGTTTTCGACACCGAGGCGGGTTACCTGTGCGAGAAATCGCAATTCGAAACCAAGCCGTGCAAGTTCAGCATCAAGAAGACGATCCTGGAGCAGCCCATTGAAGCGGCGCAGGCGGCGAAGATTCTGGCCAGCCGCAAGAGCGATTTGCTGGACAAGTTCATTTCCAAGGCCGGCAAGCCCTTCCCGGCGTTCCTGGTGATGGATGCCAAGGGAAAAATCACGTTTGATTTCCCCGAGCGGGAGGAGTGAGGGCTGCCGCGCGCCATCTTAAGGGGATGGCGCCCTGTGCAGACGCGCTGCCGCCGCCTCCCCGCACGTCTCAACCTCATCGCCACCCGCGGCGATTGCGCCAACGCGCCAGCGTCCTGGAGTGCGTCCGGCCCTCCGGCGCTGTGGCCCAAGACAAATCTTGCCAACGAGCGGCTAGATGGATCTTTTGGCTCTTCGCGGTTCGTAATGGATAATGGGAGATGTCGCGGAGCGACCTCGGACATTAGCCAGGCACGCCAGTGTCTGGTCTCGCACCAAACAAATTCATGAGTCCAGAAGGGACGTCGGATTTCCCCTGTCTCTTCAGCCCGGTTTCATTCTTTGCCAGCGCACCCGATACGTTGTGCCGGGCATGCTACACTCGCATATCACGAACAGCGAATTCGCCATCCCAGCGCCGTAGGCGCGGTCTCTTGGTAGAAATGAAACGAAAATGATTTCAAGGCCCGTAGGTGCCGACCTAATTGACTTTCTTAATGGCGTGTAAACTCCGAGCACCAAGCCAACCAAAATAAACCATAGTCCGGACTGGCCGAGGCAGGAATCGACGTCGACATTGCCCTGGATCGTGGCGGGACTGCACGGGGGTACTTGGGAGAGTTTTAATGCGTATCTCCATCACTGGCGGAACAGCCATGAATCCCAGGAAATGTGTCCAGGCTCTAGTTTGCCCGCTTTTTGGTTCCAGAGGAACCGATGAGAATAGCCCGCATTTTTAAATGCGGGTTTCGGTCGCAGGAGGCGGTTTCG
>CAYTJG010000418.1:0-4375 GCA_964437865.1 uncultured Bifidobacteriaceae bacterium | reverse complement strand
TTGCAGCCAGCCATCGTCCCAGTGATCGTTGATCATGACATACATCCCCGCCGCGATGGCCCCGTCAACCGTCTGCTTGACCTGTGCCATGTAGCTGGCACTGATCCGATAGTTGGTGACGCCGCCGCTGAAGTTGGTGGTGGCGCCGGACATGTCCCACGCGCACGGAATGCGCACGGCGTTGAACCCGTTTTGGACGGCAGAGTAGAACAGCGCCACATTTGGCGGCCCCCAGTTCAACTCCAGTTCATTCCCGACGTTCATCCCGTAGGTTGGATTCGGCCAGGGCATGGAAGCGGGAATATTGGTGCCTGCCGCTTCCAGCCCCAGATCAAACACCGCGTCAAACTTGTGGCTGCTGCCGGTCGTGATCGCGCCGCCATTGAGGGGAACGACCGCAATTTCACCGCCGGCGTAGGCGTTCGTGGCCACGGCCAGCGCCGCCCAGCCGCCGCTGCTCGGCTGGATGCCGAAAGAGAACGCGTAGGTTTTGTTCGTGCTCAACGCCACGTTCAACCCGCTCCATTCCAGCCAGTCGCCATCGGTAAAACCAGGATTCGCCGCGCTGACCGAGACGAGCAACGTCGCCATGCTGTTGCTCATCGAGTAAATGCGCAGATAGAACGTCGGCGTGTTGCTGGGCGTGCCGTAGCCGTTGCCGGAATTCAACCCCGCCGTCTTGATGGCTATCGACACGAGTTTCAGCGCGTTGGGGCCGGTCGTGAACGTCTGGCCAACGGGTGGATTGTTGTCGGTGAAATAATTTATCCCATCAGGCCAAGTCGTGTTGCCTTGGGTCGAGAATTGATAGACGTCGTTCGTACCAGGACTTGGCGCCGATCCAATGTCCGTCAACGTTATGCCGGCCGAGACGGTGACGTTTTGGTACAGGCTATGAGTGATGCCAATATAGCCGCCCTGGCCAAGGTATTGGGCATGGACGACGTTGGTGGAGCCGGCCGGCAGAAGTGAATAGGTGGTTGAGGCGTTGTCGCCTGAAAGAGTATTTGTACTGAACGGCGTGTTCCCAACGGTAAATACCACGGTGCCCGGCGGCGTGCCAGCCGGCGAACTGAGCGTGGCGGTGTAGGTCACCGCCATGCCTTGGACCGAAGGATTGAGCGAGGAAGTTATGGCGGCGGTGGTAATATTGGTGGGAGCCAGACCTTTAATGGCATTGGCCACCTGCTGCGCGACCAATCCTGCGCCATACGGGAGCGGATGGACCCCGTCCTGAAACCACTCAGGGTGGTTCAGCAGCGGCGTCTGGTTATCAATCAGGGACACGGGCGACATTGCAGCGACGGAACCGATGGCCGGCTCGACGATATTCTCGATGAACACCGGGTCAAAGGTCGAGCCAAAGGCCGTCGGCAAATACATCGGCGTCGTATAACAGACATAAATTTTGGGATGGCTCGACATTCCTTGGTAAATCCTGATCATCGAGCGATAATCGTTGGTGAAATTGACGGCGTTCCAGTTCCACGCCTTGGAATCGTTGGCGCCGAACATGATCACGACGATATCTGCATTGGAGTTGGTGCTGGTCGCGAATGTGCCTTGGTTCCAGTAGGAGTAATCCGATGTCTTCAACACGGTCGTGCTGGAGACACCGTAGTTGTTGACCGTGTAACCGCTCCCCAGCAACGCCTGCAATTGGGCGGGGTAGCTTTGCGTGGCAGAATTCGTCAAGCCATAGCCCGCCGTGATGCTGTCACCGACACAAGCCACGGTGATCAGTGCCCGGGCGGAGGCAAGGCCAAGCAAAAGCGCGGCGCCAATTGCTGGCAGCGTCAAAAAACCACGTTTCATGGGAAATTTCATAAGGGAACGTTCGAAAGTCGGTTTGTGTCTTTGGTCTCCGATCATGCCGCCAATGCCTTTATTGATCTTTGAACAGCAACGGCGCAAATTCATGCAGGCTCCGCCGCCACGTCTGCCATTCGTGCGCGGTGTTCGACGATTCGTAATAGACGCTGTTGACGCCAGCCTCCTTCAGCGCCGCCACGTTCTTCCTGCCGTCAACACCGTTTTCGCGGCTGCCGTAGCTGACAAACACCACTTTCACCTTCTGCCTGAAATCGGCCAGGTCGCTGATGTCATTGGTGGCAAAGCTGCCGCCGCTGAAAATGCCGATATGCGAAAACGTATCCAAATGCGCGGGCGCAATGGCGCGCGTCTGCATGCCGCCCATGGAAAGACCGGCCAGCGCGCGATGCGGTTGATCGGCAAGGGTGCGGAAGTTGGCGTCAATGAATGGAATCACATCTTCCATCAAGGCGCGCTCGAAGGTGGTGAAGTCAAACCTGCCGCGTCCACCACCGTGCGGCGGAGCACCGGCAGGCGGCGCGCCACCCGGCAGGAATCCGGGCCGAATGCCGCTGAGGTCGCCGTTTTCCATCACAATGATGAACGGCACGGTTTTGCCTTCCGCGATGAGGTTGTCCATGATCCAACCGGCGCAGCCTTGGTGACTCCAGCCGGTTTCATTTTCGTTGTAACCATGCTGCAAATAGAGCACCGGATACCTCTTGGTTGTATCCCGGTCATAATCTGGCGGCGTATAAACGAAGCAGTGGCGAGGCCGGTTGCTGGTTTTGGGGAAATAAAACAATTCCCGAACCTGGCCATGCGGCACGTTCTTCAACGCGTAAAAATCCTGATCGGTCGCGGGAATTTCGACATCGTTGCGCCACGCGCCCGAACCAAAAATAAAGGAGCCGTTTGGATCCGGAACCTCGGCGCCATCCACCACCAGACCATAATAATGATTGCCCTGGTCTTGCGGCGTTGAATCTCCAACCCAAAAACCATTCGTACCCCTGGTCATCGGGAATTTTACTCCGCTAAGGTTGAGCTGAACCGACTGTGCCTGGGGCGCCAGGAGGCGCGCCCGGACGCGGCCTTCGGAATTGACTTGCGGATAGGGCTGTCCCGGCAGGTTGGAAGGCGCCGGATTCCAATCCTCCGCCGGCTGATTGGATTGGGCCAGGGTAACCCAGTTGCCGACCAACAGCATCAATGCAGCTAGGGTTTTCATCTTCACAAATCGGCGTTCAAGACCTGCCCGCTTTCACGAATCGGATCCCGGTGCCAAGCTTCCGCCCGGCGGTCACGGCCCGGAAGGGCGGGGCACGCCAAGTTGGGTTTGGACGCTGGCCGTCCCCGGCGTCAGACCTTCGGCGGAGGCCGTCAATTTGATTTCGCCGGCCTCCTGCGTGGATTGCACGATGACTTGCGCCAGCCCGTTAAACAGGCTGCGCGACCATGGCGGGACGCTGGAATGCCCGATAATTTGCACGTTTACGTTCGGATTCAATCCGCCCTGGGCAACACCGTTGTAAACGCCCACGGCAATGACATTATCGCCAACGTGGAGATATTTTTTGACGTCGAAAATCGGCTGCGCCTGCCAATCGTGCGATTCGCCGACGAATTGGTTGTTCACAAAATACCAACCCTCGTCGTCGCACCCGCTGAAGCAAATCATGGCGCCTTCGCCCTGCAAGTCCGCTTCTGTCAGCTCGACGTGCGCACGATAAATCGCCGAGGTGTTCTCCGTCTCGATGGTCGGCCCGCCGCCGCTGACCGGTTTCCATCCAGAATCGTCAAAATCAATCGCGTATTCCGGCACGGTGTCCCGGCTCTTCGGAATTTTTCCGATCTCCCAGCGCCATTTGTCCACGGGAAGGTTATGGGAGGGCGCGGTGGGAACATACACATCCGGCTCATGGCAGCTCGGATTACCGTTGCCGACGCCGATGATGTTGCCTGCGCCTTCGACGGCGAAATGAACTTTGTTCTGTGCCACCGGCACCGTGCGGCCTTGCGCGTCCACGGCGGAAACGGTGAATACCGACACGTCCTGGCCGTCGGCATTGATGGTATTGCGATCCGGCGTGAGAAGGATTTGCGTGGCGTCGCCAGTGGTCTCCACGCTCGTCTCCGCGATGACCTTGCCGTCGCTGCCAAAGCCTTTCGCGCTCAAGGTTCCCGGCGCGTATTTCACCTGCCAGCTCAATTTTGAATTCGGCTTCATCGTTTGTTTGCCAAGTGACACGCCGTTTAAAAGGAGTTCAACCTGCTTGCAATTGCTAAAGGCCTGGACCAGGACTTCCTGGCCTTCCCTGCCCGGCCAGTTCCAGTGTGGCGCCAGGTGCAGCACCGTGTTCGTCGTCCACCACGATTGGTAGTAATAAAAAGCGTCCTTCGGAAAACCGCAGGTGTCGAGTATGCCGAAGTGCGAGTTGACGCACGGCCACCAATACGGCGTCGGCTCGCCCCGATAATCGAAACCAGTCCAGACGAACGCGCCGGAGAGCCACGGCCGGTCGGCGAAGAAACTCCACCAGCTTTCGGCGGTGGTGGTCCA
>CAYTJG010000417.1:0-4393 GCA_964437865.1 uncultured Bifidobacteriaceae bacterium | reverse complement strand
CCTTGGGCCACAGCTCCAGAGGACTGGAGCACTCCACGACGCTGGCGCGCTGCACCGCTGCCCCTTTAGTCGCACCGCGCGGACCTGACCGCGCCCATCCTCGGGCGCTGACGCGTGATTCCGAACCATGCGCTCACCCAACCACACGCTCAAAATCGAACGGCCGCTCCATCACGCCCCGCTCGATGGTTCAGCGGCCGGTTTCCTCCGCTCGCTTGGCGGCGAGCCGCTGCACGGCGCCGGCAATCCGCGCGCGCCGGGTTTCCGGACGTTTGGCCTCGTTGATCCACTTCAGGTATTCATTCCGATGCGCCGCGGTGCAGCCGGCGAAAAACTCATCCAAGCCGGCGGCGCGCAACGCCTCCGCCACATCGGTGGGGAGCGGAGCGCTCATGGCGTGGCCGGCGGCGCCGGCTTGCGGTCGTTCAGGCACTCACGCACCATGCGGGTCAGGTCCGTATACGCGTAGGGCTTGGGCAGAAACCGCGCGTTATTGCGGGCCAGAATTTCCGGGCTCACCATGTCATCAGAATAACCGCTGGTGAAAATCACGCGCAAGTCCGGGTGTTTGACAATCATTTTCTCGGCCAGTTCCATGCCCGAAACGCCCTCGGGCATCTTCATGTCGGTAAGCAGCAAATCGATTTCCGAGTGGTGCTCGCCCCACACCCGCAGCGCCTCGCGTCCGGATCCCGCCTCCAGAATCCGGTAACCGGAATCCTTGAGAAAATCCCGGGCCATTTCGCGCAACACCAGCTCGTCCTCCACCACCAAAATCGTCTCCGAGCCGCCGGCGGTTTGCGGCGCCGCCGCCACCGGCTCCTCGCCGTCCGGAACCAGGGCCTCATCGCTGGCCGGGAAGAAAATTGTGAAGGTGGTGCCCTGCCCCACTTCGCTGGCCACTTCAATCCAGCCGGCGTGCTGTTTGACAATGCCGAACACGGTGGCCAACCCCAGCCCGGTGCCTTTGCCGGGTTCCTTGGTGGTGAAAAACGGCTCAAATATCCGGGCGCGGACCTTGGAGGGCATGCCGCAGCCGGTATCCGCCACCTGCACGCGCACGAAATGGCCGATGCGCGCATCGGGGTGGTGCTCCAGATATTCCAGCCCCACCCAGCACTCGTCCACACTGATCGTCAACGTGCCGCCGCCCGCCATGGCGTCGTGGGCGTTCACCGCGAGGTTCATCAATACCTGGTCGATCATGCCGGCGTCCCCGTACACCGCCGGCGGTTCCTGCACGCAATCCAACCGGAGGGCGATCGTCTCGCCCAGCAGGCGGCCGAGCATCTTGCTCAGGTTGGCCACCACCTCATGCAGGTTGAGCGGCCGCGGCTGCATGATGTTGCGGCGGCTGAACATCAGGAGCTGCCGCGTCAAACCCGCCGCCCGTTCGGCCGCACCATACACCGCCAGCGTCGCGTCCTGAACCGCGGGCGTCAGGTTCGGGTCCATCAGCAGTTTGCTGGTATGGCCCTGGATGATCGTGAGCATGTTGTTGAAATCATGCGCCACGCCGGCCGCCAACTGGCCCACGGACTCCATTTTCTGCGCCTGCAAAAGCTGGCCTTCCAGGCTCAGCCGCGTGGTGATGTCCTCCCCGTAACAATGCACGACGTTGCTCGACAGCACTGGGTGAAACGACCAGGAAATCGTGCGGTCGCCGATCTTGGTTTCCAGATTGGCGCGGCTGTTGCCCGACCGCAAACAAAGCCCGGCAATTTCGCTCACCTCCGGCGGCAGGATTTCGCGGGGATGGGTGCGGCCGATCGCCCGCACCAGGTTCTCCGCAGCGGCATTGAGATAAGTAATGGCGCCATCGGCCGAGAGCTCCAGCGCGGGGTTGGGGTTCTCCTTCACAAACGAAGCCAGCTTGAGCATGGCCGCCTCGGCGCGGCGCCGTTCCGCCGCCATGCCGATGGTGTTGGCCGCCGTCAACAGGAACTGCACTTCGTCCGGCGTGAAAACGCGCCGTTGCGTGGTGAAGACCGCCAGAACGCCAAAGGGAGCGCTGCGCGTGGGAATGGCCGCCGTAATGCCGGCCACCACGCCGTGCGATTCCAACAACGGCGTGAGCCGGAATTGCGACTGCGCGGCCGCGTCATCCACCACCAATACCTCGCCGGAAGCCGCGCTAAACCCCGCCTGCGTCTCCCGCTCGTCAAAATCGTAAGTCTGGTGGATGGTGCCGGACTTCCAGCCCATCCCCGCCAGCATCAGCAGATGGCCGGCCGACACGCGCTCGAAGACCGCCGCGTAGTCCACCCCCAACATCTGGCCCGACATCAAGGCGCCCTGCGAAAACAGGGTTTCCAGGTCGTTGACCACCAGGGCGCACTGGCCCAAGGCGGCGACAATGGTCTGTTGGTGGGCGTGATCGCGCAGCTTCCGTTCCGCGGCGTCCCGCTCCCGCTCCCGCTCCTGGAGAGCCGCCGCCATTTCATCAAATTTCTCGGCCAACTGCCCCAGTTCGCCTTCCACTTCGTGCAGGCCGGTGCGCGCCTGCAAATCACCGCTGGAAAGCCGCGCCACCGCCCGCGCCAGCGCCCGCACCTGGCGAAGAATGAAATGCTCGCCGCCATACCAAGCCGCCACCAGCGCCAGCACGCCCACGATGAAACTCTCCCACGGCACGCTCAGGGCGTATTGCTGCATCCAGGCCGGCGCGTATTCCCAAAACCACGACTGATTGACAATGAACGTCAGGATGAGCGCCGGCAAAATCCACAAGAAGACACTGGCCACCAACTGCATGCGCACGCTGGAGAAACGTTTTATGCCTTTCTGTCTCATTCAAGTCGTCGGTACTATAGTTCAATCTGTGGGCGGCGAAAACATTTTCAAGCTCGCTCACCCACGGCCGCCTGGCGCCCGCGGGGCAAATGGCCCAGATGGTAAAGCAGAAAGTTCTGCAAAAACTGGCGCAGCTCAGCGGTCTGCGAGCCGGCCAATTTCAGGCGGGCGGCGGAATTCCAGTCGCCCGCCTGCAATGCGGCCATGATTTTCCGGCCGCCAGGCGTCAGTTGTGTCGCCGTCAAATCCGGCTCCAAACCCAACTCCCGCAACAACTTCAGTTCCAACACAAAGATATCCTGCGGCTGCGGCAGGGCAACGCAAAGATGATCAAAAAAGACGCGCGCCAGCTCAAATATCTCCGGCAGCGGCGTCTCGGTTTCGGTCGCCTGCTCGATGAGCGCGGCGGCATAGCCGCCTTGTTGCAGCCGGGCCAGGTCTTCCCGGATGCCACTGTGCGTCTCGCGCAGGCTCACTTCCCGCAACACGTGCAGTTCGGAGCGCCGGCTGCGCACGAAGGAAAAATCAGCCGCGTAAAACAAATCCAGCTTCCCCGCAAACGGTGATTTGGGACGCCGCGCGCCCTTGGCCACCGTGGCCAACCGCCCCAACTCCGGCGTCAGCCAATGCACAATCAAACTCGTCTCCGTCAGGGGACGCGTGCGCAAGATGATGCCGTGGGTGGCCTCGGTCATGGCGGACAGCAGCCGGCGCAATGGCAAAGGGAAAACAACATGGCGGGCGGATCGCGCCTATTGGTTGCCGCCCAGCGCCAGTTTCGGCTTTTCCTCGATGGCCGTCACTTCCGGCACGATGGCCCCGAGGCTCACGATGTATTTCAACCCCTCGGACACGCTCATGTCCAGCTTGTTGACTTTGTCCTCCGTCACCAGCACCAGGAAGCCGGAGGTGGGGTTGGGCGTGGTGGGAATGAACACGCTGACGAGCTTCTTGCCGGTCTGCTGCAAAATGCCAGCCTGGGACTCGCTGGTGATGAAGCCCACGGAATAGCTGCCCGGACTCGGGAATTCCACCAGCACGACGGTCTGGAACGAATTGCGGTCGCCGGCGAATGCCTCGTTGACCTGCTTGACGGCGCCGTAAAACTTGTTCAGCAGCGGCACGTTCATCATCAGCATGTCCAGCCACTCGATCATGCGCTTGCCGATGTAATACTGTGCCAGGACGCCAACCGCGAAGATCAGGATGGCCGCCAGCACCAGCGCCGACGCGCTCCAGTACCAATACATGGGCGGTGTCTGGCCGTTTTCATAGATCGTCTGCAAATCGAGAAAATGGGGCAGGAAGAACAGAAGCGTGTCGGTGAAACTCGAAATCGTACCAAACAGCCACTTGACCGCCGCCAGCGTCAACAGCGCGGGCAGCGAAATGACCAGGCCGGTTAGAAAACTCCGGCGCCAGCGTGCAAAAAGGGTCTTTCTCACCCCTTTATTTTACCCACGCCACGGACTTCCGCGAGTGAAAACGGGGCTCCTGGCCAGCCAAGCAGGACCGCTCCAAAGTCCGGCAGGCAGCGTCTTCTTCCGAACGCGACCCAAGCCAGCGAGCCAGACCATCGCCCGCGCCCGGTCTTGGTCCC
>CAYTJG010000416.1:0-4429 GCA_964437865.1 uncultured Bifidobacteriaceae bacterium | reverse complement strand
TGGGTCGGGGGCGTCCCCTGGCCTGCCTTCCGCCCCGTCTCCTGCCTCGCGGTGACGGGGTTCTGTTTATCGCCAGAGTCCGGGGGCGCCCGGAAGGTTCGCAAACTCTCAACTTGGGGCCGTTTGGCTGTCCGTGGCGCGCCGGTTGCGTCCGCTTGACGTGTGACGCTGGCCGCGCACGTCATCAAAAACATGCCCGTGGTTGGCCACCTCCATAAAAATAACCGTGCGCTTTGGAGTGCGGACTTCGTGATTTATTTTGTTGCGCTGGCGTTGCGCGGGGCGTAGAACATGATTCATTCAGCGTCAAAGATCGCCTTCACGAGGCAAACTGAATCTGGAAATTCGATATGAAAGCCAATTCTAATTTCTGCGGGAGAACCAATTGAGATGAAAACGAACAAATTATTGCCAAAGCCGCTCATTTTGGCCGCCAGCATTCTGGTCTGGTGCGGCTTGAACTTGCACGCGCAGACCGGCCCCACCATCACCAACCAGCCGGCGGATCAAGTGGTCACCAACGGTGGGACAGCCATGCTTAGCGTGGGCGTGACCGGAACTGGCCCGTTCACCTATCAATGGCAATTCAATTCAAACAACATTGCGCCCTTCATCACCACCGTGGCGGGCATTGGCCCCAGCTATCCATATTATTTACCATTCTCTGGTGACGGCGGCGCGGCCACCAACGCCAGCCTTTATTATCCCTCCGGCGTTGCCTTCGATGCCTCCGGCAACCTGTATATTGCTGACAATGATAACAACCGTATCCGCAAGGTGGACACCAACGGCATCATCACCACTGTGGCGGGCAATGGACAAAACGGTTATTCCGGGGACGGCGGTGCGGCTACCAACGCCAGCCTGGAAGGACCCTTCGGCGTGGCCTGTGATACCTCCGGCAATCTGTTTATTGCTGACCTGTTCAATAATCGCATCCGCAAGGTGGACACCAATGGCATCATCACCACCGTGGCGGGCAATGGCGGTGCGGGTTATTCTGGCGATGGCGGTGCGGCTACCAACGCCAGCCTTTATTATCCCGAAGGCGTGGCGGTTGATACTATGGGGAATCTGTATATTGCTGACTACCAAAACTCTCGCATCCGAAAGGTGAACACCAACGGCATCATCACCACCGTGGCGGGAAAAATCGGTTTCGGCTATTCCGGCGATGGCGGCGCGGCCACCAACGCCACGCTTTATTTGCCCACTGCGGTGGCCTTTGATGCCTCCGGCAACCTGTATATTGCTGACGCCGACAACGAACGCATCCGCAAGGTGGACACTAACGGCATCATCACCACTGTGGCGGGCAATGGCAATTCTGGCTATTCCGGCGATGGCGGCGCGGCCACCAACGCCAGCCTTTATTATCCCGAAGGCGTTGCCTTCGATGCCTTCGGCAACCTTTATTTTTCTGATGATGGCAACGAACGCATCCGCGAGGTGGACACCAACGGCATCATCACCACCGTGGCGGGCAATGGACAATACGGTTATTCCGGCGATGGAAATGTGGCGACCAACGTGGCGTTATATGGTCCCGACGGGGTAGCCGTGGACAGTGCGGGCAATCTTTTCATTGCGGACGGAGGCAACAACCGTATCCGCAAGGTTTATGCCTGGCCAACCAATCTTTCGACCTTGAACGTGGCCAGCGTCACCACCAATAACATCGGCAACTATTCGGTGATCGTCTCCAGTTCTGCCGGCTGTGTCACCAGCAGCGTGGCGGCTTTGTATATGTCGCCATTCATCACCGTTCAACCAGCCAGCCAGCCAGCAGCGGTAGGGAGCAGTCCCGGTTTATCGGTTTCGGTTGGCGGTTCCGAACCTTTCGGCTACGAGTGGTATTTTGCCGCCACCAACCTGCTCCAGAGCGGCACGAGCAGCACGCTCACGCTGCCCAACTTTTCAACAACCAATACTGGCAATTACACGGTGGTGGTAACCAACAACTACGGCAGCGTGACCAGCCAGATTGCCAGGTTGTGGGTAGTGTTGCCGACTCAACCAGTGAATCAGACGAACTTGCCTGGAACCATTGCAAGCTTCAGCGTGGCGGTGGATGGCACCGGTCCATTCACCTACCAATGGCAGTTGAATGGCACCAATTTACCAAACAACATTATTGCCACCGTGGCAGGCAATGGCAGCACGAACTACTCCGGGGATGGCGGCGCGGCTATTTCCTCCTGCCTTTATAGTCCTAACGGCGTGGCCTTCGATACCTTCGGCAACCTATTCATTGCTGATGGAGGCAACAACCGGATTCGCGAGGTAAATACCAACGGGATCATCACCACCGTGGCGGGCAAAAGCGGCTCCGGCTATTCCGGAGATGGCGGTGCGGCAACCAACGCCACCCTTTATTCGCCCTCCGGCGTGGCCTTCGATGCCTCCGGCAACCTGTATTTTGCTGATGGTGGCAACAACCGTATCCGCAAGGTGGACACCAACGGCATCATCACCACCGTGGCGGGCAAAAGCGGCTCCGGCTATTCCGGGGACGGCGGCGCGGCCACCAACGCTCGCTTGTATGGCCCTTATAGCGTGGCCTTCGATACCTTCGGCAACCTTTATTTTTCTGATACAGGCAACGAACGCATCCGCGAGGTAAATACCAACGGCATCATCACCACTGTGGCGGGCAAAAGCGGCTCCGGCCATTCCGGGGACGGTGGCGCGGCCACCAACGCCAACCTTAATTTGCCCTCTGGCATTGCCTTCGATGCCATCGGCAACCTGTATATTGCTGACTACTACAACAACCGTATCCGCATGGTGGGCACCAACGGGATTATTACCACGGTGGCGGGCAATGGTTATGATGCTGGAACTGGTGTTGGAAGCTATTCTGGGGACGGCGGCGCGGCCACCAACGCCTACCTTAATTTGCCCTCCGGCATTGCCTTCGATGCTGTCGGCAACCTGTATATTGCTGACTACCACAACAACCGTATCCGCATGGTAGCCACCAACGGCATCATCACCACCGTGGCGGGCAAAAGCGGCTCCGGCTATTCTGGGGACGGCGGCGCGGCCACCAACGCCAACCTTTATTACCCCTCTGGTCTGGCCTTCGACGCCGTCAGCAACCTGTATATTGCTGATGAATCCAACAACCGCATCCGCAAGGTGTTGCTTTATGCCGGGTATCCCACACTCACACTCAACAACGTAGCGGGAATCAATGCTGGGAACTATACGGTGGTTGTGACCAGTCTATCCGACAGCGTGACCAGTTCCGTTGCGAACCTGACCGTCACAGCGCCGGGCATCATCACCAGTCAACCAGCCAACCAGGTAGTAGCGGTGGGAAGCAGCCCCAGCTTTACGGTGGCGGTTGCTGGTTCGGGACCCTTTGGCTATGAGTTGTATTTCGCCGGCACCAATCTGGTTCAGAGCGGCACGAACAGCACTCTTACGCTGCCCAATGTTTCAACGAACAATTCCGGCAATTACATGGTGGTTGTCACCAACAGCTATGGCAGCGTGACCAGCCAGGTTGCCACCCTGACGGTGGTGTTGCCGCCCACAGTATCTACCCAGCCAGCCAGCCTGACAAACCTGGCGGGAACCACTGTGAGTTTCAACGTGACAGCGGCTGGCATCGGTCCATTCACCTACCAATGGCAGTTCAATGGCAGCAATCTTCCAAACGAAATAGATTTTATCACCACCGTGGCGGGCAAAGGCACCGGAACCTATGCGGGGGACGGCGGTGCGGCTACCAACGCCAGCCTTAATTATCCCTACGGCGTGGCCTTCGATGCCATCGGCAACCTGTATATTGCCGATACGTGGAACAGTCGCATCCGAAAGGTGGCCACCAATGGCATCATCACCACCGTGGCGGGCAAAGGCAGTGCGGGTTATTCTGGCGATGGCGGTGCGGCTATCTATGCCAGCCTGAATTATCCCTCTGGTCTGGCCTTCGACGCCGTCAGCAACCTGTATATTGCTGATGAATCCAACAACCGCATCCGCAAGGTGGCCACCAACGGCATCATCACCACCGTGGCGGGCAAAGGCAGTGCGGGTTATTCTGGCGATGGCGGTGCGGCTATCTATGCCAGCCTGAATTATCCCTCCGGCGTTGCCTTTGATGCCTTCGGCAACCTTTATATTGCTGACCAAGGCAACAATCGCATCCGCAAGGTGGCCACCAACGGCATCATCACCACCGTGGCGGGCAATGGGAGTGCGGGTTATTACGGCGATGGTGGCG
The DNA here is from genome assembly GCA_964437865.1 of uncultured Bifidobacteriaceae bacterium. Taxonomy (GTDB): domain Bacteria; phylum Verrucomicrobiota; class Verrucomicrobiia; order Limisphaerales; family UBA11358; genus UBA11358. The sequence continues at coordinate 195 of CAYTJG010000416.1, read as the reverse complement.
CGGCCATCAACGCCAGCCTTTATTATCCTAACGGCGTGACCTTCGATACCTTCGGCAACCTTTATATTTCTGACAACAGCAACAATCGCATCCGCAGGGTGGACACCAACGGCGTAATCACCACGGTAGCGGGTGACGGGCCTAGTGCAATGTAACCTTGACATCGGCCACGCTACTGATAAGCTGGATTCGTGG
>CAYTJG010000415.1:0-4430 GCA_964437865.1 uncultured Bifidobacteriaceae bacterium | reverse complement strand
GTCCGAAACCAGCAATATTGCAAGCGCAAGCTGCTACGGATGCAACAGGCGGAAATGGGGTAGCCGCTATAGCCGCAAAAAGAAGGCAAAAAGCGGATGAAGGCGTTCGGATCGGTCAACATCCCGCAAGAAGCGTTCATCGAGGTGTTGAAGGCGTAAAGGTTAACTCCGGCCAGAATTTTCGTTACGGCGTGGAGTAACGATAGAAACGCGCAGGGTAACCAATCGCATTGGTATCTATGAAGTGCCATAGGCCATTGGTGTCCGCGATGTTTGTGGAGAGAACTTGCCATGCGGCCTGCGATGCCAGATTTGTGGAAGCCCAGACTCGGTTGGTGCTGCTTGGCAGCCCCACGAAATTGAGGGTCACATTCTTGTTCGTGTTTCGGTTGACGCTCGTCACGAGCGGCGTCACGACCGTGAGCGAGGCAACGCTGCTGGTCGCGCTGCCCAAACTGTTTGCCACCAGGACGGAGTAGAGACCAGCCGCCTGGGTCGTGACGTTGGGTAGGCTCAAGGTCGCGAACGCTGACGGGGAGAATATCGGATTTGTCCGGTTAAAATACCACTGGTAGGAAATCGGGATTGAACTGGTCGCGTTCATGGTGAACTGGGCCGTCGTCCCCGCAAAAACCACTTGGTTCGTCGGTTGGGCTACGATGACCGGCCCGTTGCAGGACGAGACAACCAGGACTGTGTCTGATTTGGTGCCGTTGCCGATTACCACCGAGGTTGCGGTGTGTCCGGTCCAGCTCGCCGTGATTGTGATGGCATAGTTTCCCGGAGTGGTATATAGCTTTGGAAGTGTCATCACCGGTTGCGTGAACGCGGACTGTGTTCCATCGCCCCAATTGATGGTGCCGCTGGCTGAATCCACCGTAACGATGCCGGGCGCGGGATTAATGTCCACCGTATAAGTAATTGGCTCGGTAATGCAGCTCGCGTAGTTGGCGGATTCCCCGGTGTAAGCGGGGTTGATCGCAACTGTTGTCGCGCCCGTCACTGCTGCCGGATACCCATCAAAACTGGCTTGGCCCGCCAGCGGGAACGTCCCGGCTGGCCCGCTCAATTGGTAGGTCAGCGTCCTTGGCTGGTTGTCCAGAAATGGCCCCCAATAAATGGTGTTGTTCGATGGATTCCAGACCGCGTTGGCTGCCAATCCGGACGGCGTCAGTCCCGGCACGATTGTTTCCGTCACCGCATAGCAACTCACACTTCCCAGCGGGGTGGCGGAAATGGTGACGGAAGGAAGCGCCGTCCCGTTCCCCAAAATGCTTCGCACCAGCGACACCGAATTGGTCGGGAGCGCCGCGACGTAGCTGCCCACCGCGCTCACGCTCGGCAAGTAACCCGCGCGGAACGCCACCGCCCGCAACGATGTGGGCGCGCTGATCGCCAAAGAACTTGTGTAAGGCATCGAGCTTTGTGTCGGCAACGAACCGTCCGTGGTGAAATAAATTTGCGCCTGCGGATCGCTGGATGAAATCGAAACGTTGATCGGCAGGTTTGAAGCGATGGCGGGAGACATTGTTGGCACCGGCTCTTGCGATGGCGCAGTTGGGAAACTGCTGCCGGAAATGGAGGTTACCACAATGTTTGTTCCAACTGTCTCTCCGCCGCTCACGCCGTCCACGCTCCACGTCGCGCGCGTCGTGTAAATTCCCGCCTGCCCCACCGCTTGATAGCTCAACGTCAAAGCGTTCGTTCCAAAGAACGGCCCCCACAACACCACGTTGTTGCTGGCAATGTAGTTGCCGCCCGCCGTTACGTTTTTGGCACCCAAGCCTAAAGGCAGCGTCTCCGTCACTGTCACGCAACTTGCGTTCGTTCCCGGCGTCACGCTGAATGTCACCACCGGCGCGGTCGGAGAATTCGTATTCACGCTGCGTGTCACCTGCGCGTTGGCCGTCGCCACTGGCGGGCCGTAATAAGCCACGCCCTCCGCACTCGGTGTCCAGCCGTTGGTGAAGGCGACCGCTATCACCGTGCTGGCTGAAGCCAGATAGACCGCGCCTGTGTAAAGCAGCGAACTCGTCGTCGGCCGCGAGCCGTCCAGCGTGTAGTAAATCGCCGCTCCGGCGGTCGCGCAGGAAATCGTCACGTTCACCGGCACATTGCTGCCGCTGGCGGGCGTAAATGTCGGTGTTGCCACCTGTGGCGGCGGTGTCGGCACAATACTGCCAGACGCGGAAGCGACCACGATGTTCGTTCCGACCGCTTCGCCTCCGCCTACACCATCCACGCTCCACGCCGCGCGCACCGGATAAGTTCCCGGCTGCCCCACCGCCTGATAGCTCAACGTCTGCGCATTCGTTCCAAAGAACGGCCCCCACAACACCACGTTGTTGCTGGCAATGTAATAGCCGCCCGCCGTCACACTCGTTGCGGCCAGACCCGGAGGCAGCGATTCCGTCACCGCCACGCAAGCCGCGTTCGTTCCCGGCGTCACGTTAAACGTCACCACCGGCGTGGTCGGAGAACTCGTGTTCACGCTTCGCGTCACAAGCGCGTTTGCCGGTGCCGCCAGCGGCCCGTAATACGCCACGCTGGCCGCGCTTGGCGTCCAGCCGGTTAAGAAAGCCTCCGCCCGCACAACGCTGGCCGTCGCCAATTGCACAGCGCCGGTGTAAAGGGTTGAAGAAGTCGTCGGCGTCGAGCCATCCAGCGTGTAATAAATCACGGCATTGGTCGGGCCTGCCAGCGCGTTCGTTGGCTGCGGAATGTAATCCAGCTTGAACCCGGTCAGCGTGATGTTCGTCGCCGAGCTGGCGGCGGTTTGCGACCGGATGGCCAGTCCGTCAAATCTGAAACTCGTCGCGTTGGCATCGGTGCCGGTGTTCAGGAAAATGCCACCACTGATCGTATCCAGCCATGACGCGCTGAACGTCAGCGAGTTTGCCCCAGTCCGGTTGAGAGTGAGCGTCAACACATACTGCCGCCCGGCGGTGAACCCGGAGAAATTATTGCTGACCACCGAACCGATGAGGGAACTGAAATCAGTCGTGGTTCCCTGAAGTGTGCCGGAAACAAGGTTCGTCCGCACTTTGATGTCCACCGGAGTTGAAGTTCTCAAACTCGTTCCCATGTTTTGGAACAGGCAATATCCCCGCACACCGTTGCCCTGGCTGTCGGCGCTGAATCCGTCCGCCGAAACCTCGGTGGGCGAAAGTGCCGAGTCCACGAAATCAAACAGCCCGACCCGCAGCCCCTGCGCCGTGTTCGTCCCGGCCACGCCCGTCAGCACCAGATTCACCGTCGCCTTGAGCGTGTCGCCCACGCCAAGCGTAACCGGCGTCGTGGCATTCGGGCTGAAATAAGTCAGGCCCACAACGGCGTTGGTGCCATTCCACAGATTCAGGGCGTTGACGCTGGTGGTGATGTTCGTGCTGGAGCCGGAAGCGAACCAGGCCGACTGTTGCGGCAAATTCTGGATGGTTCGTATTCCGCCGGCCCAGGTGTCATTCAGCAGGGTCAAATCCCAGCCGGGCAGCCCCATCAAAACATCCACTGGAATTGCCGAGTCGCTCAAGGGAACGAATATCGGCGCCGGCAACTGCGGCGGGGGCGATGGCGTGCCGCCGCCGCCGGCTGGCAGCACCGTGACCATCGTGGCACCCGGCGAGAAAAACCACTGGCCGTCCATCCACGAGCCGCCGTTGACGGGATAACTCGCCGGCAATCCGGTAAGCCGGTAGCTCACGCTGTTGGAGACGGTGTTGAAAAAAGGTCCCCAGCGGATCGCATTCAGGGACGGCACCCAGACTCCGCCGCCGCTGATGCTCACCGGCGTTGCCGGGCTGGGCAAATCCTCCTCGATAGTGAAACATGAGACATTCGTGGCCCCGGAAACGGTCACTGTCACCAATGGTTGATTCGGAATGTCGTTCACAAAAGAGCGGAAATAAGAGACAGGCGGCGGCGTTTGCGCTGTGGCGATGAAGGTGGTGAAGAAAAGGAATAACCATGAAATACACCAAATACACGAAATGAACCGTAGCCGCCGAGGTAACGAGGCTCTAACTTGAAACGATTCAGATGGAGCCTCACGTCGGCCGCTACGAGGTTCATAGGTAGGGCGGGCAGTCCTCTGCCCGCCGCTCGTGCGATGGCAGCCATCCAGTAGGACCGGCGCGCACGGAGTGTCGCGCCCTACCATGCCTGCAAGTTTAGCGGCTGATCCTCTTGCCGAAAAGCGGTGGAGGGCCACCGCAGTCCAAAACCTGGCGGAAGCTCCAGCGCTCGTGGCCTGCGCGACAGCGTCTTGGAGTGCGCCAGCCCTCTGGCGCTTTCGAACATTCAAGCAACGCCCGAAACTCTGTCGAACCGATTGATGCACGGTGAACACGCGAAATCCTTTTTTGGTGTTTCGCGGTGTTTAATGCCCGATGAGCTTCCAATTCAGGGGCCGGGCGCTGCCGTTATTGTAATAC
>CAYTJG010000414.1:0-4457 GCA_964437865.1 uncultured Bifidobacteriaceae bacterium | reverse complement strand
CAAGCTGCATACGTGGGTTCGATTCCCATCACCCGCTCCATCCTTCAAAGTCGTTCCTCGACGTTCATCGTGGGTACAATTTTCAAGGCGCCTTTCGGCGGTCGCAGAGCGACGCTGGAAATTAGCCCGGCACAGCGTGCCGGGTGCTCGTGGCAAAAATGAAAACGTCCTGAAGGGACAGGGGAAATCCGGCGTCCCTTCAGGACGCATGAATTCGTTTGGCGCGAGACCAGACACTGGCGTGTCTGACTAATCTCCAAAGTCGCTCTGCGACACCTCCCTTTACCCATTACATACGTCGAGGAACCTTCCAAGGCGGAATTAAAGGAGGTTTCAGTTATCCGGAAATTCCGGACAACTGCCGCCGACGGAAAAACCTACAACACGCAGTTTTACAATCTAGATGTCATTATCGGATTGTCCAGGACCGTCTGTTTGAATCCGATTTTGACCGGCAAATCAAGCAAGCCCTGGCGGGCGGCCAGGAACAGCCATGAATGAAGTGGAAACCAGAGCGCCGATGTGAAGCGGGAGGTTTATCCGAAAACGGATTATTTTGAGATGTAACCCCAAAAAATGAAAGCTGCCAAACCAAGCCTTCGACGTTAATCTCCCGCCATGTCCGTGAACTTGAATCCAGCAAAAGCGTTGATTTTCCGCATCGTGCATGTGGCGAATGTGCCGTGGATTCTTCAGCATGGCATGTATTGCCGCAGTGCGGCCAATCAAGATCCAAACTACGTCAATATCGGTAGCGCGTCACTGATTGACCGCCGGTCGCGCCGGGTCGTCCCGATTGCGCCCGGCGGCACGTTGAGTGATTATGTGCCGTTTTATTTCACGCCGTTTTCCATAATGATGTTCAACATCAAAACGGGATACGGTGGCATCACCAAGCGGGACAACAAGGACATCGTGATTTTCGTTTCGTCCATCCACAAATTGCGAGAGCTTGGCCTGTGCTTTGTCTTTACCGACCAGCACGCCTACCCGATTGACACCATGTTTTATTCCCAGATTGACGACTTGCAGCACATTGACTGGACGCTGTTGCAAAACCGTGATTTCAAGACGAGCGATGCCGATCCTGGCAAACAGTCGCGGTATCAGGCGGAGGCGCTGGTGCATGGGCACCTGCCGTTGTCGGCAGTGATGGGCATTGGCTGCTACAACGAAACGGTGCGGAAACAGGTGGAGGCCACGATGCTGGCCAGCGGGCAGAAAATGAGTGTCAAGACGACGCCAACATGGTATTTTTAACTTTATGATGCGTTTCACCCAAGGGAATCTGCTGGACGCCCGTGTTGACGCGGTGGTGAACACGGTGAACACCGTGGGCGTCATGGGCAAAGGCATCGCCCTGATGTTCAAGGAACGTTTCCCGGAAAACTACAAGGCGTATGCGGTGGCCTGCAAAGCGGAAGCCGTGCGCGTCGGCGAGATGTTCGTCACGGCCAGCGTGGAGCTGGACGGCCCGCGCTGGATCATTAATTTCCCCACCAAACAGCAGTGGTTTCAGCCCACGCGCTTGGAATGGGTGCGCTCCGGTCTGGTCGCGTTGAAAAACGTAATCCGCGAGAAACAAATCAAGTCCATCGCGCTGCCGCCGCTTGGTTGCGGCAACGGCGGTTTGGATTGGGCCGTGGTGCGTCCGATCATCGAGCAGGCGCTGGCGGAGTTGCCCGACGTGGAGGTTGTCGTTTACGAACCAACCGCAAAATATCAGAACGTGGCCAAGAAGCAGGGCGTGGAAAAATTGACGCCGGCGCGGGCGTTGATCGCGGAAATGATCCGTCGCTATTGGGTGCTGGGCATCGAATGCACCATCTTGGAGGCGCAAAAGCTGGCGTGGTTTTTGGAACGTAGCATCAAACGCTTGGGCTTGGAAAACCCCATGAACTTGCGCTTTGAGGCCAACCGCTACGGCCCGTATGCCAACCGTCTCGACCACCTGTTGAACGCGCTGGATGGCAGTTACCTCCATTGCGACAAGCGTATTTCTGACGCCGATCCCTTTGACACCATCTGGTTTGAAGATTCCAAGCGCGAGAAACTCGATCTGTATTTGAAGACGACCGAGGCCAAAGTCTATTTGCCTGCCATTGAAGCCACGGATGAATTGATTGATGGTTTCCAATCTCCGCTGGGCATGGAGGCGCTGGCCACGGTGGACTGGTTGATTTCCCGCGAAAAGGCGGAGCCGACCCTGCCGGGCATCCGTCAGGGAATTCGTAGTCGGCCGGCGGGCGCCGACCATGCCCAACGCAAAGAGCGGCTGTTCAACGACCGCTTGCTTGAGCTTGCCCTGGAACGCTTGCACAAGGCCAACGCCGTTGGATGGATGAAGCCGAAACCAGAGCCGAGCATATTGACCCCGCTTTGAAAGCGGCGGGCTGGGGCGTGGTCGAGGGCAGCCGCATCCGACGGGAATATGTCATCTCGCCGGGCCGCAATTCAGGAACAGCTTCCACTCGGCGACGCCGTGGGCATTGCGAATGAGGGCCGACACCGCCATCTCCTTCGGTGCGCGCGGAACGCGGAGCAGCTTAAGGCCGGCCTCGTGCGGGAGGCGGTCGACCTTGCGCTGGTTCACGTCGCGGGCAGCCCAAACGAGATTCTCCCACGTATCCGCACCACCACGTGAGCGGGGCACGACGTGGTCGAGGTTGACTTCGGTCGGGTGCAACAGCCGGCCCGTGTATCGGCAGCGGTTGCCGTCGCGCTCGCGGATGTTCTTGGCGCTGAGCTTCGGGCGCTTCTTCGGCACCTTGGCGAAGTTCACCGCCACAATGACCGTCGGCACGCAGTTGGGCAAGTGACGTGATCGAACGGAGGCACTCCGTGCTGGGAATCGAACCCAGAGCGCTTGGGCTTTCACCCAAGACGCTACGCCCTCCTATTGGGTGGAGGCTACCTCAGATGCTGTTTTGCGACCGACGGCTCCGGCTTGCGCAGCTCTGATACGAACATCAAGCAGTTTTTCCAGTTTCACCAGGGCGGCGTTGTCCGCCGCATCTGCCTCCAGCGTCCGTTCGAGTACGTAGTCTTTGATCGACTGCCGTGTAGCCCAACCGGACTCATTCCTGCCCCAAACGCACGCGAAGCTTTTAACTAACGAGACAGGGCCTCAGAGCGGCAAGCTCCCGAGGTCATGAACGTCCGCAAAATTATGCCTTGCCGGTCTGAGGCCCTGCCTCGTTAGTGGTGTTGAAAAGCAATGAACGAGTGCGGCAGAACGGTGAACGTAAACGAAGTCCTCCGAGCCATGGCCGGGACACGTCCCCCGGGCCCGCCAAATCCGCGGCTGGCGACCGGCGCGGGAGCAACTTCTTTCCCGGTCGAAATTTCGCGGATGCCAGCCACGACGCCTGTTATGGACACGGTGACCTCCGCCACCGTGGGCAGGAAGTTCTGCACGATGAAGGTGTTGTTGTCGTATCGGAAAAGAGCGACCTGCGCGGGCGCGTTGTCTATGCGAACCGGTTCGGCCGAGCCCAGCGCGGCCCGGATCACCGACAAAACGGCGGGGGGAAAGGCGTAGAAGTCGGCGGGATCATTGGGGACGGTCAACACATAGAACTTGCCCTTGGCGTAATCACAGGAGAGGACGACCGGGAAAGTTGTACCGCCCGGAGAAACCCCCAGGGCATCGCCCCAGGCATCGTGAGTGAGGATGTTGAAGTACTTGATTTCGGGGATGAAAATATCGCGCGAGGCTTCAAAGGGGTCGGAGCCCGCGGATCCGCCGGTGTCGCGGCCAAAGCCGGGCCCGCCCCGGCGTGGGGCGCCCGGTCCGCCGGCGAAGGCAAAGCGCCGCACCGACACGGTGGCCCCGGTGGGTTCGAGTTCGCAGATGTCTTCGATGCCTTTACCCTTCATGGCGCGCAGAAAACCGGAGGTGACGCAGACCGACCTGCCCGCTTTGAGCTGGCGCCGGATTTTGGGGATGATGTCTGGATCCAATTTAGCTTGCTCCGTGAGCAGCACCATGTCGGCATCCGTGGGGAAATGCGGAACGATGTCCATGGGCAAGCCGATCATGCCCAGATAATCGTGCAGGAATTCCTCGCCCGTGGCGTGATACGGCGTGTAGGCCTTGATGCCGGCAGGTTTGCCGACCTTCAGCAGCACCGGGTCAACCTGCTTGAGCGTGTAGGCGGCGATGTCGGCGAAGGTCAACTGGCCGTCGTTGACGCCCAAGGTCTTTTGCAGATCGGCCAGGTTTAAACTGGTCGGTTCGTCGGCCCAAGTGCGATTGGTGATCGCGTTGGAACGGATCGCCATGAGCATGCCGGCGTAGTTGAAGCAGCACATCTCGGGACAGCGGGAAAACACCGTGTCCAAAAGCTGCTCGGAATACCGATCAATCGGATTGGCGCCGCCCTGGTCAACCCAGCCACCTTTGTTGACGCCGGGCTTGAGGTTGTCCATGAAGCGCATGATGTCGTAGCTCAGGT
>CAYTJG010000413.1:0-4466 GCA_964437865.1 uncultured Bifidobacteriaceae bacterium | reverse complement strand
TGGCACCCGGCGCCCGGGCGCGCTACCTTACCTACCATTCCAGCTTTTTGCATCGTATTCATGCGGCGGTGGCCGCCGGGCGACGTAGCGGCGGCTGGGTTTGAAGTGATTACCATAACCTCGAATTCATCGGTGAAAGTCCTGTTTCAATCCGCGTGCGCCGGCGGCCGGCGCTCGTGGGCGGCCGTGCTGGCTCTGGCCTGGCTGCTCAGCGCGCCGTCCGTGCGGGGCGACGCCATGCTGGAGCTGTTTCAGCAGACCTGGCCGCAGGTCACCCAGAAAATGCCCGAACTCGCCGAGGCGGGCTACGACAGCCTCTGGCTGCCCAATCCGGCCAAGGGCAACAGCGGCGCCTATTCCATCGGGTACGACGTATTCGATCCGTTCGATTTGGGCAGCACCAACCAGCAGGGCACGGTGGCCACGCGCTACGGCACCCAGGCGCAATTGCTCCAGTTGGTGCAAACCGCCCATCGCTTTGGCATCCGCGTCTATTTTGACAACGTGATGAACCACCGGTCGGGAGTGGTGCCGGGTTATCCGGGCTCCGGCACGCCCACCACTTATTATCCCGGCCTGGTGCCGCAGGATTTTCATTTACAGGTGGTATCCGGCGGCTACGAAAACTGGTCGGATGTGAGCGACTGGTGCACCACCGAAAACGTGGAGAACAACCCGCTGCTGGGCTTGTGCGATCTGGCCAACGAACCGGGCACCGTGAACTGGAACTTCGGCCCGGCTTATGGCGACACCACCAACAAGCCCGTCTTGGTGCGCTTCCCCGGACGGCCGGATCTGTACATGGACACCAACGGCCCGCTGCTGGGCATCGGCTGGGGCGGGAACGGCTGGCATCCGTTCGATGGCCACGGTCAGCCGGTGGCGGAGGATGTCTCCACCTACCTTTGCCGCGCCGTGGCGTGGACGTTGTATACGACCAAGTGCGACGGTTTCCGGCTGGACGCGGTGAAGCATGTGCCCGTGGCCTTCTTCGGGAACGAAACCGGCCAGACCAATGATCCGTCCTTTGCGGGCTACACGGGGGCCATTCAGGCGATGTACGATTACGTGCATGGCTACGGCAGCAACGTGACCGGAAATGGCTACGTGGAAACCGACGGCAACCGGAACAGCCTGTTCGACACCGAGGCACCGCGCAACGACGCGATGATCTTCGGCGAATACATCCCCTCGGCGCTGCCGCAGGGCGAGGATTTTTACGATTATCTCCATTCCGGCATGCGGCTGCTGAACCAGCCGCTCTACAACCAGATGAACAGCATCCTGGGTGGCAGTTCAATGTCCGGCCTCGACGGGCGCGACTACACGCCGCCGGGGGCCAACTGCGATGCCAACGGAAATTTCAGCACGGCGCAGGGCGTCAACCTGCCGCAAACGCAGGACAGCGGCACCTGCTGCCCGGTGAATGAAGGCCTGGAGAACGCCTATTTCTTCCTGCATGAGGGTCTGCCCGGCCTGTATTCGGACGGCTTCAATCACAACCCGAATGGCGGCACGCCCATCGAGTCGTACGCCAATTATCTCGGTGAGGGCAGCGGCACCAATAGTGACAACACGATTCCGGACACGATGTACCTGCACAACCAACTGGCCCGCGGCGGCACCTGGTCGCGCTGGAGCGATCAGAATGTGGCCTTGTTCGAACGGTACGATTACCGCGAGGGCAACCGCGCCCAACCGCAAACGCAGGCCGTCGTGCTGGTCGGCCTCAACGACGATACCGCGTATCCGGGCGACATATCCTTTGATGACGGCATCGCCCGGGCCAGTGACGGCTATTATTTGAATGCCGCCAACACCACGTCCACGGCGGTCTCCAATTCGCGGGGCGTGGGGCTGGTGGTGGGGTTCGCGCCGGGATCGGTGCTGGTGCAACTGGCCAGTTCTTCGCCCACCGGCGGCCGGGCCTATCAAAAGTTGCTGGTCCACGGCGCCACCGCCAACTGGTCCGATGCCACCAATTCGGCCAAGGCCAGTGATCCGACGCAACGGCTGATTTACGTGGGCGGCCAGACGCTGGCTGCGGGCGGCGGCGCCATCGAGCTGACCCTGCCCAGTGATGCCTGGGTGATGTACGGCTACGAGTGGCCGGAAGCCAGCCGGGCCAATGTCTCCACCAACGCCATCATCTTCCGCCAGGCCGGCCACGAAGTGCCCCACGGGCTGGTTTACCGCACGGATGGACCGAACGGCCAGGCCGCCTACAATCCGCTTTTCCCATTCAAGATGCGCGGCAGCGTGGACCCGTACACGGGCAATCCCCTCTGGGCGCCCGGCGAGGGCAACGTATCCAATTTGACGTACGCCATCAGCATCCCGGTGGTGACGAATGCCAATTTCGATATTCTCGTGCGTAGCGATGCCTCGTGTTCCAACACGCTGATCAAACTGGATGGCGGCATTGACTTGAACAGCCAGATGGGCCTGGGCCGCACCAACCATAGCGCCGGGCTGGCGCCCACGAATTTTGCCGATCTGCGCGATAACCCGCCCGGCTACGCCACCGATGTTTATCTCGGCTACGAACAGGCCGCGCTGCAGTTTCGCAACGGCCCGGAAAAATTCGCGGCCCGGAATGTGGCCAGCAATAACGTGGTGTCGCTGGGTGCCGAGACCTATGAATACACCGTTGGCGGCGGGAGCAACGTGGTGGCGGGGGCGGGCTTCGGGGCGGACATCACCAACCAGACAGCCAGTTGGGTGTATCACGATCCCACAACCACCAACACCGCGCTGGCGCCCAACCACACCGCCACCCAACGCGTGCCGTTGAGCCCGGCGGCCGGCCAGACGGCGGATATCTACGTGAAAGTGGGCTACCAGTTCCAGGTCAACACCGGCTACCTCTACTACACCACCGATGGCTCCACCCCCGAAGGCGCGTTTGGCACGGGCAAGGGCACCACGCAGGTGGTGCCAGCCTCCTGGGTGAATCATGACAGCGCCCAGGAAAACATCGATTGGTGGAAAGGCACCCTGCCCGCCCAGCCCGCCGGCACACAGGTGCGTTACCGGGTGGCGCTCTTTTACGGCGGCAGCACTTACGCCGGCCAGGATATCCCACCGATATCCGACGCCGAGCCGCAAGGCGCCAAATATTATGGCCTCACGCAGGCGGCCATCACCAATTTCAATCCCGCCACCGCCACGGTATGGCTGCACAACGACTTGAACCCGGCCAACACCGCGACCGGTCTGTCGAGCGGCTTTCATATTGTCCGCGCCCGGGTTTTCCTGCCGCGGGCCGGTCAATCCGCGGTGTACAACACGTTCCTGCAAACCTTCTACTACGATGGGGCGCTGCCCACCGGCGCCCTGGCGTATCCGCCGGCCGGCGGCACCATCAGCAGCGACAGTTACACCGCCGTGATCCGTGCCGACAGCTCGGTGACCGGCGTCGATTTCAACATTCAGGACAGCGATTCCACCAACGATGACCTTGTTACCGGCCAGGCCAACGGCAATGGCAACGACACCAACGGCCATCCCATTTACGTGGCCGCCACCGCGGTGACGCCGGATCCGACCCTGAGCGCCACTTACCCGAACTACCCGCAGGAATTCCGGTTCGTGTACCAGTACGTGCCGACCAGCGGCACGGCCACCCTCAACGTGCGCTTGAAGGAATACAGCACCAGCGTTTATACGAACCGTTTCACCGGCCTGTCCGCCACGGTCAACACCCTGGCCCCCGTCCAAGTGGTGGAGATTACCAGCCCGGCCACCAATGGCACCGTGCTGCCCTACCAAACCAATTCCACCTACCTGATCGTCGCCTGCTTCAGCTCATCGCTGGCCAGCGTAACGAACAATTTCAATATTTGGATCAACGGCGTGCTGCAACCCGCCAGCGACTACATCCTGCGGGCGACCGGCGTGTGCGCCGGCATGAAGATGATTTACTACAACTGGCACAACCCGCCGGTGGGCACGAATCTCATTGAAGTGGTTTACACCAATGCGGTCACGTCCATCGGCGACGCCCGCACCGTCATCGTGGCGCCGCCGCTGACCCTGTCGCGACTGGGCGGTGGCAACAGCCAACTGGTGCTGTGGCAGAGCGCGCCCGGAGTCAATTACCAGGTGCTGGCCACCACCAATCTGCTGCAGCCCTTTCAAAACCTCGGCGGCACGATTCCCAGCCAGGGTGCCACCACGTCGTATTACGATCCCAACCCGGCGGTGGCGCAGAAGTTTTACGAGGTTGAAATGGTGCCGTAGCCGGGCGGAGCCCCTCATGAAAGGGCGCCGCCCCGGAGCACCGAGCATTGCTCGGCCCGCACGCCCAGGGCTTGGGAACCAAAAATGAGATTCCGCCCAGCATCCCCCGGCACGTATGACCGCACGCCGCACAAATATGCGGTTGCAAAATGATCATTTATTTGTATAATAATCTTCATCATAAGAACCCATTGCATGAAGATCCAAAACTTGGCAGTCATTTC
>CAYTJG010000412.1:0-4467 GCA_964437865.1 uncultured Bifidobacteriaceae bacterium | reverse complement strand
TGGATTTTCCCCGGCCGTGGCTATGGGTGAACGTCTCACGGCTCGCGCAAGAACACGGCACGAGCGAACAAACCATGGTGGCTTTGGTTGGCCACCGAGGACGTGTTCCAAAGCGGTGGAGGGCCACCGCACTCCGAAGACGCTGGCGCGTTCGCCCTGCGCCTGGCCATCGTGAAGAGCCTCGGTTCTCGCCCGTCTCGGGCGCTGAAGCGTGATTTTGAGCCAGCCGCCACCCAACCACACACCCCGAAACGAACGGCCGCTTCATCACGCTTCGCTCAACGATCCACCGGCCGCCACGCCCGCACGTCCCAGCGCGGGGCGCCCAAAGGCCCTGCGATTGGAGGTTGAATCTTGGGCGGTTCTTCGCTTTCATTCTCCCGGCGCAACCCAACCATGAACCCAACCTCGAATATCCTGGTGATTTTTGCCGTCACCTACCTCGGCCTGGCCGCGGGGCGTATTCCCGGTTTGAAATTGAACCGCGTCGGCATCGCCTTGTTGGGGGCCATCGCCATGATGATCTTCGGCCGCGTGACCACGGATCAGGCGATCGCGTGGGTCAACTGGCCCACGGTGTGCCTGTTGTTCGGGTTTTTCGTGATTTCGGCGCAGCTCCGACTCTCGGGGTTTTACGATGTGGTGGCGGCGGGCATCGCCACGCGGATGGGACATCCCGCGCGGTTTTTGTTCATCCTGATGGCGGCCACCGGCGGCCTGTCCGCTTTTCTGAATCATGACATCGTTTGTTTTGTCTTCACGCCCATCGTGGCCACGGCCTTGTTGCGCCAACGGATTAACCCGGTGCCATTCCTGGTGGGCCTGGCCATCGCCAGCAACATCGGCGCGGCGGCCACCCTCATTGGCAACGCCCAGGACATGCTCATCGGCGAGACGGCGCACCTCAGTTTCGGCCGTTACCTGCTGTGGAGCTGCGTGCCGGTGACGTTCGCCATGGCGTGCGCCTATGGCATCATCTGGTGGCTCTCGAAGAACCGGTTGCAATTGGCGAGTCCCGCGCCGGAGGCCACGGCCAGCCAGACGGCCCCGTTTAACCGCGTGCACACGATCAAGGGATTGATCGTGCTCACCGCGGTGATCGGCCTTTTCTTCTCGTCGGTGCCCACGGAAATCATTGCGCTGGCGGCCGCGGGGATTCACCTGGCCAGCCCGAAGTTCCGCACGGAGGATTTGCTGGCGCTGGTCGATTGGCCCATTCTCATCTTGTTTATCGGCCTGTTCGTGGTCACCGGCGCCTTTGTCTCCACCGGCTGTGGCGACCGGGCCGTGCAATGGCTGGCGCAGGCGGGCTTCCAGCTCAACCGCCCCGCCAACCTGGCGTTGACCACCACCGTATTGACCAGCCTCATTAACAACTCGCCCACCGTCATGCTGTTGCTGAAAGTGGTCACCCCCCTCACGCCGACGTCCGCCTATATTCTCGCCCTGGCCAACAGTTTTGGCGGCAGCCTGATTATCATCGGCAGTGTGGCCAACCTGATCGTGGTCCAGCAGGCGCGCGATCTGGGCGTGAAGATCAGCTTCTGGGATTTCAGCCGCCTCGGCCTGCCGGTCACACTCGCCGGGCTCGGCGGTCTGCTCCTCTGGGTCAAGTTAATGTCCTGAGTCTATCGGGTGCCAATTTGGCAGCCTGATAAAAACATGGCACATATAAAAGCGCCATAGTGACCCATTCGCTTCACTACAATTCCTAATAATCGCCCAGTTTTAATGGATTTTCGCGGTTTTCCAGGTTGGCATCCGCAAAGCTATAGAGAGTACCGGTAATTGAAACGATCAACCACCGAGGGCACCGCGAGGCGCCCCGGACAAACAGCAACTAAAGACAATCAACCAACGAAAGGATAAACATGCAACTGGTACAATATACTCGACCCGGAGTGGCGTGGCCCACCTTTGGCCGGCTGGCAAACTTGCAGGATGAGTTGGATCGCCTCTTTGAATCGCCTTTGCGGGCGTGGGCGCCGGCACTGGACGTACATGAGGACAAGGACGGCTTCACGATTAGCGCGGAATTGCCCGGCATGAAACGCGAGGACATCGAAGTCTCGGTTCAGGAAGGGGCGCTGGTGATTTCCGGCGAACGCCAGGAGGAGAAGGTGAACGAAGGGACGGAAGTTCATCGGCAAGAGCGGTATTTCGGCCGCTTCTCGCGGGCGCTGACGCTGCCGACGGCGGTGGCGGGTGACCGGGTGAAGGCCACTTACAAGGACGGGATTTTAACCGTGGTGCTGCCGAAGGCCGAAGAGGCCAAGCCCAAACGAATCACCGTGGGCGAGTAATCGCCCTTGGCGTATAGAAAGCAACGAACAGCACGCCCCGCGCCGGTCGCGGGGCGTTTTGGTTGGCCGGCTCACGGACGGGAAAAGGCCCGTCCGGGCCGGTCGTTTTATTATTCACCCGAACCGGTGATGGCGCGGCCCCGGCGAAACCGATACGATGGCGGCGAATTTCCGAGCGACCATTTTCCGTGAATCGAACCCGGTGGCAAACTTGGCGAGTAAAAGCGAGACGGGCGCTGCGATGCCTGCTCCGCCCAAAACACGGACAGCCCAGGTGCAAAGGTTTAACGTAAAGGTTTCGGAGTCCTGTTCACATGAAACCAATAACATTTGATCGCTGGCGTGCGTGGGTTCAAAACTGGGCCGTCCCGCGGCCGTCCCGGGCGCTGACGTGTTCGCCTAACGCGGCCGCCGGCCAATCGAGCGCAGCGGGGTGGGGCGGCCGTGCTTCTCGGGGTATCTTGGGCAGGTGGCGGCTGGTCCAATATCACGTCTCAGCGGCCGGGACGGCCGCGGACCGAGGCTGGCGGCCACGCCTGAATTCGGTTGGCTCGCGGTTCCTACTGCTGGCGCTGATGCTGGCCGGGTTGGCCGCTGTTCAACCGGCCCGCGCCGATGGCCCGCGCATCGTCAACCTCTACAACTTCATCCGGAATTCCGATTCGCGGCTGCCGAATTCGGAGGAGATCCTTTATACAACCACGAGCAATCAAATCGAGTTGCTCCGGGAGTTTGCCTTGCCGGCCACCTGGGCGTTGCAATACGACGCCTTGATCAATCCGCGCTATGTGAAGCTGCTGCAAGCGCGGCTGGGGCCGCGGGATGAAGTCGCGGCTTGGTGGGAAATTCCGCGGCCGCTGGTGGAACAGGCCGGGCTGCGCTGGCGCGGCCGGTTCGATTGGGACTGGGCGGCCAACGTGGGCTTCTCGCCCGGCTACACGCCGGCGGAGCGGCGACGCCTGGTGGATGCCTATATGGCACGGTTCAAGGACACGTTCGGCTATTACCCGCGCACCATCGGCTCGTGGTATATCGACGAGGTCACCCTGGCCTATCTGGCGCAACGCTACGGCATCGTGGCCTCCTGCAATTGCAAGGACCAGATCGGCACCGACGGCTACACCTTGTGGGGCGGCTATTGGAACCAGGCCTATTATCCCAGCCGGCTCAACGCCTACATGCCCGCCCAGACGCGATCCGGCCAGATTGACGTTCCCGTTTTCCGGATGCTCGGCAGCGATCCGATCTATCAGCATGGCACCACTCCCGGGATGTTCACCCTGGAACCGGTTTATCCGTCTGCCGGCGGTTCGGCCACGTGGGTGGATTGGTTTCTGGGCGACCTGATTCACCAGCCCTGTCTGGCGTTTGGCTACACCCAGGCGGGGCAGGAGAATTCGTTTGGCTGGGACGCCATGAAGGAGGGCTTGCGGCTGCAGGCGCAACGGCTGGTGGCGGAGGCCAAGGCCGGTGAAATCCGCGTGGAAACTCTCGCCGAATCCGGCGCGTGGTTCCGTCACCATTTTGCGGTGACGCCCCCCACGGCCATGGTTTATCTGGACGATTGGAAACACGAAGGCCGCCGGACGGTTTGGTACGACAGCCGGTTTTATCGCGTCAACTTTCTCTGGCAGGACGGCGAATTTTTCGTCCGCGATTTGCATCGGTTTGATGAAACGGTGGTGGCCGCCACGCATGACGTGGCGCTCACCAACACTTCGCTGGCTTATGAAACCCTGCCGGTGGTGGATGTGGCCATGGGCACCAACCCCGCCCAGCGGGCCGGCATGCGGCCTGTGCTGCTGCCGCTGGTGGGCGCACCCCTCCCGCTGAAACCGGACGGCGCGCCGGTGGTTCGCGAGTCGGGCCGGAAGGCCTTGAGCATCCGCCAGCCGCTGGCCGGGGGCGGAATCCTGGAGATTGTTTGTGCGGAAACCACGTTGACCAGCGAAGTGCGGGACGGTCAGGGCCGGCCATTGCGCTGGGCGTGGGAGCTGGCCGCGGGCACGGGATCGGGCGTGGTGCAGGCGGTGACGGCGGACGGCGTGAAATACCGCTGTGCCGGCGTGGACTATGAACTGCGCTTGGCGCGCCGGGCCGGGTCGTGCGAAGCGGTGGACGGGGAGATCCGGATCCATGCGAACGCGGCGGGTAAGATCGTATT
>CAYTJG010000411.1:0-4543 GCA_964437865.1 uncultured Bifidobacteriaceae bacterium | reverse complement strand
CGCCCCCCACCTTTACGCTTTCAGGCTCTTGAGCACTTCGGCCACGGCGGCCTCGATCTTCACCGCTTGCAGCGCGCCGCCGCGGGGCTTGATTTCCACCTCGCCCTTGGCCAGCGATTTTTCGCCCAAGGCAATGCGCACCGGGAAACCCACCAGGTCGGCGTCTTTGAACTTCACGCCCGGACGTTCGTCGCGGTCGTCCAGAATCACTTCCACGCCCTGTGCCGTCAGTTCGGCATAGAACTTCTCGGCCAGTTGCATGGCCTGGCTCTCGGGCGCCACGGCCAGCGGGGTGATGCAGACCTGATAGGGTGCCACGCTGAGGGGCCAGATGATGCCGTCTTTGTCGTTGCTCTGTTCAATCACCGCCTGCAAGGTGCGCGTGATGCCGATGCCGTAGCAGCCCATGACGGAGGGCTTGCGCTGGCCGTCCACATCCAGGAAGGTGGCGCCCAGCTTCTCGCTGTACTTGGTGCCCAGCTTGAAAACATGTCCCACCTCGATGGCGCGGCGGAGTTTCAGGGGCTTGCCGCATTTCACGCAGGGCTCGCCGGCGGTCACCGTGCGCAGGTCGAACCACGCGCTCACCTTGATGTCGCGCTCGATGGAGACGTTGTGCAGGTGGAAACCGTCTTCGTTGGCTCCGGTGGTCATGCCGTTGGCGCCTTGCAGGCGTTCGTCGGCATAGACTTTGACGTCGGCGGGCACATTCAGCACGGCGCCGAGGGAACCCGGTTTGGCGTGGAGCAGGGGCGCGATCTCCTCCGGCGTGGCCGGGCGCACCGCCACGGCCCCGGTGCGGGCCATGAACTTGGTCTCGTTCAACTGGTCGTCGCCCCGGATCAGGATGATGACCGGTTTGGAATCGGCGATGAACACGAGCGTTTTGATCTGGCGGTTGGCCGGCACGCTGTAAGGCGCCTTGCTGAGGGCCTCGATGGTGACCACGCCGGGCGTGGCGAATTTTTCGATCGGGGCGCCCACTTCGCGCGCGGCGGTTTTGGGCAGGCCGCTGGTGGCCTTTTCCACGTTGGCCGCGTAGCCGCACGCTTCGCAAAACGCCACGTCGTTCTCGCCCGTCTCGGCCGGCACCATGAACTCGTGCGAATAATTGCCGCCGATCACGCCTGTGTCCGCCTCCACCGGGAACGCCTTCAGGCCGCACCGCGCAAAAATGCGCGTGTAGGCGTCGTACATCTTGCGGTAGCTCGCCATGGCGCCCTCGTCCGTGCCGTCAAACGAATAGGCGTCCTTCATGATGAACTCCTTGGCCCGCATCAGGCCGAAGCGCGGCCGGATTTCGTCGCGGAACTTCACGCTGATCTGGTAGAAATTCTTGGGCAACTGGCGGTAGGAATTGATTTCCGTGGAGGCCACGGTGGTGATGACTTCCTCGGCGGTGGGGCTGAGCACCCATTCGCGGTTGTTGCTGTCCTTGAGTTTAAAGAGCACGCCGCTGGCGGTCTCGTACCGGCCGCTTTGCTGCCAGATTTCCGGGGGCTGCAGGGCGGGCATGAGCACTTCCACCGCGCCGGCCCGGTCCATCTCCTCGCGCACGATCTGCTCCACCCTGCGCAGCGCGCGCAACCCGAGGGGCAGGAACGTGTACACGCCGCCCGCCAGCTTGCGGATGAGGCCGGCGCGCAGCAGCAGCTTGTGCGAGACAATTTCCGCGTCAGCAGGCGCCTCGCGGAGGGTCGGAATCAAAGTTTTTGTCCACTTCATGTGGCGGCCAATCTAGCAGGAAAGCCACCGGGGAACGAAGGAATTTTGCGCCGGCCGGGGCCGTTTATTCCCGGTCCAGGAACGGGTTCTTTTTGCCCACCGGCACCACCCGGTTCAGGAACATGGGGCTCAGAAACAGGTAAATCCACCCGATGATCAGGTGCAGGCCGAAGGCGAGGGATAACTGCAGCACATCCAGCCCGCCCATTTCATAAAGCACCAGGGCCAGCGCCACCAGCAGGGCGCCCGGCATCAAGGACGCGCCCGCCACCCGCCAACTGGCCCGGAAGTTCAGGTCGCGGTTGCAAAACAGGCAGACGAGCCAGACCGGGATGGCATAAATCGTGGCCAGCACGGCCCAGACCACGAGCAAGCCCAGGAAAACGCCGATGGCGGTGAGACCCAGGATATCCGGCGCCCAGGCGCCCCAGGTGGGGCGGGCATCCGTCTGGTTGGCGGCGATGATGTAGCCCGGCGGATAGAACACTTCGCCCACCCCGAACAGGGAAAAGATGCGGAGCGAATCGCGGCCAAATTCGAATTGAAAATCGGCGGGCGAGCGCAGGGTGCCGCTGTGGTCCAGATCCACGCTGAGGGCCAGGATGCGTCCTTCGGCCAGCAGTAGCGGCGAATCGTCCCGCCAATCCAGCCTGCCGGAGTGGATTTCCCCGGCATCAGGCAATTGGGCTATGGCGCGGTCGATGGTGGGGAAGATGCCGTCGGAGAGCGTCCAGACCACGGCGGCGGCGGCGAGCAAGGCGACGAGGGCTTGGACGACGAACAGGCGTTCAAAGGACGCCCGGGCAAACGCCGCCACGCCGCGCGGCGTGATGGGTTCCCAGGCAAACGCCGGTTCGGTGAACGCGCTCACAGGGCGAATGATAGGAAAAATCGCCAAAAAATCAGCCTTGTTTTTGAAAACGGGCGCGGCGGGCAGCCGGAACCAGAGACACGAAGGTGAAGGAAAATGGGCTAGCGCGCCCGGGCGATTGTCAATAGTCTGTGCTCGTGTTGACCACCGCGAGCCGTCGCCAGTTCGGCCTGAAGCAGTAGGCAATGGGGGAAATTGAGACTGCCGCCAATGGGAAACTTCAAACAATAGTCGCGATGAATCCAATCAAGAAAATAAATGCCGCGCTGCGCGACTATCGCAACCATCCACTCAACCAGCATCGCCGGAATCGAGCCGTGCTTGAATATGGCTTTATTCAAATAGCCGCCCGGATTGTCCCGGGCGAAATTTGCGTGGGTTTTCCCAACGGCACTCGCTTGCTGATTCCTTCTCGTATGAAAGGGGCGGCGCATTATATTGCCCCCCGCCTTTGCGAGTTTGAACCCATGGCTTTCACCATGCATTTTCTGCGCGCCGAGGACAAGTTTGCGGATGTGGGAGCCAACATCGGCGTCTTCACGGTGCTTGGCGCCGGTGTCGCCGGTTGCTTTGTTCATGCCTTTGAACCCAATCCGGAAACTTTTGGCGCGCTGACAAGGAATGTTCGGCTGAATGATCTTGTGCCACGCGTCAAGCTGGTTAATGCGGCTGCGGGCCGCGCCATCGGCAGTGTCCCAATGACGACTGGGCTGGGCACGGAAAACCACATGGCCACCACGGCAGAAGCGGCGGCGGCCATTCCAGTCGAGGTGACCACCCTCGATGCGGAATTTGGCGATGATGCTCCGGTCTTATTGAAAGTGGATGTGGAAGGATTCGAACCGGAAGTGTTCGGAGGCGCTGAAAAGACGCTCGCCAACCCCAAACTCCAGGCCCTGATCGTGGAACGCAATCGGCCGGGCAACCGGTATGGATTTGATGAGGGCAAGTTGCATCAACAGATCCGTGAGCGCGGTTTTAAGCCGTATTGCTACGATGCGTTTAAGCGCGAGGTCAATCTGATGAGCGAGCAGACCACGCGCACAATCATCTATCTCCGGGATTTTGAGGCGGCTTGTGTGCGACTGAAAACTGCCCCTGCGTTCCATCTGGACGACCTGCACGTCTGATTTTTGCTCAACCGGCGAGGCGAAGGAATTATGGAGGGTGTTGTTGGAAGGTCGGGCACCTTGGTTCCATCGGAACCCCTGAGAATAGCCCGCATTTTCAAATGCGGGTTTGGGTTTCGTAACGCCGTTCCGTCCCGGCGGGACGGTTGCAGGGCATCGGTTTGCGGCTGGCGTATTGGATGATAACCGTTCAGCCGTCCAAGTGGGACTTTGGTTCGCGGTTTGCGGTTCGTGTGCTGCGAGGGGATCATTCGCGCCGGAGCGGAGACGGGCGCGCTGGATTTTTGTCCCCTTTAGGCTTGAAAGATCCAGTGAGGGGTGTACAAAAGCTTTAATGCATCTAATGCCGCCGGCTGGAACAAACCGGATCAGTGACGACGGGGGACAGGTTATGTCAACGCGATGGATGAACGACGATGGGACGACACGATTGGGCTCGGGGTGGTCCGAGGCCAAGGGGAGGGGATTGTCTTCGAGTTGCTTCGGCCACACGCTGGCCAAATGCGGTTTGCTGGCCGACGTGAGCAATTACCGGTTGTCGAGCAAGGAATGGAATAGAAACTCGGGCTTGTATTACTACCTCTACCGATTTTATGATCCGAATTTGCAAAGGTGGCTAAACAGAGACCCGCTTGGAGAACTGGGATTTGAAGCGTTACGAAATATGGGAGTTATGCGTACTTCCCTAGACTATGTTCCAAGTGAAATCGACGACGAGAGCGCAGATATCAACCTATATTTGTTTCTTGGGAATATGGTGTTAAGCCTTGTCGATGTGGATGGATTGAAATTGTGGCCACCTTGGCAGTGGTTCCAT
>CAYTJG010000410.1:0-4584 GCA_964437865.1 uncultured Bifidobacteriaceae bacterium | reverse complement strand
CGAGACCAGACACTGGCGTGTCTGGCTAAAATCCAACGTCGCTCCGCGACACCTCACCAAATCAAACCCATATTTACCAATTTCCTTAATGGGTGACCCTTTCCCAGGCCTTTCACTGACCCTTTCAAAAAAAGCGAGCTAAAATATTGCCCATGGGCTGCGATGAGGGCCACGATTCCAGCCCTCGGACTTACCGTGCCCGAAGCATGAGCACGGGCACGCTAATGCGGTGGCGAACGCGGTGTGAGGCGCTACCCAGAAGCAAATCGGCCAGAAAGCCGTGGCCGTGTGTGCTCATAGCCACAAGATCGCAGCCTTTTTTTTCGACCCATTTGACAATCTCTGCCGCGGGTTCTCCGTAAGCCAGTTCCGCCTCGGTTTCTATACCGGCAGCTTGAAACTCCGACCGAACTTGGCTCAAATACGCGGTATCTTCGGTGATCTCGGGGCTGATCGCGTCTGGGCCGAAAGTTCGGGCGGCCCAACCGTCCGCCACATGGAGCAAGACCACACGGCTTTGCGCGAGTTTTGCCAATTGCTGGACGTGCTCAATAATCGCGCGGTCGGTTCGGGTGCCGTCCAGCGTTACGAGAATGGTTTGGTACATGCGTTAGGTTTTGTTGATTCTATCCGCCTTTAATCACCTGCCAAGCCTGTTTCACGGCGTCAGGCAGACCGTAGAAGTCGAAGGCTGTGATCGTCACTGCCGAACCCCACCCGGCGATGAGCAGAAACCAGCCCAGTCGCCATTTTCCCATCCGCTTGCGGGAACTGGCCAGATGCAGCAGGGGGAACATCGCAAAGGGAAGCTGAAGCGCCAGCACCACCTGGCTCAGGACAATCAGATCGTTGACGTTATTGGCCCCGCGAATGCCGATAAAGATTGCCGTAGGAAGGATGGCCAGCGAACGGGTGATGAGCCGCCGCAGCCACGGCTTGATTCGCCAGTGCATGAATCCTTCCATCACCACCTGGCCGGCCATCGTGCCGACAATGGTGGCACTTTGGCCGCTCGCCAGCAGGGCAATGGCGAAAAGCATACTCGCAGCCGCCGTGCCCATCAGCGGCGCCAAGGTCAGATTGGCCGCCTGAATCCAGTCCGTTGAATCATTAAACTGAACCACTTGTCCGCCGGCGGCGGTGACGCTGGTCTTGCCGTAAAAGACGATCGCGGCCAGTACCAGGATGGCGGCGTTGATCAGGAACGCCACCGACAGGTTGGCGACGACGTCAATCGTATTGAAGCGGATCGCCGTTCGGATGGATTCGTCGTCCTTCTGGAATTTGCGGCTCTGCACCAGGGCGGGGTGCAAATATAGTACATGTGGCATGACCGTTGCGCCAATGATCCCGATGGCCACATAAACCATGGCGGGCGAACCCAAATGAAACGTAACCATCGCCCGGCCCATTTCCAGAAAGCCGGGCCGCGTCTGCGGCAGAACGAAAATCTCGATAAAGTAGCAAACCCCAATGGTTGCCACCAGCAACAGCACCACCGCTTCAATCATCCGCATGCCCAGGCCCTGCAAAGCCAACAGCACCAGCACGTCCAGTCCCGTGATGATCACGCCCCAGAAAATGGGGATATGGAACAACATGTTCAGCGCCACCGCGCCGCCCAGGACTTCCGCCAGATCGCAGGCGATAATCGCCAATTCCGCCATGAGCCAGTTCGGCACGCGCGTCCACTTGGGATACCAATCATAGCAGCATTGGGCCAGGTCGCGCCCGGTCGCAATGCCGAGCCGCGCGGCGATCGCCTGGAGAAATATCGCCATCAGGCTCGCGAGACCAACCACCCAAAGCAATCCGTATTTGAACTGGGCGCCGCCTTGCAGATCGGTGCCCCAGTTGCCCGGGTCCATGTAGGCCACGCTGACGAGGACCGCCGGTCCAAAGAAAGCAATCATTTGCCGCCAGAAGCTGGCTTTATGATCGGGCACTTTTACACTGTCATGCAATCCTTCCAGCGACATGGCGCCGGAACGCGAAACCGGCGCGGCTTCGGTCGCCGGAGGTTCAGGGAAATTCGTGGGCGTTTGGTGATAGTCAATCATGATATTTCGTTGCTTTATTAAAACTCCCAATGAAATCTTGCGCCGAAAATCGACACGGGGCCGCGATCCTGATTGAACGCCGGGTCGGTGATAAATTGGTAATCCAATGCGGCGTGGGTGGTTTTCCAGATTTTGAAATCATAATACGTTTCCAGAATTTTTTCCCAGCCGTAGCTCAACGCGCCGTCACCCGCAAGAATGCCAGTGCCGCCGGCTTCGAAAAATTCCTGGTGAACGTGCGAGAGACCATTGGCCACGCCCGCCAATCCAAACGTGTCGTCGGGGCGCCCCCACCTTGCACCTTTGACGCTGAGGCCCGCGGTCACCGTGTAATCCACATCGCTGAACACCCACGCTTCACTTTGGCCGTCGCTCCAGCCGATCCGCGAAAAGACCCCGACGTTTTTTGCAATTTCCTGTTCCCAGTTCAGACCGAAACCATATTTGTAACGATAGGCACGGGTTGCTTCGATGTCGGCGGGTTGGGTAGGATTGTCAATTGCTTCCTGATAACTGCCCATGTCGGTATGATTTAGATAGGCCAGAAGCCGGATGACACCCGGATGGGCGCCGATTGTGTAACGGCGCTCCAGTTCGGTCACCATTCCCCAAGATTGTAAAATCGGTCCATCTTCTGCCGAACCATCATACGGCCATTTGAGTACCTGGTCTTCTGCGGTTAAACCATTCGGAACACTCGCCAGTTGAAAAAATCCGTAACGGAGCGTCCAGGTCGGCTGATTCAACTCCACCGCGAAACCGGTGGTGTAACCGAGCGCGTCGGCTGGATAATCCCAGGCTTCGTTGGCCATGAGCGACCAGTTCATGAATTGCGTGCGCGGATCGTTCGCGTACGCATTGTTGTCGAAAATATCCTTGGCGCTGAACCGGCCAAGCGTGAGTGTGAGCCGTGAAATATCCTGTTTGCCGGCCAGCGTTAGCTGGTCATCGGGCACGCTCTCCTGTTCGCCGCCGAAGCCAATGGTTTGCCGGATAAACAGGCGCGCGATGGTGCCACTGGGAACTCCGGTGCCAAGTTTGAAAGCCTCGCCGTTTGGAAACCCCTCCGCGCCGAAAGTGTTGCCCAATCCAAATCCCTGCCACATCAATCCGTCCATGTGCGCCTCGGCCCCAGGCCATAGCCGGACACCGGCATACAAATCAAGAGAAACGGTCTCGCGGGCTTCCCCGCCGTTGGGCAGGCTGTTAGGGCCGGCATACTGCGCCGGAAAGGCCGGGTAACCCTGCACGATGTCCGTGTTTTGTACATGCACATTCCAGCTCTGCTCCGCGGCTGGAAAATTCGTTGGCGGGGCGGGTTCCATTCCGCGCATTGCCGGGCTGGGCAGGTCGGCCGGGGAATTCGGGGAAACCGCCATGGGTTCAGGCGCAGTTTGCGCCCGGACGGTGAGACTGCCGGTGGCGAGCATAATCATGAACGACCGCCAACGGTCGGCACCGCGTGTTGCCTCGGCTTTATTATGTGGCACAGTCTCGAACATGTAGCCAATACTACATGTGGCCGCCGGAGAGTCAACATTTTTTGCAGGTCGGTTAAGTAGCCCGCGCTACAAGGTTGGGCTCGACTTCCGACTCCCATTCTGGTTGGATACTTGAGAAAGTATGACGTCCATCGCAAAGCTCAGCAAACGGCCGCGTACATCGGCAGCACCTCAGGTCGATTCAAAGCATCAGGCCGAAAACCTGTCGCACACGCGGCGCGAGCATGCCAACGAAATCGTGGAGGATTACGTGGAGGCGATCGCTGATTTGATTGGGGAGTCTGCTGAAGCGCGGGTGGTGGACCTCGCCAAACGTTTGGGAGTCACGCATGTGACGGTGATTCGCACGATTGCGCGATTGCAGAAGGCCGGCTTTGTCACCGCCCAGCCTTATCGTTCTATTTTTCTCACGGAGAAGGGACAGGCGCTGGCCGCAACCTGCAAAAGCCGGCATGAGACCGTGCTGTCTTTTCTCCGCTCGTTGGGCATTCCTGAACGAGTGGCGGAAATGGACGCCGAAGGCATCGAGCACCACGTTAGTCCGGCCACGCTGGCAGCCTTTAAGGCAGCTCTTCGAACCCAACACCGGGATGACAAGCGTTGATAGTGCGGAATGCTCGAAGCCCCCAGATTTGATGGCAATTTGAACGGCCCGGCTACTATCTGAGCAAGACGATCTCGCCCCATGTCCAGTGTCACAAAATGGCAGGAATTCGATTGCGATCGGGTTGTGTCGCGCTTACAGCGCTGGAGGTGGTTGGGGCCTTGGTTCCCGGGACGGCGCTCGCGCGGCTTGCTCTGCCCCGGGCTGTCCTGTGTGGCGCTTTCAGCGCGAGGCCCGCAGGGACGAAATGTTGCGGGTTGTTGCACCCCGGTTGTTCCAAATGTTGCACACTAAATCGTTGTCCATCAACATTGTAGCGGGTGTTGCGGGTTTTTAGAGCATATCATCATGGCACACCTCGAATGCCTCCTTGGGATAAACGGCGGCAGCAGGTGTGGTGGAAAACAGCGCGCCGGGG
>CAYTJG010000409.1:0-4587 GCA_964437865.1 uncultured Bifidobacteriaceae bacterium | reverse complement strand
TGCTGGAGCGGCTCCGCACCGAGGACGAAAAACATCTCATCGAGATGGAAAAACGTTACTTCGGCAAGCTGTCGTTCCGCGCGGACACCGGCATGCATGCCGAGCAGTTCAAGATCGTGAACGTCGAAACCGGCGAGGAAGTCGCCAGCGTCGGCTCCTAAGCCGGCCTTCCCTTACACCACGCCCCGCGAGTGATCGCGGGGCGTTTTTTTTTATGGGGCGCACGCGCCGGACGCAGGCGCCCCCAGGCCGGGTCGTACTCGCTCAATTCACCGCCATCAGGAGACGGGGGAAAACCCCGGACTTGCGGGCGGGCAGGTCGGTCCGCCCCTGGAAGTGAGTGAACACGATTTCATGGGCAAACAGCGAGGCCCATTCAAATGCCGCGATGCGGTCGGCGGAGTTGCCGCCCATCAGTTCGTGTTCCCCGTTGCGGTGGCGAATCAGCCGGGCCTGGCCAAACCGTTGCACCACCGTGCCATTCGAATGTTGCCAAAAGATCGATTTCAATTTCATGGGGCCAGCCTAACCGGACCGGTTGGACAAAGGCTGTCCAACCCCTAAAATCGTTTCCGCTTCGCACATTGGCCGCCGGGGCCTATAATGCAGAGCGAGACAGTTGCCAATCACGAGATAAACAATGAAGTTGTCCATTCAAGAACTGATGAGCCGCAGCGGGGTGGCCTTTGGCACCAGCGGCGCGCGCGGCCTGGCCACTGCCCTGACCGACCTGGTCGGCTACGCCTACACCCGCGGTTTCCTGCAATACCTTGAAACCATTGGCGAACTCCACCGCGGCGGCGAACGCGTGGCCGTGGCGGGCGATTTCCGCCCCAGCACCGACCGCATCATGGAAGCCGTCCTGCGCGCGGCCGAGGACCTCGGCTACCGGCCGGTCAATGGCGGCAAGATCCCCTCCCCCGCCGTAGCCCTGTACGGCCTGGAACAGAAGATTCCATCGATCATGGTCACTGGCAGCCACATCCCCGATGACCGCAACGGCATCAAATTCAACAAGTGCGCCGGCGAAGTGCTCAAGTCTGATGAAAAGGGCATGAGTACCCAGGTGGTCACCTTGGAGGACGACCTGTTCAACGCGGCCGGGAATTTCACCCGCCCGGACGTCACGCCGCATCCGTTCTCGCCCGAACCGGGCGAGAATTACGTCATGCGCTACCTGAATTTCTTCGCGCACGACGCCTTGCACGGGGTGCGCGTGGGCGTGTACCAGCATTCCGCCGTCGGCCGCGATATCCTGGTGAAGATCCTCTCCGGTCTGGGCGCGCGAGTCACGCCCCTGGCACGCTCCGATACATTCATCCCGGTGGACACCGAAGCCATCCGCCCGGAAGATGTCCACCTCGCCGCCGAATGGGCGCGCACCGGGAATTTTGACGCCCTCGTCTCCACCGATGGCGACAGCGACCGCCCGCTGGTGAGCGATGAAAAGGGCGTCTGGCTGCGGGGCGACATTGCCGGCGTGCTGTGCGCGCGGTTTTGGGGGGCGGATTCGGTGAGCACGCCCGTCAGTTGCAACACCGTGGTGGAAAAATGCCGCTGGTTCAAGGAAGTCCGGCGCACCCGTATCGGGTCGCCCTTCGTGGTGGCCGCCATGGCCGAAGCCACGGCGGCCGGCGCCCGGCGCGTGGTGGGCTACGAGGCCAACGGCGGCTTCCTGCTGGATTCGGACTTGGCGACGGGCGTCAAGAAACTGCGGGCCCTGCCCACCCGGGACGCGGTGATTGTAATTCTCGGCATCCTATTGCTGGCCCGGCAGCAGCGCAAAACCATCTCGCAACTTGCCGCCAGTCTGCCGCCCCGGTTCACCGCCAGCGATCGCCTCAAGAATTTCCCCGCCGAAAAAAGCCGCGCCCTCCTCGAACGGTTCACCTCGGGCTCCGAAGCCACCGACAAGGCGGCCCTCGGAAAGTTATTCGGCGACATTTGCGGCCCGGTGGCCAGCCTGAACCGGACGGATGGCTTACGCATTTCCTTTACCAACGGGGAGATTCTGCACCTGCGGCCGTCGGGCAACGCGCCGGAATTCCGCTGCTACGCCGAGGCCAAAACCGATGAGCGCGCCCGTGAAATCATGGCCCGCGCCCTCGCCCAAATCAGCGTCTGAAACGCCGTCAGCCCCGGCGCCAACTTACCCGTGGCGGCAGCTCAATGACCTGCGGCCGGTGATGGCCGCTTGGCCGGTTGGACCCGTTTGAACAAGAAGATCAGCGGCATCGCGGCCACGGCGAGCACGCCAAAGAGGAAAAAGTTGTCCATGAACGCCCACAAATGGGCCTGCTGATCCAGCAGGGAGTACAGGCTCCCGTACGCCTGGCGCGCGGCCATGGCGGGGTCCGTGTGCTGCGCGAACATTTGCCGGGTGACGGCCAACCGGTACGTGTAGGCCGGGTCGGCGGGCGTCAGATGCCCCACCATCAAGGCCTGGTGCACCTGCGCTCCGCGCGCCAGCATGGTGGTCACAAACGCGATACCGATGCTGCCGCCGAGGTTGCGCATGAGATTGAAAAGCCCGCTGGCGTTGGCAATCTGCGCCTGACCCAACTGGCTCATGGTGGAAATGGTCAACGGCACGAAGATGAAGCTGATGGCAATCCCGTTCACCACACTGGGCCAGATCACATCGATCTGGCTCACGTCCAGGTTGATCCGGGCCAGCATGAACGAGGAGACGCCCAGCATGGCAAAGCCAAAACAAAGCATCCACCGCGCCCGGATTCTTCCCATCAACCGGCCCACGCAGAACGTCGTAACGAAGGCCGCCAGACCGCGGGGGCTCAGGGCGTAACCGCTTTGCAGCGCCGGATAGCCCATCAGCGTTTGCAAGAACAGCGGCAGTTGCGCCGTGGTGCCGTATAAAATGGCGGCCAGCGTGGTCATCAGCACCAGCCCCACGGCAAAATTCCGGTTCTTGAACACTTTCAAGTCCACCAGCGGATGATCACACTCCATCTCCCACCAGAGGAAGCCGATGAAGCAAAGCACGGAGACCAGGGTGAACCAGCGCACCCAGATCGCGCCTAACCAATCCGCTTCCTGCCCCTTGTCCAGGACGATTTGCATTGTGCCCAGCCAGACCGCCAGCAGCGCAAAGCCGATGTAATCAATGGTGGCCTCGAGGTTGCGCTTGATGTAGGGCGGGTCCTCCACGAGCCATTTGGCCAGGATCGCGGCGAGCACGCCCACCGGCACATTGATGTAAAAAATCCAGCGCCAGGAATAATTGTCGGTGATCCAGCCGCCCACCGTGGGTCCCAGAATCGGCGCCACCACCACGCCCTGGGCAAATACCGCCATGGCCGCGCCGCGCTTCTGCATCGGGAAGCTTTCGAGCATGATGGACTGCGCGATGGGCACCATGGCGCCGCCGCCGAAGCCCTGAAGAATTCTTGCGAGTACGAGCGTCGGCAAATCCCACGCCAAGCCGCACAGCGCCGACGAGAGGGTGAACATGAAAATGCACGAGAGCAGCACGCGCTTGCGTCCGAAATGGTTCCCGAGCCAGCCGGTCATCGGCAACACGATGGCGTTCGACACCAGATAGCTGGTCAGAATCCACGTGGCCTCTTCCGGCGTGGCCGAGAGGCTGCCGGCGATGTGGGGCAGGGCGATGTTGGCAATGGAGGTGTCCAGCACTTCCATGAACACCGCCATCATCACCGTGACCGTAATCAGCCACGGATTATGGCGCGGACGCCACTGCGGTTGTTGTGCCTCCGGCATGTCAAAACGTATTTGCGGTTTTCTCCTGGCGCGTTTAGATTTTCCGCATGAAGACGGTTGCTGAAGTCAAGTCGGCCACGGAACGGCTTTCTGCCCAGGAGCGTTGGGAGTTATACCGTTGGCTGGGAGAGTCCCCGGAAGTGCAGCGATTGCGCCACACGGAACTCCGACAGGAAATTGGCATTGGCATTGAGCAGGCCGACCGTGGAGAGCTTGCGCTGTTTAACGTACAGAACCTCAAAGATGAAGTCCGCCGCCGGCTAAACCACAAGGTCCACTGATGCCGGTGGCCCTGTGCACCAGCCGGGCGCATCTTGACTTGGTCGAGATTGCGTTGCGCATTGCCGAAGAAAACCCAACCGCCGCTGACCGCTGGCTGGACAGCATCCAGGAAAAATGCCGGACACTGGCACAAATGCCGGACTTGGGGCGCCCACGTCCTGTCCTCGCCCCCAACCTGCGCGGCTTGACGGTTGGCAACTATATTATCTTCTACCGTCCCGCAACGGAGGGCATTCAGGTCATTCGTGTTTTGCACGGAGCGCGCGACATACCGTCGCTCTTCGATTGAACCGTTGACTTTCATTGCCTCTGAGAAGGTTTGCGTCCGCCGGTCACCAGAAAAATCAAGGCCGCGACCCCCGCCAAAATCACGGCGATCACGGCGGCCGCCCACGGCGGCAAAATATACGTGCTGATTTCCACGCTGGGAGTGACGGACAGGCCCGGCCCAATGACATGGTCCGTGGGCAACGGTTCGTCGAAAACAATTTTTACGGGCACGCGCTGGATCACCTTGACGTAATTGCCGGTGGCATTTTCCGGCGGCAACAGGCTGAACGCCGC
>CAYTJG010000408.1:0-4639 GCA_964437865.1 uncultured Bifidobacteriaceae bacterium | reverse complement strand
GCCTGGCCGAGGCCGGCGTGAATCTGTGTCTGGCCACGGACAGCCTGGCCACCATCCGGTCCACGGGCAAAACCAAGCCAGTGCTGGACCTGTTTGCCGAAATGCGCGCCCTGGCCAACAGCGACAAGAACCTTTCGCCGGTCGAGATTTTGCGGATGGCCACCGTCAACGGCGCGCGCGCACTGGGGCTGGCGGGGAAAATCGGCGAGTTGACGCCCGGCGCTTATGCCGATGTGATTGCGCTGCCATTTGCGGGGAAGGTGTCGGATCTGCCCAAGGCCATCCTGGCGCACACGAATGGGGTGTCTGCCAGCCTGATCGAAGGCCGCTGGGCCATCCCGCCGAAGTGACGGTGGTTCCCCGGTCTAGAGGATTCCCATGGTGGTGAGGGCTTGACGGGTCTTTTCCGTCGATTCGTGCAGAATCGCCCGCCAGCCGCGCGCCGCGCCGGCGGCGATGTTTTCCGGCCGGTCATCCAGATAGACCAAGTCCGCACCCCGCCGGCCCGCCATTTTCTCCATGGCTTCGTAAATTGCCGGCTGGGGCTTCATCGAGCCCACTTCATACGATAAAATGTAACCGTCGAAGTTCTGGAAGAAGGGGAAATTCCGGCGGACGTGTTCCGTGGCCAAGTCGTTGGTATTGGAGAAAATATAGGTCTTGAAGCCACGCCGGCGCAATTCGGCATGCAAGGCGATGGTGGCCGGCATTTCCGTGAAAATATCGGCGAAATAGCTCCCGAATTCTTCCTCGTCGCCTTCAAAGCCCACGGCGTTGCGGACCGCCCGAAAGACCTCGTGGCGGGTCAGCCGGCCGCTTTCAAAATCCACCACCAGCGGGGAAGTGGTGAGCAGGTCGCGCAATGTGCCGAGCGATTTCCCGGTGCTGCGGGCTACAATCCGGCGCGCGGCGATTGAGTAGTCGAAATCCACCAGGACTTTGCCCAGGTCGAAGATGATGGCGGGAGGCATGGTCAAGCAGTCATTTCCCGTCGCCCTTCCAGGGCACGGTCCAAGGTTAATTCATCGGCGAATTCCAGGCCGCTGCCGGCCGGCAGGCCAAAACCGATGCGGGAAATCTTCAGGTTGGCACGCGCCAGGCGCTTGGCGAGGTAATGGCTCGTGGCGTCGCCTTCCACGTCCGTACCCAAGGCGATAATGAGTTCGCGGATCGGCTCAGCGCCGAGCCGCCGTTCGAGCCCGGCAATCCGCAAATCGTCCGGTTCTACGCCGTCGAGCGGCGAGATCTTGCCGCCCAGCACATGGAATTTGCCGCGATAAGTGCCGGATTTCTCGATGCTCAGGATGTCCACGGCCCGCTCCACCACGCAGACCAGCGCGGCGTCGCGCCGGGGATCATCGCACAAGGCGCAGGGTGATTTTTCCGTGAGCGCGCCGCAAATGTCGCAAAAGCGGATGCGTTCCCGGGCGGCGAGCATGACGTCGGCCAGTTGGCGCACTTGGGCGACTTCGGCCTGCACGAGATATAGGCCGAGGCGTTCGGCGGAACGGGGACCCACGCCAGGCAGCTTGGCCAGCGCTGCATTCAGCGCGATGATCGGTTCAGGCAACGGCATGGTTGGTTCCTGTCTTGCGGACGGCCCCGGGCTCGATGGCGGAAAGGGGAATCAGAATGGCGGACTGGCTCACATGATGCCGGGCAGGTTGAACCCGGCGGTGGCCTTGCCCATTTCGGCGTTGGAAATTTCCTTGGCCTGGGCCAACGCCTGGTTGGCCGCCGTGAGAATCATGTCCTCCACGAGCTGGGCGTCGGACGGATTCAGCGCCTGCGGGTCAATCTTGATGGCGGCCAGCGTGCCGTCGCACTTGGCGGTCACCTTTACTGCGCCGCCGCCGCTGGTGCCCTCCACCGTGCGCTGGGCCAGTGCCGCTTGAATCTCCTCCATCTGCTGCTGCATTCTGGCAGCCTGTTTCATGAGTTTGCCGATGCTCGACATAGTATTTTTATTAAGTTAACCGGTCTGTTGTGGAACGTCAGTCTTTTTTGGAAAAGGTCAAACGGTCGTGGGCCGGCGCCTAGGCGCGCACTTCAACAATGGTTCCTTTAAAGATCTCCAACGCCTTTTGGATCAGGGGATCCTTCTTGAAGTCCTCCTTGTTGAAAGGCACGGGCGCGGTCTTCTTTTCGGCCGCCGGTGCGGGGGCGGCCTCGGCGGGTCCGGACGACGCAGCCGCCGCGGCTGGGGCGGCGGCAGGCTTGGCGGCCTTGGCTGGCGCCGGCGCCTGGGCCGGGACCATGGGCTTGGATTGGCGCACCCATCCGGCGGGCGCCTCGGCCTCAATGAACTTCACCATGGCGTTGGGGTGGCCCAGTTCAGACAGTTTCGTGGCCAGCAGCGCGTGATTGCGCATGTTATCCACCAAGCCCAGATGATCCACAAACTCCGGGTCAAACCCGATCACGAGCACGTGTTTCTCAAAAGAGACCGGATGGGCATCCAGCAGGTAGCCGCGGGTGAAAGGACTGACGCGGCCCACGGCTTCAATCAGGCTGGACCACAACTCAGGCAGGTTCCCCGGCGTGGGCGTGGGCGTGGGCGTGGGGGTGGGGATGGCGGGTGCCGGCGGCTCCGCGGCGGCCTTGGCCGGTTGTGTCGGTTGTGCCGGCGGGGTGGGCGGGGCTGGCGGCGTGGGGCGGGGCGGAGGCCGGTGCTCGGCCGCTTCGTGCCGGGCCGGGGCGGGCTTCGGGGTCGGCGCAGCCGGTTGGGCTGGCGTTAACCCGTTGCTGTGGCCGTTTTGACCGCGCAACAGGTTCAATTGCTTGAGCACGGCGTCGATGGGCATGGCGTTGCGGGCCTCGATGGCCCGGAGCAGGGAAACCTCCAGCAGGATTTTCTTGGAGGCGGCGTCGCGCAGTCGGAGTTCCGCATCGGCCAGCACTTCCAAAATCCGCGTGAGGGCGTCGGGATTGGACAGGGCAGCCTGTTCTTTCAGCGCGGCCACTTCGGCCTCGGACGCTTCGAGCAGGTTCAAATCGCCCCTGGAGACCTGATAGATCAGCAGGTTGCGAAAATGGTTGAGCAAATCGCCGAGCAGGCGTCCCAGGTCCTTGCCGCCGCGGGCCAGTTCATCCAGTTGCGCGAGGGCGCCGGCGATTTCGCCGGCCAGCACGGCCCCGCTCAATTTGAGAATCTGGTTTTGCGCGGCCAGGCCAAACATGGAAAGCACGTCCGGCTCCTCGATCTTGTTGCCGCAAAAACTGATCAACTGGTCGAGGGTGGACTCGGCGTCGCGCATGCCGCCGTCGGCTCCGCGCGCGATCGCATGGAGCGCCGGCGCGTCGATGGTCACGTTTTCCTTGGCGGCAATCTCCGCCAGGTGCCGGGTGATGAGGGCGCTGGGAATGCGGCGCAGATCAAAGCGCTGGCAGCGCGAGAGGATCGTGGGCAGGACCTTTTCGGGGTCGGTGGTGGCGAACATGAATTTCACGTGCGCCGGCGGCTCCTCCAGCGTCTTGAGCAGCGCATTGAACGCCGCCGTGGAAAGCATGTGAACTTCGTCGATGATGTAAATCTTGAACGGAGAGTTGGCCGGCGCGTATTTGCAGGTCTCGCGCAACTCGCGCACCTGTTCCACGCCGTTGTTGCTGGCACCGTCGATCTCCAGCACATCCAGTGAACGTCCCTCGGTGATTTCCTGCACGTGGGGGTCCTGGTCGTCAAAATCCACCTTCGGTCCGCCCGTGCAGTTGAGGCATTTGGCGAAGATGCGGGCGATGGTGGTCTTGCCGGTGCCGCGCGGCCCGACGAAGAGGTAGGCGTGGGCGATGCGCTTGCGGGCAATGGCGTTGGCCAGGGTTTGGGTGACGTGCTCCTGGCCCACCACATCCTCGAACCGCTGCGGACGATACTTGCGCGCTATGACTTGATATGACATCTGTTATTTTGGATTGCGGATTGATGATTGCGGATTGCGGATTGAAAGAAATTAAAGGCGTCGCCGCGCTGCTTGTCTTTCAATCCGAAATCCGCAATTCGCAATCCGCAATAAAGAAAATGCCAGGGTGGCCACGGCGGATGCGGAGCAGACTGCCGTTGCTGCATTCCTGCCCTGGCGGGGTTCGTAAGTCCGCATTCCATGGGCCCTGGCAAATTCGCTCCCAAGATAAGACCCGCGCCCCTCCCCGGCAAGACATTGTTTCAGCGACGGCGGGCGGGGCCGAAGAAATAGCCGCCGCGTATCCGCGCCCCGCGCACCTTGCCGGGAAAGCCCGGCTTGTGCCCGGCCTTTTCCTCCTCGAACAGCGCCGTGTACTGGTAGTCGAATCCTTCCAGCTTTAACCGCCGGATTTTTTGGTTGATGAACCGCTCGATGGCATAGACGTGCGGCGCGTCGCCCGCCACCATCAGCGTCAGCGCATCGCCGCTGTGCTCCGCCCGGCCCGTCCGGCCTATGCGGTGAACATAATCCTCCGGATGTTGCGGCACGTCGTAATTTATCACATGGCTCACATCCGCTATGTCCAGCCCGCGCGAGGCGATGTCGGTGGCGACCAGCGCCTCGAACCGCCCCTGCCGGAATCCGCGCAACGCTTCCTCCCGCTCCCGCTGCGTCCGGTTGGAATGCAGGACGGCCACGGGATGATTATGCCGTCTGAGCCAGTTGGCCACATGGTCGGC
>CAYTJG010000407.1:0-4668 GCA_964437865.1 uncultured Bifidobacteriaceae bacterium | reverse complement strand
GAATTCATCGGCCCGCGCTTCCTGGTTTACACCGCCGCGCTGGAAATGCATCCGCTGGACACCGAGGATCGTCTCCCGGAATTACGGCAGGCCCAGGGCATCGGCTATTGCAACATCACCAAGTGCTGCACCAAGGTTTGCCCGGAACACATCACCATCACGGACAACGCCATTATTCCGTTGAAAGAGCGCGTGGTGGACGACTTTTACGATCCCTTTGCCTGGCTCTGGAAGAAGATCCGTCCCCAGGGCTAAAACGCGCTGCAATAAGCGAAGAACGATTCACCGTCCCTGCCCGCGCCAACTTGGCCGGGCAGGGTTTTTGTTTGTGGGTGCGGATTTCGCAGATATTGAACGAAGCACTTTTCGAAACCCCGGGCGACACAGCGAACACACCGCGGCCGCTAGGAATTCCGTTGCCCCGTCCGGCCCAGCAGGAGTCGGAGACTGTTCATGACCACCACCACCGTGCTGCCTTCGTGGCCAACCACGCCCACGGTCAGCGGGACCTTGCCCATCAAGGCAAACGCCACCAGCACCACAATGGTGCCCAGCGAGATGAATAAATTCTGGCGGATGATGGCGCGCGCCCGGTGGCTCAGCCGAAAGGCGGCCACGAAATTCTCCAGCCGGTCATGCATCAATACCACGTCAGCCTGTTCCAAGGCGGCGTCCGAGCCCCGCGCGCCCATGGCCACCCCGATATGCGCCGCCGCCAGACTGGGCGCGTCATTGACGCCGTCCCCGATCATGGCCACATGGCTCCCCTGCCCGCTCAATTCACGAATCACCGCCACCTTCTGGTCGGGTTTCAACTCGGCCCGCACATCATCCAGCTTGAGTTCCTGCCGGAGATGATCGGCAGCCGCCCGACGATCCCCGGTCAATACTACGCAGCGGAGGCCTTCTTCCCGCAGTTCGTTCATCAGCCCCGCCGATTCCGGGCGGATATCATCACGCAAAATCACCCGGCCCAGCAAACCGCCGCCCTCGACCCAGACCTCGGAAAAGCCCGCATCCACGGGCGGCGCGAAGCTGGGACTTACGCTGGCCGGCGCAGAGCCGGTGGCGCCCCGGCGGCCCACCTCAAACCAGTCGCGGCCGCCGAGCCGATACTCTCCCCCGGCCAACGTGGCCCGCAAGCCATGGCCGGTGACCGACTCGAAATGCTCAAATTGGAGCGGCTTCAAGCTGCTCTGTTTACCATGCCGCGTAATGGCGCGCGCCAGCGGATGGGTGGACAGCTTCTCCAGCGAATAAGCCAACTGCGCCACCTCCTGCTCGCGGCCGGGAGGAAAACTCTCCACGTGTTCCACCCGCAGCTCGCCCGTGGTCAGCGTGCCGGTTTTGTCCAGGCAAACGACATCCACCCCGGCCAATTTTTGCACGGCCGCCCCGCCGCGGAACAGAATGCCTCGCCGGGCTCCAAACGCAATGGCCGCCAGCACGGCCGAAGGAATGGACAGCACCAGGGCACAGGGCGAGGAAACCACCAGCAACGTCATGGTACGGTAAAAGGCGCTGTGCGATTCGACCGTGGAGGCAAAGGCGGCGAGGTGGCCGCCCAGCCACCAGACAAAGAACATGGTGATCGACAGACCGAGCACGCTGTAGGTGTAATAGGTGCTGAATTTGTCCGCAAACTGCTGGGCCGGCGCCTTGTGCTGCTGGGCCTCCCGGATGAGTTTGATGATCTTTTGCAATGAACTATCGGCGGCGGGCCGGGTGACCACCACCTCGACGGCACCCCACAGGTTAATCGTGCCCGCCAGCGCCAGATCGCCCACTTTCTTCTCCACCGGCGTGGCCTCCCCGGTCAGGTTGGATTCGTCCGCCGCCGTGCCGCCCCGGGCGATTTCGCAGTCCACCGGAAATTGCGCGCCGGGTTTGATAAGCAGCCGGACTCCGGCCCGGATTCTTTCCACCGCCACCTCCCGTTCCCCGCCGCCGGCCTCCAGCACGGTGGCCGTCTTGGGGGCGGCTCGAAATAGCGAGCGGATTTCCTTTTGTGTGCGGCCGAGGGCGTAGTGTTCGAGGGCGCCGGAAAACGAGAACAGAAACAGCAACGTGGCGCCTTCAGCCCACGCGCCTAGAAAAGCCGCCCCCGCCGCCACCGCCAGCATCAAAAAATGAATATCCAAGACGCGCTGCTGCAGACGCTCCCATGCTTCCTCCGCCGGGTAAAAAGCGCCGGCGATATAAGCCGCCAAAAAGCCGGCGATGCCCCAGGGTGCCGGCAAGACGAAAGCCCCCAGCAAACCGAACACGCCGCAGAGCGCCGCCGCGGCCAGTTGCCATTTCCACTCGTCCGCCGGATGCGGCTCGTCCACCTCCTCGAACTCAATCGTCCGCGGCTCGATCCGGGGCAACGACAGATCTTTCCAGCGCCAAAAACTCGGGGCGGTGGGACAAGTGACCCGGGCGATCGTAGTGGTGTCGCCCTCCGTACGGATCGTGATTTTCCGGCGCTCGTCATCGGACAGGGGATGACGGCACACCGCACATTCTTCCTTGCCCGCGAACAGTCCGCAGTGGCTTTCCTTTTCCTCCGCCTCGGCCGCCGTGACCTTTTGGCTGATGCGTTCGCCCAGCTTTTCCACGTCCGTGCGGCCGAGCGTGGCGACGGAGATTTTTTGCTGGCCGCGGTTGATCGTCACTGCCTCGAGTGTGGGTTCCTCGGCGAGGGTGTCCGCCAATGAACGCGCCAAACAGCTCTCCGGTGTTTTCTGGCCGGACAGCTTCGGGGTGTTCGACGGAGCCATAATTCAACCATTAGCACATTCAGGCAGTCTCCGCGACGGAAAATTGCGGACGCGTATTCCCCGATTAGGGATCGCCGCCGGTTGCATTCATGTTACCATGATTCAGGTTACCAACCGTGGGCCGACTAAGTATTAGCCGGTCTCAAAACCTGGTTTAAAAAGCCATCCCCCGAGTATAAACTTTATATATATAGCTCTTTGCCCCAAAACCAAGCACACCGTTTCTTGTTTTTTTTCTTACATAATTAGCCATTTCGCAAAAAAGAGTGCTTTTATTTCAATTTAGTTATTGTTTCAACCCGCTTTTTTAGGCAATTTTCTTACACGTTAGATTTAACCGTTACAGAAAGTTTTTTACTATGACATCTGAAGTGATAGCCAAACCAATCACCAAAAATGAAAAGTTGATTTCGTGGGTACGCGAAATGACCGAGCTGTGCCAGCCCCAGAATGTTTACTGGTGCAACGGCTCGCAAAAGGAGAACCAGGAACTTTGCGACCTCATGGTCAGCAAAGGCACCCTGATCAAGCTGAATCCGCGGAAGCATCCCGGCAGCTACCTGGCCCGCTCGCATCCCAGTGATGTCGCCCGCGTGGAAGACCGCACCTTCATTTGCGCCGGCACCAAGGAAGACGTCGGCCCCACGAATCATTGGGCTGATCCGGCCGAGATGAAGCGCACCATGCTGGAACGCTTCAAAGGCTCCATGAAGGGCCGCACCATGTATGTGATTCCCTTCGCCATGGGCCCGCTCGAATCGCCGCTCTGCAAGATCGGCATCGAAATCACCGACTCACCCTACGTGGTGGTCAACATGCGCATCATGACCCGCATGGGCAAAACCGTGCTGAGCAAGCTCGGCGCCACGGGTTCCTTCATTCCCTGCGTGCATTCCGTGGGCATGCCCTTGGGGCCCGGCCAAGTTGACGTCGCCTGGCCCTGCGAACCTGACCCCCAGAAAAAGTACATCGTCCACTTCCCGGACGAGCCGTCGATCTGGTCCTATGGTTCCGGCTACGGTGGCAACGCCTTGTTGGGCAAGAAGTGTCTGGCCCTGCGCATCGCCTCCTGCGTGGCCCGCCGCGAAGGCTGGCTGGCAGAACACATGCTCATTCTGTGCCTCACCTCGCCCGCGGGAAAGAAAACCTATGTGGCGGCCGCCTTCCCCAGCGCTTGCGGCAAGACGAATCTCGCCATGATGCAGCCCACCCTGCCCGGCTGGAAGGTGACCACCCTCGGCGACGATATCGCCTGGATCCGCGTCGGCAGCGATGGCCGGCTCTACGCCATGAATCCGGAAAAGGGCTTTTTCGGCGTGGCCCCGGGCACCTCGGCCCGCTCGAACCCCAATGCGCTCAAGGCGTGCAGGAAGAATACCATCTTCACGAACGTCGTGCTCACTCCGGACGGTGACGTCTGGTGGGAAGACATGGGCGTGCCCGCACCGGAAAAGGGCATTGATTGGGAAGGCCACGAGTGGACTCCGACCAGCGGCAAGAAAGGTGCGCACCCGAATTCGCGCTTTACCGCGCCCGCGTCCCAATGCCCGGTCATTGACCCGGAATGGGAGAATCCGGAAGGCGTTCCGATCTCCGCCATTCTCTTTGGCGGGCGCCGTCCCAGCACCATTCCGCTGGTCAACGAAGCGTTTGATTGGGAGCACGGTGTGTTCATGGGCTCGGCCTGCGGTTCCGAAACCACGGCGGCAGCCCTCGGCAAGGCCGGCGTCCTGCGCCGCGATCCGTTTGCCATGTTGCCGTTCTGCGGCTACAACATGGGCGATTACTTCGCCCACTGGCTCTCGTTCGCGCAACGCACCGACCGCGCGAAGTTGCCCAAGGTTTACTTCGTGAACTGGTTCCGCAAGAACGCCGAAGGCAAGTTCATGTGGCCCGGCTACGGCGA
>CAYTJG010000406.1:0-4681 GCA_964437865.1 uncultured Bifidobacteriaceae bacterium | reverse complement strand
GCACGGATTGCAAACTGCTGGCCGAGGTGGTCGCCGCCTGCCGCCGCGCCACCACGCTCCCGCTCATCACCAAGCTGAGCCCCAATGTCCCGAACATCGCGCCCTACGCCAAGGCCGCGGAGGACCAAGGCAGCGACGCGCTGGCGATCACCAACAGCTTTCCGGCCATGGCCATCGACATCCACACCCGCAAGCCCAAACTGGCCAACACCACCGGCGGCCTGACCGGCCCGGCCATCAAGCCCATTGCCATCAAACTCGTTTGGGAAGCCGCCAAGGCCGTCAAAATCCCCATTATCGGCATGGGCGGCATCCAAAATGCCGATGACGCCGTCGAGTTCCTGATGGCCGGTGCCACGGCCGTGGCGGTGGGCACAGCCAACTTCTACGAGCCGCAGACCGCCCTGCAAGTCATCGCCGGCCTCCGCGATTTCATGGCCCACCGGCACCTCACCGACGTACGCGAACTCACCGGCAGCGTGATCATCAAGCAATAGCCAATGTTCGAGCATCGCTCCATGCCACTGCTGCCCCGGCGTGATTTCTACGCGCGCCTGGCCCGGTGCATTGGCCTGAGTTTGGCGGTCACTGCTGTGGCCCTGGCCATCGGCATGGTCGGCTATCACACCTTGGAGAAACTCCCGTGGGTGGACGCGTTCGTCAATGCCGCCATGATCCTGTCCGGCATGGGACCCGTGGCGAGTCTGAACACGGACGCCGGCAAGATTTTCGCCGGCTGCTACGCCCTGTTCAGCGGCCTGACCTTCATCAGCATCATCGGCATCATTTTCACCCCGGTGTTTCACCGGTTTCTGCACAAATTCCACCTCGAGGTCCCCGCGCGGACCAAGCCCCCCACCCCGTCCACCCCACCCACCGCTCCGACCCGCAGCACGAAAAGTTGAGCTTGAACCGCCCCCGCCCCGAATTCACCATCGCAGGATGCAGCCCAGTCCGGCTTACTTTAAATCAAAACCGCATTACGAAATCTTGGATGGCTTACGGGGCGTGGCGGCGATCCTGGTGGTGGCCTTCCATGTGTTGGAGGCTCATGCCACCAGTTCGTTCGACCAAATCATAAATCACGGTTATCTGGCGGTGGACTTTTTCTTTGTCCTGTCCGGTTTTGTGGTCGGCTACGCCTATGACGATCGCTGGGACCGGATGACTCCGTGGAATTTCTTCAAGCGGCGGCTGATCCGGCTGCATCCGCTGGTGGTCCTGGGCACGATCATTGGCGCAGTGTGCTTCTACTTCGGAGCCTCCGGGGTCTTTCCGCTGATTCATGGCACACCCATTTGGCAGATGCTGCTGGTCGCGCTGGTGGGGTGTACGCTGATTCCGTTGCTGCCCGGCATGGACATCCGTGGCTGGCAGGAGATGCATCCGCTAAACGGCCCGGCGTGGTCACTGCTTTTTGAGTACATCGCCAACCTCCTTTATGGCCTCGTCATCCGAAAATTCTCCAAAAAACTGCTCGCGATCCTGGTCTTGGTCGCCGGCGGGGTGCTGCTGCACTTTGCCCTGACGGGTCCCGATGGCGATTTTGTGGGCGGGTGGACGGTAAACGGGCCGCAACTGCGCATTGGGTTCACACGCTTGATCTATCCGTTCTTTGCCGGGCTGCTGCTATTCCGACTGGGCAAGTTGATTCGGATCAAACACGCCTTCTGGGTGTGCAGCCTGATGATTGCGATCATTCTCGCCCTGCCGAGGATCGGCGGTCGCGAGCACGTCTGGCTGAACGGCCTTTACGAAGCGTTTTGCATTCTCGTGCTCTTTCCCCTGATCGTTTCCGTCGGCGCGGGCGGCAATTTGAAGGGAACTTATTCAACCCGGATCTGCGAATTCCTGGGGCAAATCTCCTATCCGATCTATATCACCCACTATCCCCTGATCTACCTTTATACCGCCTGGGTAGGCACCCAACACCCCTCGTTGGCGCAGGCGTATCCCTACGCCCTGCTCACCTTCTTGGGCAGCCTTGCGCTGGCGTATGCCGGTCTGAAACTCTACGACGAACCGGTGAGAACCTGGCTCAAAGAGCGTTTTTTGATGGCCCGGGGCCAGAGGCAGGCCTGAGCGGCGGCCGGCCCCTGTCCGAGGGACAGGGGGAAACCGGCACGGCCGCGAAATGAAGAAGCGGCGAACCGGACGCCACCCAAAATCACCTATCGAAAATCGCCCCGGCTTTGACTATTCTTGGCGGATGCAATTTGCGTTTTCCAAGTATCACGCGCTCGGCAACGATTACATTGTTATCGATCCGCAACAGCTGCCGGCGCCGCTGACCACCGAACAGGTCAGGACGATCTGCCACCGGAATTTTGGCGTGGGCTCGGACGGCATCCTACTGGGGCCGCTGCCGGCTCAAAACGCCCGGTGCGCGCTGAAGATTTACAATCCCGACGGCAGCATCGCCGAAAAAAGCGGCAACGGGCTCCGTATTTTTTCACGTTACCTGTGGGACACCCGGTTCGTGGGCAACGAGGAGTTTGCCATTCAAACGGATGGCGGGCTGGTGCGTTCGACGGTGTTCGACGGCGGCAAGATGGTGCGTGTGGAAATGGGCAAGGTAAGCTTCGACAGCGCGCGGATTCCCGTCACGGGCCCGCGACGCGACGTGATCAACGAGCCAATCACCGTGGGCGGCCGCGAGTTCACCTATTGCGCCGCGACCATTGGAAATCCGCATTGCGTGCTGCCGCTGCCGGCCGTGAGCGAGTCGCTGGCCCGGGAATTCGGCCCGCTCCTCGAAGTGCATCCCAACTTTCCCCGCAAAACCAATGTGCAATTCCTCCAGGTTTGCGACCGCGCGAACATCCGGATCGAGATTTGGGAGCGGGGCGCCGGTTACACGCTGGCCAGCGGCAGCAGCAGCAGTGCGGCCGCCGCCGTGGCGCACAAACTGGGCCTGGTGGATCAGGCCGTGGCCGTGCATTGCCCCGGCGGCATCATCAATATCGAAATCCGCGAGGGATTTGATATTTTGATGACCGGCAGCGTCACCAAGGTCTCCGAGGGCGTGATCAGTCCCGAGATTTTCGGCTGACCGGCCGCCACTGCCGGCAGGCGACCGACCGCCACCGGCACAAAATTCGTTTTTGTTGGCGCCGGCTTCCTGCTATATCGAGGGGACCGGTTTGATCCGGAGGAACATGAGCAACGACAAACAACCATTCACCGAACAGGTGACCCGCGCGAACCGTGGCGCCGGCGGCGCCGGCAGTGCCGGCAGCACGCGGCTGCCGTGGATGGTGGCCGGGGTATTGGCCGCGGCCCTCGTGGCAGCCTTGCTGCTGTGGGCCACCGCCCTGGGCAAGGTGCGCGCCCTGCAACGAATTCAAGCCGAATTGGAAGCCGCCAAGGCCGGACTCGCCACCACCCAGACCCAGGACCTGAAGGACAAGGAGCAAATCGCCGCCCTGCAAACGCAAATCGCCGATTTGCAAAAGGAACGGGACGCCGTGGCGCAGGGCGCCAAGGGGCTGGAAGACGAAATGAAGTCGGACCTCGAGTCCAAGGACGTCACCATCT
The DNA here is from genome assembly GCA_964437865.1 of uncultured Bifidobacteriaceae bacterium. Classification (GTDB taxonomy): domain Bacteria; phylum Verrucomicrobiota; class Verrucomicrobiia; order Limisphaerales; family UBA11358; genus UBA11358. The sequence goes on along the minus strand of CAYTJG010000406.1, from coordinate 1,144 downwards.
CCAAGCTGCAGGGCAAACTCACGGTGACCATTCTTGACCAAGTGATGTTCGATTCGGGCGAAGCCGTTTTAAAGCCGGCGGGCGAAACCGTGATGCACAAGATCGCGGACTTTCTTGCCACGCATCCCACCCTTAAAATCCACGTGATCGGTCATACGGACAACGTGCCCATTCACGGCCGGTTTGCCAGCAATTGGGAGTTGTCCGCGGCGCGCGCGCTGGCCGCCGTGCACTTCCTCACGGAAAAAGGAGGTCTTGATCCCCGCCGCGTGGGCGCCGTGGGCTACGGGGAATACCGGCCCATTGCCGACAATGCCACCGCGGAAGGCCGGGCCAAGAACCGGCGCATCGCCATCACCATCCTCTCGGATGAACTGGCCGGCGCGGACACCATGAACGGAGCCACGCCACCGTCCGCCAGCGAGCCGCCGCCCAAAGCGGATGCCGCCCCGGCGGCGGCGCAACTGCCGCCGCCCGCTGACCAGCCGCAGGGAACGAATTAGGCCCGAACCCAACCGCGGGCTGAGAAGTCGCCAGCCCGGCGCCGTAGGCGCGATCTGTATCCATTCACAATCCAGTGCAAACCTGGACCCGCTGGCCCAGGCCGATACGAAGCGCGCCGTTGGCGCTGGAGCGAGGTGAACGGCCCGCCCCGGTTGCGGGCCAAAGGCCCGACCCATACCAGCGTGGGGCAACGCCCGAATGGCGCTTAGATAGTGCAAGAGGTTGGTTTACAATTAATTGAGAATACATCTAGGCCGCTCCTCTGGAGCTTGAAATCATTTTTGTTTGCATTCTACAAATAGATCGCGCCTACGGCGCTGGGATGGGGAATTCGCAGGTCATTATATGCGAGAGTTTTATGTCTTATCTAAGTGCCATTCCGGCAACGCCCCACGTAGGCGAATCCGAGAGGGCATAAGCGCCAAAGGCGCGATTCATGGGCGCGCGATACCGAATGGCCCACAATCCAATCAACGGGCAAGAGAGCAGTGGGGATCCAATGATGCAAGGGCGATTGCGGGATTTGGGTCCATGGCGCGGGCCTTTGGCCCTCATGATTCTAACGCGGCCGTGCACCTGGGCCGTTGGCCGAATGGCGCTTAGATAGTGCAAGAGGTTGGTTTGCAATGTATTGAGAATC
>CAYTJG010000405.1:0-4688 GCA_964437865.1 uncultured Bifidobacteriaceae bacterium | reverse complement strand
CCGCCACCCGGAGGTGGCGGCTGAAAACTCACGATCCTTGCCGACGGCTTACGCCCACAGCTTCGCGGGATAATCGCCCTTGGCGATCAGCCGGCGGATGCTTTCCACCACCTGCGGACGGTCCTCACGGTAGGTGACGCCAAACCAGGAATCCGGCGAACGCAGCACCTTCACCTTGGCTTGTCCGCCGGTCACCAGTTCGCCCACCGTCATGGGAATGTAGCATTCCGACTTCAGTTCGCGGCCGCTCTTTTGGAGGAAAGCCTCGAAGGCCGTCTTGATTTGCGGGAACAACGCCGGGGTGAAACCCCAGAAATTCATGGAAACCGCCTCGTCGCCGTTAAGCTTGGTCACCTTGCCGTCCGCGTCTGTGTTCTTGGCACCCGCGCCGTCACGCTCGATCTTGAGCATCTCCACGATCGACGTGAGATAATGATGCGCATCGGTCCGCGAAACGCCGCGCGCCACGCTGCCGTGGTCGGACAGGGTGTTCTTCAGGATGAAGCCCACCATGGCGTAATCTGCCGTGCCGGACGTCAAATGTTCCGCGAGCACCTGGTAGGCGCGCTGGCCGTAAAAATCATCGGCATTGATGGCCGCAAACGGTTCCTTGACCACGGATTCAGCCATCAAGATGGCATGCGTGGTGCCCCAGGGCTTGGTGCGGCCTTCCGGCACGGAAAAGCCCGCAGGCAGCTTGTTCAGCTCCTGGAAGGCGTATTCCACCTCAATTCGCTTCTCGAAACGTGAGCCCACGATTTCGCGGAATTGCTGTTCGATGTCATGCCGGATCACGAACACGAGCTTGCCGAAGCCGGCCCGCATGGCGTCATAAATCGAATAATCGATAATGGTCTCTCCCGCCGGGCCAACGGGATCGATCTGTTTAAGCCCGCCGTAACGGCTGCCCATGCCGGCGGCTAGAACGAGCAAAGTCGGTTTTGTCATCCGGGAAATTTTAATTTCGTCCGGTCGAATTGTCGAGCAGGCTGTTCAAGTCGGCGTCCACGCTCTACGATGGGGCCGCGCTTGACCCGCCCGGCCCGCCCGGCCCCGGGTGGGCGAAAAACCATGACCATTGATCCCGCCAGCCAACCATTCCAGCCATGACCAACCAGGATTTCCGCACCCCCATCGTGGAGTACATTCGTGCCCAAGCCAAACCGGTGGAAAAATTCAGTCACCAGGAACGGCTTTATGCCCTCACCCCGGAGGTGGGCGCCGGCCAGCTCTACGATGACGACGTGGTGTTCGCCGCCGCCTGGTTGCACGATCTGGGCGTCTTTGTAGGCCATCGTCCCGAGGAGATTGCCGCCCTGGCCAAGTGGGATCATGTGGCCTACGTGGTGGGGCGCGCGCCGTCGCTCCTCCGCGGCTTCGGTTTTCCCGAGGGAAAGATCTCGTCGGTGGTCGAGGCCATTCGCGGCCACCTGCCCACCAGCCAGCCGGGAACCATCGAGGCCATCATCCTCCGCGACGCCGACCTTCTGGAGCAACTCGGCGCCGTGGGCATTTTGCGCAATGTCTGCAAGATCGGGCGGGATACGCGGTTTCACACTTTCCCGGATGTGTTGCGTTTGCTGCAAAAGAATCTGGACACGCTCCCGGCGCAATTACGGCTGCCGACGTCCCAGCGGCTCGCCGCGCCGAGGATTCAGGCGCTGCAAGCATTTCTGCACGCAGCCCGCGCCGAGGGCTGCGACTCCAAAGGCTGAAAGCTGAAGGCTAAATGCTGAAGGGTGAAAAGCTGCGCCCGGCCAACGTCACTTTTCAGCTCGGCGACGGCGCCGCCGATCCGCGGCACCGAAAAAGATTCTTTCACGCGCATTGAACCTTTGCTCGCCTTGCGCATTCCTCTGATTGAACATGCTGCAAGTGCTCGCCCCTGAACCATTGCCCGTGGCACAGGCCCGCGCCGGAGAACCGGCTGCTTGGGACGCGCTCTTCCGGCGCTATCAACTGCCGCTCTATGTCTTCATTTGCGAGCTTATTCGCGACGAGCAAGCCAGCCTCGACCTCGTCCAGGAGACCTTCCTGGCCGCCTTCCGGCACCTGGGCGGACTGCGCGAGGACGCCAAGTTCGGGAGCTGGCTGTTTGGCATCGCCCATCAAAAATGCATCCAGCGCTGGCGCAAACGCACCGAAGTGCTGCTCGACGAAATCCCGGAGGCGCCCGACACCTTCGAGGACGCGCCGGACGAACTGGTCATCCGCCGGGAACAGGAGGCGGCCTTTATGAATTTGGTGCAACAACTGCCGCCGCCGCAAAGGGCCGTCCTGCTGCTGCATTTTCTCGAGGATTTTCCCTTGGACGAAATCGCCCGCATCACCGAAACCCCGCTGGGGACCGTCAAATCGCGATTGCATTACGCCAAGCATTCCCTGCGCAAATTACTGGAGGCCAGCAATGAAAACGCCGCGTGAGATTTTTCTAGCCCGGCATCGAGCCGCCGAGCCTAAGCTGAACCAGATCCGAGAGGCAGCCCTCTCGGCGATGCAAGAGCGCCCGGCCGCGAATTTCGCTGCCCCCGGACCTGCGTGGCGACGTGTTGTCTCGTCACTAGGCGACTGGCTGGCGGTGCCGTGGCGCGAGCTTATCCTCTCCAGTCGCCGGGTTTGGACCGGTTTGGTGGTGGTTTGGGCGGTGATTATTGTAGTGAACGTGGCGCAACGCGACCCCGGTACTCATATCCATGGTTCCACCGCGAATGCGCCGGTCATGATGGCGAGTTGGCGCGAGGAGCAGCGCTTGATGAATGAACTGCTGGCGGATCGCGTAACGCCGCCGGCGGCGGACCGTCCGGCGAATTCCGCCCCGCGTCCGCGCACGCAGCGGTTCGGCATGGCGGCGGCGTGATGGGGCGACGCACCTGACCCACAGGACGAGCAACGGGCGCCCGGGCTTGAGCTCAACCGACCGAAGCTGCCAAGAGCAGACCAATCCCTGCGCCCCGGAAATCTCCCTCCACCTGAGGCCGAGACACCTGGGGCCAAATAAAACGATTTATGAACGAGAAACCAAAATCCAAATGGTCCTGGCGCCTTTTGCGCTGGGGGCTCATCGGGCTGGCTGGTTTGATCACCCTTGCAGCCGTGGTCGTCACCGAGGAAGACTGGCGGGGGAAGCACGTGTGGTCGGCTTATCGTCGCGCCGCCGAGGCGCGCGGCGAGATCATTGACTTGAGTTGGACCATTCCACCCGCGGTGCCGGATGACCAGAATTTCTTCGCCGCGCCAATGGTGGCCGCGGCCTTCACAACGGAACGACAACTACAGACCGACCCAAAATCCACTACGACCGATCGCTTGGACATGATCCTGTATCGTGGCGATTCTGCGCGTTGGCCGGATAAGGACGGCGATTGGCAACTGCGAAGCGTAATCGATCTAAAACCATGGCAGACCTATTTCCGCGAGTACAACCAATCGGCCGAAGGTCGGACCAATGGATTTCCAATGGCCGCCCAGCCGCAAACGCCGGCCGCGGATGTGCTGCTGGCGCTGAGTGCGTTCGATCCGGCCATCGAAGCCCTGCGCCAAGCGAGCCAGCGACCCTCAGCCCGGCTGCCGATGGCTTACGAAAAGGGACTGGAGGACCTCACTGGCCTGACGCCCTGGCTGGCGGTCGAAAAGCGCTGGACTCGGGTGATGCGGTTGCGCACGTTGGCCGAACTGCAGGCGGGTCAAAGCCAGCCGGCCCTCGACGATGTCAAACTATCATTGCGGCTGGCCGATACCCTGCGCGACCAGCCATACCTGATCTCCCATCTCGTTCGGGTCGCCCTGCTGGCCATTGGCACGCAGCCCATCTACGAGGGGCTCAACCAACGCGTCTGGAACGACACCCAATTGGCGGACCTGGAGAACACGCTGGCCACCGAGAATCTACTGGGCGATTTCCAGCGCGCCATGCGCGGCGAGCGTAATTGCGGGGTGGCCAGCATTGAATCTTGGCGCATCACTCGCAGAGCGGAATTTGCCGCCCTGCCCGGCACCACGAACAGCACCAGCTTTTGGCTGGTGCCCAGCGCCTTCTTTTACCAAAACGAACTCGCGATCGCCGAAAAATTCGATCAGTTCCTGCTACCCCTCACCGATCCGACCAACCACACCATCTCGCTCGCCACCTACCGTGCCGGTGAAGCGGCCTACCGCGAGGCCACCAACCATTTCTCACCCTATAAGATACTGGCCTACGAGACCTTTCCCTCCCTCGCCAGTTGCGTCTCCCGATTCGCCTTTGCCCAGGAGGGATTGGACTTGGCCCGCCTCGCTTGCGCCTTGGAACGCTATCGCCTGGCTCACGGCGGCTTCCCGGAACACCTTGACGCGCTGGCGCCCGGACTGGTTCCCGCGTTGCCGCCCGATGTCATCAATGGCCGACCGCTCCATTACCGCCGCACCGATGACGGCGGCTACGTCCTGTACTCGGTGGGCTGGAACGAATCCGATGACGGCGGCACGGTGGTGGTGACCAAGAAGGGCGCCATTGACCGTAACCAGGGTGACTGGGTCTGGCAACTGCCGTCAAAATAGGGGTCGGCACGGAAGTGGGTTTCTGAGTGGACGTCTCACAGCTCGCGCAGAAATGCGGCCCACTCTAACCAAGCCATGCTTGCCGGATTTGCGGATCGGGACGTGTTCCAAAACGGTGGAGGGCCACCGTACTCCCAGACGCTCGCGCGTTC
>CAYTJG010000404.1:0-4712 GCA_964437865.1 uncultured Bifidobacteriaceae bacterium | reverse complement strand
GTGGAGGAAGTGACCGCGCGGCTGGCGAAGGTCTCGGCGTGAGTCCGGCGCCAAGCGGCGCCGAAACGCATGACTCAACGGTGGCGGTTCCAGGCCAGGGAGAGTTGGGAGGGGCCTTCCCAATTTCCCTGCCGGGTCAGTCCCAAGCCCACCCAGGCGGTCAGCACCGCCGACACCAGCAGGGTGGACAGAATCGGCCATTCCCACGCGGATAAATTTTTCACCGGCAGCAGCGGCGCGAGCCCGGCCAGCAGATGGATCACGGCCATCAAAACCACGATGAGGGAGCGGCCCAGGACCAGCGGGAGGCTCCACGTGAGGGCCTGCATCCACCAAAAAAACGAAAGAATCACCCCGCCCAGCCGAAGCGGGCCAATGGCGCCGACCGGACTCAACGGCTGCAGAACCAGTTTCTGGCCTTCTCGAGGTTAAGCATAATGGTTCCGCGACGGTTGTTGGGGATGGATCATACACGCGCCTTTCGGCGGTCGCGGAGCGATGCTGGAAACTAGCCCGGCACAGCGTGCCGGGTGCCGGTGCCAAAAATGAAAACGTCCTGAAGGGACAGGGGAAATCCAGCGTCCCTACAGGACGCATAAATTCGCTTGGCGCGAGACCAGACACTGGCGTGTCTGGCTTGCATCCAATGTCGCTCCGCGACACCTCGCTTTGCCCATTACAAACGTCGAAGGGCGTCGAAGGGACCAACTACGGTTGGCGCACGATGGCGGTGAGATCCCAGTACTTGAATTTCACCATGTCAAAGCCGTGCACGGGAATCTGTACCCCGTTGGTGTCGCCGAGTTTGGCCAGGTCTTTGGTGGGCAGCACCAGAATATAGGGTGGCTCATTGGTGAGAAAATCCGCCGCGCGCTTTTCCTCGCCCAGCGTCAGGTTGTTGGTGACCACCGCGCGAAATTTCCAGACCAGGCTGGACTCGCCAAAGCCGTAACAGCCCACCTTGGTCTCCGGCCGCACGTAGGGCTTCACGCCAGCCCAGAGCTGTTCGGTGAGGAACTGGTTACGGACCAGGTACGTGCCGCCGAGCATGAGGGTGATGATGACCGCGAACATCACCACGAACCGTTTTTGGAACCAGCTGAAGGCGGTGGCGTCGGTGCGCAGTTGCCAAGCCAGCCACAGGGCGAGACACGGAAACGCGGGCATCGTGTAATGCGGCAGCTTGGTGCGCACGCAGGAAAACACGGCGAAGACGATCAAGGCCTGCACCAGCAGGTACCAGCCCAGGGAGTCGGTTTGCCGTTCCGGCCACCAACGACGCAGGGCGGTGGGCACGCGGGTGGACCAAGGAAAGAAACTGACAAAAAAGGTCACGAAATAGAGCGGAAACAGGGCGAGGAAGCCGAGTGCGCCACCCAGTCCATGCCCGTCATTGACCCCGGTGGATCGCTGAAAAACATGCACGCCCATGCCCACCTTGAAGAATTCACCGTTGGTTTGTTGCAAGGCGGGAATGCCCCACGCCGCAGTCAGGGCCGCCGCCAGGCAAAGGCCCAGGGCGGTCTCCCAGACGGGCAACCGAAACGAGTCCTTGCGCCACAACCGTCCGATGACCAAGCCGCCCAGGGGCAGCCACGCTTCGGGGCCCTTGGCCAGGAAGCCGAGCGCCAGCGTAACGTAAAACACACCCCACCAAAGGCCGCGCCGGGATTGGTCCGGCCGGGTCAGTTCCCAGCCGCTCCAGACGGCCGCCGTGAAAAAGAAAACCATGGCCATATCGGCCGTGGCCACGCGTCCGATGATGGCCACGTGGAGTCCGGCCAGGAAGATGGCACCGGCCATGAACGCCGTGCGCGCGTTGGCATATTTGCGGGTCCAGCGTACGAGCAGCAGAGCGGTGGCGGTGGTGAACAGGACGGATGGCAGGCGCGCGGCAAAGCCGTTCACGCCCAGCACGCGGTAGCTGGCGCTCTGGCACCAGTAAATCAGGATGGGTTTGTCGAACCGCCAATGGCCGTTGAACCAGGGCACCACGTAGTCGCCGCGCTGGAGCATCTCGCGCGAGGCCTCGGCAAAGCGCGTCTCGTCGCGATCCGTCAGCGGCAGAATCCAATTGCCCGCCAGCAGCAGGATCAAGCTGAGCAGCAGGATCGAGCGCTGGGGTTTGGCGGCCAGTTTCTGAACCAAGGATTCCATTGTTCCCCTCAGGATAGGCGAGGGCGGGGGCCGGCTCGAACCTTTTTTGGGCGCGCGATTTGAGTTCTATTTTGGGATGGCACGCTCTAAATTCGCGCATGACGTTGCCGCGCAAGCCATCCCGGGCCGCGCTGTTCTGGCTGATCGCCGGGGCGGCGGCTTTGGCGCTGGTCTGGCCGCTCGACGCCTCGGTGGATGCCGCGCTGGATGCCACGCATCAGCCGCTGGTGCATCGGGTGGCGTGGTGGTGCTCCAAGCTGGGCGAGGGGTGGGCGCCGGCGGTGGCGGGTATTCTCCTGGCGGTGCTGTGGTGGTGGCGAAACCGGCCGATCTGGGCGGCCCGGATCTTTTTCGTGGCGCTCACCTGCGAGGTGACAGGGCTGGCCGGGCTGATCCTGCGAATTTTGATCGGCCGCACCCGGCCGCTGGCGCACGTGCCGCAGGGGTTTTATGGCGTCTGGCACGATGGCCACTGGATCATTGGCAAATATGACTTCAGCTCCTTCCCCTCGGGCCATGCCGCCACGGCGGTGGGATTGGCGGCGGCCGCCTGGCTGGTGCATCGGGGCTGGGGCGCCGTGGTGACGTTGTACGCCCTCGCGGTGATGTGGTCGCGCCTGGCCCTGCAGTGCCATCATCTCTCCGATGTCGTGGCTTCGGCGGCGGTGGCGATTCCCCTGGCGATCCTGTGCCGGGCCATTTTGCTGCCGCCCTTGGAATCCCAGTTCACCAAACTGCGCGGTGTTGCGCGTTGAGCGCCGAAGGATTTGACCCAATAAAAAACCTCCAAGGGGAATAGGTTTCACCCTTGGAGGCAGATAGTACCAGTCACTACTGGCTTACCGTTCGCGCGAGCAACGGCACTTGAATTGGCTTACAGCGCCGGCGCGGAATACCGCATGCCATGGGCGGTGGCCACGGCCAGGTTGGTGACCTTGCCGTTCATGATGTTGATGCCGCTGACGATCGCGGGCAGGCGGCGGCAGGCCTCCACCAGGCCGTGGTCGGCGAGCAATTCAATGTAGCGGTTGGTGGCGTTGGTGAGACCCTGGGTGGCCGTGCGGGCGTACGCGCCCGGCATGTTGGCCACGCAATAGTGCGTGACGCCTTCTTCCACAAACACCGGGTTTTCGTGCGTGGTGGGCCGCGAGGTTTCGGCGCAGCCGCCCTGGTCGATGGCGATATCCACCAGCACGCTGCCGGGCCGCATGAGCCGGAGCATGTCGCGGCGGATCAGTTTGGGGGCCTTGGCGCCGGGCACCAGCACCGCGCCAATGAGCAGGTCGGTGTTCGGCAGCATCTGCAGCAGGTGCGATTCATCCGAGTAGAGCGTGTGCGCCGCGTTGAGCGTGATGTCCAGATAGCGCATGCGCTCGATGTCCACTTCCAGAATGGTCACGTCCGCGCCGAGGCCGCTGGCCATGCGCGCGGCGTTGATGCCGGAGGTGCCGCCGCCGAGGACGACGACCTTGCCGGCCAGCACGCCGGGGACGCCGCCGAGCAGCGTGCCGCTGCCGCCGTAATGCTTGGCCAGATAATAGCCGCCCACCAGCACGCTCATGCGCCCGGCAATTTCACTCATCGGCTCCAGCAACGGCAACCGGTGGTTCACTTCCAGCGTTTCGTACGCAATGCCCGTGACGCCGGATTTCAACAGCGATTCCGTAAGCGGCTTGTCGGCCGCCAGGTGCAAGTAGGTGAACAGCAACTGGCCGGGGCGGCACATGGCCACTTCCGCCGGTTGCGGTTCCTTCACCTTGACGATCAGCTCGGCCCGCTTGAAAATTTCCTCGGGGGTCTCCACCAGCTTGGCGCCGGCAGTGGTGTATTCATCGTCGGCAAAGCCCGACCCGACTCCGGCGCCGCGCTGCACCAGCACCTCGTGGCCGCGCTTGATGAGCTGGTACGCCGCGGAGGGTAGCAACGCGACGCGATATTCCTGTTTCTTGATCTCTTTCGGTACTCCAATAATCATGATATTTCAGACGTGTTGAATTTATTTACCATCGAAGGGCGAAGGGCTGTGTGGCCCGCCTCTCAAGGCCATGGTGGGCCAAGGAAGAACGACCGCAAGGAAAAACCGGCTGACCCGAATGGGTGGGGCGGCCGTTCGTTGCGGGGGGTACGGCTGGGCGACGATGGGCTCAGAATCGCGGCTCAGCGGCCGGGGACGGCCACGGACCGGATCGCGCCCGTCCCGGGCGCTGAGGCGTTCGGACGGAGCGGCCGCTGGCAAATCGAGCAGGCCGTGATGAAACGCGCCAGCGTCGTGGAGTGCTCCAGTCCTCTGGAGCTGTGGCCCGGCGCAGATATTGCTAACCAGCGAGTGAATGGATTTTTCACGAGCCCCTCTCTGGTTGAGCGGCGCGCGGCGCGCGCAAACACGCGGCTTGCGCAAACGAATCATGGCGGCCTGGTTAACAAATGGAGACGTATCCCAAAGCGGTGGAGGGCCACCGCACTCCGATGACGCTGGCGCGTTCGCCCTGCGCCATTTGAGCAATCAACCCGTTTCACGACCAGTTTCTCATTGCCGGCCATGGCTGAAATAAGTT
>CAYTJG010000403.1:0-4827 GCA_964437865.1 uncultured Bifidobacteriaceae bacterium | reverse complement strand
ATGGTGCCCTCCGAAATGAGGTTGATGACCGTGACGGGTTTGGTCTGGTGTTTGCGCCAGGCCCGGGCAATGCGCTGTTCGAGCCGCGCCGGATTCCACGGCAGGTCGCAATTGATCACCACGCTGGCGTTCTGGAGATTGAGGCCGGTGGCCCCGGCATCGGTGCTGAGGAAAACGCGGCAGTTGACGTCGTCCTTGAACGCGTTGATTTCGGCCCGGCGGCGTTGCTGCGGCACGGAGCCGGTGTGCCAGGCATACCCAATGCCCTGCTCGTCGCACAGGTCGCGCACCAGCATCAGCATGCGTTCCCATTCCGAGAAGATGATCACCTTGGCGTCGTTTTCGGCGCATTCGTCGAGCAGCTTCTCAATTTCCGCCAGCTTGGGACAGGTGCGGTCCTGGTCATCGAGAATGTAATTGGTGTCGCAGATCATGCGCATCATGGCGAGCTCGCGCTGGAGCTTGTCCTGCTCCTGCTGGCTCAGCGGGCGGCGTTTCATGAGGTTGACCAGCTGCATCACCTGCTGTTCGTGCTGCCCATAGTTTTCCCGTTGCGCCGGGCTCAAGGACACGAAATGGTTGCGATCGGTGCGCTCGGGCAACTCGGTTTCCACGTCCGCCTTCCGCCGGCGGAGCATGAACGGCTGGATGAGCTGGTGCAGCCGGTCGAGGTGGCGATACCCCACGGGTCGCCCGCGTTCATCAAGGTCGTAAAAGTCGCGGTTGAAGCGGAACAAGGGCCCCAGCACGGAGGGATTCAGAAAATCCATCAGCGAATGGATTTCGTCGATGCGGTTTTCGATGGGTGTGCCGGTGAGGATAAAGGCATAACGGCTGCGCAGCCGTTTGATGGCTTGGGCGGTCTTCGTGCTCCAGTTTTTAATTCGCTGGGCCTCGTCGAGCACCACGATCTCGGGCGCGAGGCGGGCGTTCACGTCCAGGGCGTCGCCCACCATCTGCTCATAGTTGACAATGGTGAAAAACGGGACGGCGTGAGCCGGGGCCGCGCCGCCGGAAGCGACGGCGGAATAGGCCTGCAAGCGGCGGGTCTTGCCGCCGAAGACGAGTTGGTAATCGAGCGTGGTGAATTTGCGGATTTGTTCCTCCCACTCGGTCTTGAGCGAGGCCGGAGTGACGATGAGTACACGGCGGGCCTTGCCCAGGCGGTGGAGCAGGGCGCAGGCGGCGATGGCCTGGATGGTCTTGCCGAGGCCCATTTCATCCGCCAGCAGGGCACGTTCGGTGAACGCCAGGTGCAGCATCCCTTCACGCTGGTAGGGAAACAACGGCACGGTGGTTTCCTGGACCGGCCATTCGCCGCTTTGCACCTTGAGTTCATATTCCCGGCGCAACAGCCGGCTCTCGACGGCGCAGCGGCGGTTTTCCAGCCAGGGGGCGATTTCCTGGGATACACGCAGGCGCGGGTTCTTGGCGGCGGGCGGCTGGCGCAGGGCCGCCAGCGCGTCTTCGGGCGTGCCGCTCGCCAGCCGGCCGTCGGCGTCAAACCAGTCGGTCAGCGCGCGGGGCAGGGCGCCCCGGCAGGATACCCGCAGTGAATCAGCGGCGTGGTCCACCAGGACCTCCACGCGATTCGAGCCGGCGGCCTGTGCGGCATTGAACAGGGTTTTGTGGCGGGCCTGGAGGTGCAGCAGCACCGCCTCCACGTGCTTGCACACGCCCAGCCCGTTGATGCGAAAATCCACGCAATCGCAGGCGAACTGCCGCGTGGCCAGATCCCGCACCTCGACCGCATAAGTGAGGCCGCTGGCGGATTTCACCCGGAAGTTGGAGAAGATGGGATGGACCGGGGTGGCGTTGGTGATCACGAACGACTCGTCGCGGGCGCGCTGGCGCCGCTTGTTGATCTCATCGGTGTCGGTCGTGCGCCAGTCGTGGGCCGGCGGCAGTTTGATTTTTGATGGCTTCTTCTTGCGCGCGAACATGGGGAACAAAGGATCACCGTCCCCAGCAGTTCGTCAATGACCGAATTGGGTGGCAAAAATGAAACAGGCCGGCTCGTGCGAGCCGGCCTTGAGAGGGTGGAAAAGAGCTTAACGGCCCAGGGCCGCGGCGACGTTGCCGACCAGGTCTTTGCTGGGGCGCAGGGTCTTGGCGCCGGGCGTCCATTTGGCGGGGCACGCCTCGCTGGGATTGGCCACCAAATGCACGTTGGCCTGCAGCTTGCGCAGCAGTTCATCCGCGTCGCGGCCCACGTTGTAGAAATTGATTTCGGAGGTAACCAACTCGCCCTTGGGATTGATGATGAAGGTGCCGCGCAGGCTCAGGCCGGAGGCGGGATCATACACACCGAAGAGGCGGCCCACGGCGCCGGTCGGGTCGGCCGCCATGACGTACTTGACGTCTTTCAGCAAGCGTTCGCTGTTGCGCCAAGCCATGTGGGCAAACTTGGTGTCGGTGGACACCGAAATCACGGTGGCTCCCAGTTTTTCCAAGGCGGCATGCTTGTCCGCCAGGTCAGCCAACTCGGTGGGGCAGACAAAGGTGAAGTCCGCCGGGTAAAAAACAAGGATGGCCCACTTGCCCGCCGCCTTGATGCTCGCCAGGGAAATCTTCCCGAACTCGCCTTCCGCGGGGTTGTAAGTTTCCATTTCAAAATTCGGCACCTGCGCGCCGACCGATACCGGTGTAATCATCGCTTCCATTTGAACAGGAGTGTACCGAAGGGATCAGGTCGTGCAAGCAAATCGAGCGGAGCACGTTGGCACACCGCTCGGTGGCCGGCGCATTTGAATGCTGAATCCTATGTCTGTCTCAAAATGGGGCTTCTGGGTCTATGAACAAGACAATGGCAGCCCCCCGGCGAGCGAGAAATCATGGAAAGATGTTGTTGGCGTAAAAGGTGCTGGAACCAAGGACGACTTTATTCATGAGTGACATTGAATATCCTTACAGCAAGAGTTTGTTTTTTTGATACAGAATTTCGCCGGGTTTCCCTCGATCATTTTTAGTGAGCCATCTCCGAAAGACGCCATTTTGGAGAACCGGGTTGGACGGGCTGCGGTGTCGGTTTCTTGCGGTCAGTATTGGGCAAGCGTCGAAAGTTGGGGGGGATGCTGGTAGCGGCTCCCAAGGCAATCGCAAACTGCTAATTGACAATGGGGTGCTGGAAATGGGGATGAGTTCGCTATTGACCATAAATTAAAAAAAAAGCTTAAGCTATCTGGTGCCAGACCGATAAGCACTAAAGAGTTCGATACGCATTGAAGTCACGCTTGAGTTGTCGTTTGCATTTTACCTTCTTGCTCAGAGTGACGATGTATTCCTTCTGGCAATAGGCAGGCGTATTTGAGCCCGGTTACCTGCGGGTTCCCGGCAGTGAGGTGGTTGGTGGTTATAACAAACAACAGTACTAATGGCTGGTAATATGAATCCTATCATCAACAATTCCGACCTTTCCGGACTTCGTTCCACTTCTCCATCCACGGGCCTATGCCCGGCTGGGCTGAGGGGTGGTGGCGGAGGTGGCAAGCAAAAGAAATTTTTTCTGGGCGCCTGGGCGGGCGCGATCATCGCGGGGTTGCTATTGTCGACGTCGTCGGCTTGGGCCACCAACACCAAGGTGGCAGTGCTGGGGGCACCGGCCGTAGCGAGTTGGAATGTGGACGTGGTAAGTAAAATCAGCGCCGCGGGGCCGTTCTCGCAGGTGGACAATATCATTGTGGGAGGAGCAGGAGCCACGACTCCCTCCTTGGCAACTCTGGAACAGTATTCCGCGGTGTTGGTTTATGCTGATGGCGGTTTTGCGGATTCGGTCACGCTGGGAAACAATCTGGCCAGCTACATCGATGCCGGTGGCGGGGTGGTGATTTGTACGTTTGCCTTGAGCAGCGGCTATATGGGCGGCAGATTCATCTCCGGCGACTATTCGCCATTGACCATCTCCGTGGTGGGAGGGGGCGGTGAGTCCACTCTCGTGGCCGATCTTCCTGACAACCCCATTTTGTCGGGCGTCACTTCCTTTGACGGCGGAACGGAGAGCTATCACGACCAGTCTTCACTTGTGGATGGGGCCACGCAGGTGGCGCATTGGAACGGTAACAATGATCCGCTGGTGGCCGTCATGGGACAGGTGGTGGCCCTGAATTTTTATCCACCCTCAAGTGATGTGCGCTCTGATTTCTGGAAATCGAGCACGGACGGCGGGCGATTGATGGCCAACGCTTTGAGTTACGTGGCTGATCCGTTAATGGGCGAGACGGCGCCCTCGATCGTGACCCAACCTGCCAGCGCGGCGGTTGTGTTTGGCGGCAGCACCAATTTTACCGTGGCGGCCACGGGCTCGAGCCCGCTTTTTTATCAATGGTACTTCATTGACGACGAAACCACGAACAGCCTTACGGGGGCGACGGGCGCGACTTATACCATCGGTGCGGCCGACGACACGAGTGAGGGTGATTATTTTTGCGTGGTGACCAATTTGTTTGGCAGCGTCACCAGTTCGCTGGCAGTGCTAACGGTGACCCCGGCCACACCCACGATAAGCTGGCCGGCAGCCAGTGCCATCGCCTATAGCCAGCCCTTGTCGGCCTCGTCGCTCACCGGCGGCAGCGCCTCGGTGGCCGGCAACTTCGCGTTTGCCACGCCGACGGCCGTGCCGAATGCCGGCTCGCCCTTGGAGTGGGTTGTTTTCACGCCGTCGGATACCAACGATTACGACGTGGTAAGTAATACGGTGGCGGTGACGGTGAGTCCGGAGCCTTTGACAGTGACCGTCACGAACGAGACCGTGGTTTACGGCTCGGCCTTCCCGACCTTCACCGGGTCGCTGGTGGGCGTGACCAACAATGACAATTTGACGGTTTCCTT
>CAYTJG010000402.1:0-4839 GCA_964437865.1 uncultured Bifidobacteriaceae bacterium | reverse complement strand
GTATTCACGCTTTCCAGGCGTGCGCGTTAAACCACTCTGCCACCTCTCCACGCATGGCTGCTTGCCCGGGTTTGCCGGGCCCACCGCGAGGGTGGTATTGCCCAAAGGGACGCCCGTTTGCGATCAAACGGCCGCCAGCAATTGAGCGCATGGTTAATGACATGAAATGCGGCTGAAAGCAAGCCAATTGAGTGCGGAACGCGGAATGACCAATCGCTGGGTCCCGGGGGTGCACTCCTCACGTCGTGCCCTACACTAAACAAGGCTGAAGCCGAGCCCAGGCGAGCGTGGCCGGGTTGAAGGTCCCCTTGAGCCCGCACTTGTTACCTCGTACCCTACAAACGAAACCCTGCCGCCCCGGCGCGCTCGGAGAGACGCGCCCTACCAACGGCGTCCCTTGGGACCACGACTCCGTAGGTCGTCGCCCTACAAATTCCGGGGGAAGACCGAGCCAGGCTGGGCGCTACGGCCCGGCGCTGACCAGGCCCAGATCAAAGATGGGCACCCCCTGCTTGCTGCGTCCCTGCAAGACCGCAAACCAGTCCACCTGATACACCCCGTTGTCGGACGGGATGGTCCGCAATTGGTCCTCGACCTGGCGGCGCGCGGCTTCCAACTGATCCATCTGGTTAAGCGCGAGGGCGGCGGCGTTGTGCTTGGCTTGCTGGGTGCGGGTGTTCACAAAGACGCCGTCCGAGGCCACTTTGCTGAGGGAGCGCCGGTAGGTTTCCACCAGCGCATGGGCTTGGGCCTCGGCATTGGTGTCGACCTCGTATTGGCCCCGGGTATCGGCCAGGCGCTGGTCGAGATCGGTCAACTGGGCCTCCAAGTTGTTGAACTGCTGCTCTTCCACGGCGGGCGGGTGGTTCAGGATGATGCGGGCATTGGTGGCGCTGGTGGGGCTGGTGTAAAGGATGGCATTCACCACCCAACTAGCGCCGTACACCCCCACTTTGGTGCCGGTGACCCGATACCAGCCCGCCAACGGCCGGGTCGCCAGGGAGTTGGTATTTGTGCTAGTGCCGGCACCGACCGGCACGTTGGTGATCACCAGCGGTTGATGCGCCCACCAGTTAAACAGGGGCGTCAGATTCACGGTGGACCGGCCGGGAAAGACGCGCACGGGACCGCGGCAAGTCGGCCAGCCTTGATTCGTTTGCGCAGGTACCGCGAACGCCCCCAAAAGAAAGACAATCATCAGCCCGGTGATTTTCATTGAATGCATTCTATGCTGGCCGCGGCGGCGGGAGAATTAAAAAAACTTGCCCGCCGGGTGCTTTTGGCCAAGATTCTGGTGCGTACAACTAAAGCGTCTAATCAACTCAAATTATGGGACGGATCTATAACGACATCGTGGAAACGGTCGGCCACACGCCGCTCGTCAAACTGAACAAAGTCACCGCCGGCCTGCAGGCCACTGTCGCACTGAAGTGCGAATTTTTCAATCCGCTGGGCAGCATCAAGGACCGCATCGGCATGGCGATGATCGAGGACGCGGAAAAGCGGGGCATTCTGAAGAAGGACACCGTGATCATTGAGCCCACCAGCGGGAACACCGGCATCGCGCTGGCGTTTGTGGCCGCCGCCAAGGGCTACAAGCTCATCCTCACCATGCCCGAAACCATGTCGCTGGAGCGCCGCACGCTGCTGGCCATGCTGGGCGCCAAGCTGGTGCTCACCCCCGGAGCCGAGGGCATGAAAGGGGCCATCGCGCGCGCCGAAGCGCTCGCCCGTGAAACGCAGAATGCCTGGATCCCGCAACAATTTGAAAACCCGGCCAACCCGGCCATTCACTCCAAGACCACCGGCGTGGAATTGTGGGAGGACACGGACGGAAAAATCGACATCCTGATCTCCGCCGTGGGCACGGGCGGCACCATCACCGGCTGCACCGAGTATATCAAACCGAAGAAACCGTCGTTCCAGGCCATTGCGGTGGAGCCCAAGGATTCGCCGGTGATTTCGCAGACGCTGGCCGGCGAGCCGGTGAAGCCCGGGCCGCACAAGATCCAAGGGACCGGCGCGGGCTTTGTGCCCAAGAACCTGCACCTGAAGGATTCCGCGGGCAAGCCGCAGATCGTCGAATGTCTCCAAGTAAGCAACGATGAGGCCTTTGTCATGGCGCGACGGCTGGCCAAGGAAGAGGGCCTGCTGGTGGGCATCTCCACCGGCGCCAACGTGCACGCGGCCATCGAAGTGGCCAAGCGTCCGGAAAACAAGGGCAAGCTGATCGTCACCTTTGCCTGCTCCACCGGCGAACGCTATCTCAGCACCGCCCTGGCGGCCGAAGCCAAGGCCGAAGTGGGAGGCTGAGCCAATTGAGTGCGGAATGCGGAGTGCGAGGCCTGAGATGTGATTCTGAACAGGCCATCGCCGGATCGAACGCCCCGAACGGACGGCCGTTCTGCCAGGTTTTACTCCTGCGGTTTTCCGACGTGACAGGTGGGCGATGGTGAGGCATTGTCCTGCGATGACAACAACCGAGGCGGCCCGCTTGCTGGAACAGTTTCGCGCCGGAAAAATCCCGCGCGACAAGGTCTTGGCCGCCTTTCAGGCCGCGCCGGTGGCCGATCTCGGCTTTGCCCAGGTGGATACCCATCGCGCCCTCCGCAAAAACTTTCCCGAGGTCATTTTTGGCGCCGGCAAAACGCCCGAGCAAGTTGTCAAAATCGCCGCCCAGCTCATGGCGCTCAACCAACCGGTCCTGATCACGCGCATCACGGCCGATTACGCCCGCGCCTTGAAGCGGAAGTTCAAGGAAGCCGTTCATCACCCGGTGGCCCGCTGCGTGACCATTGAGAAGAAGCCGCTGCCCAAGCGTCCCGGTTTCGTGGCGGTGGTCTGCGCGGGCACCAGTGATTTGCCGGTGGCCGAGGAGGCGGCCGTCACCGCCGAGGTCATGGGCAACCGCGTCGAGCGCGTTCACGATGTGGGCGTGGCGGGGCTGCACCGGATGCTGGCACGAATGGAACTGCTCCAAAGCGCCAACGTGATCGTGGCGGTGGCCGGCATGGAAGGCGCCCTGCCCAGCGTGCTGGCGGGCCTGGTGGCCAAACCGGTCATCGCGGTACCCACCAGCATCGGCTACGGCGCCAGTTTCGGCGGCATCGCCGCGTTGCTGGCCATGTTGAACAGTTGCGCCAGCGGCGTGACCGTGGTGAACATCGACAACGGCTTCGGCGCCGGCTACGCCGCCAGCCAGATCAACGCGCTGGCCGAAACGAAATGAAAACACTCTATCTCGACCTCATCAGCGGCATTGCCGGCGATATGTTCATTGCCGCCCTGCTCGATCTCGGCGTGGACCCGCGCCGCTTGGAACGCGAGCTGAAAAAGCTCAAACTCGATGGCTA
This sequence comes from uncultured Bifidobacteriaceae bacterium, assembly GCA_964437865.1. Classification (GTDB taxonomy): domain Bacteria; phylum Verrucomicrobiota; class Verrucomicrobiia; order Limisphaerales; family UBA11358; genus UBA11358. The sequence continues at coordinate 1,486 of CAYTJG010000402.1, read as the reverse complement.
CCATCTCCATGTCTCCCGCGGCCAGAAATCGTCGATCGCCGGCGTGAAATTCGACGTGCACCTGGCCCACGACCATGACCATGACCATGACCATGAGCATGAAGGTGAGCACGTTCATGAGCACGAACACACGCATGAGCACACCCACGTGCACGAAAGCGCCTGTGGTCTGCTCGTCCACGAACCTGCGCACGAGCACCCGCATGTGCATGGCACCGGGCACAGCCACGAGCATGACCACGAACATGAGGGACAACGCAATTTTGCCGACATCAAGGCATTGATTTCGCGCAGCAAACTTTCCGCCTGGGTGAAACAGAAATCCATCGCTGTTTTTGAGCGGATTGCCGCCGCGGAGGGCCGTATTCACGGTCTGCCGCCCGCCGAGGTGCATTTTCACGAAGTCGGCGCGGTGGATTCCATCGTGGACATCGTGGGCGCGGCCATTGCGTTGGAATTGCTGGGCAAACCACGCGTCTGGGCCTCGCCGGTGGTGGAAGGCACCGGCTGGATCCGGTGCGCGCACGGCCAATTTCCGGTGCCGGCACCAGCCACGTTGGCCATCCTGGGCGCCCGCGGCATCGCTCTCTCACAATGCGAAGAACCGCACGAGCTGGTAACCCCCACCGGCGCGGCCTTGCTGGCCGAATTTGTCGAGCATTTCGGCCCCATGGAAAACCTCGTGTCCGAGCAAATCGGGTTTGGCTTGGGCACGCGCGATAACCTGACCCGCCCCAACGTCCTGCGCGCGGTCCTGGGTTCCGCCGCTCCAACGTCCGCCGCCAAGACAGCCACCGCGTCAGCCCGGACCACCCGGGCCGCCGCCCCCGGGTTGGATTGGGAAACCGACCGGGTGGCCGTGTTGGAAACCAACCTGGACGATTGCAGCAGCGAGGTGCTGGGCGCTTTTCTGGAAACGGCGCTGGCAGCCGGCGCCTTGGACGTGTTCCACACGCCCATCCAAATGAAGAAAAACCGGCCCGGCGTCCTGCTCACCGTGCTCTGCGCCGAAGCCGAAGCCGACCGGTTCGCGGAGCTGATCCTGCGCGAAACCACGGCCTTTGGCGTGCGCAAATCCATCGCCGAGCGACGCAAACTGCGCCGGGAGTTCCTGGAGGTAGCCACGGAATTCGGCAAAGTGACCGTGAAAATCGGGCGACTTGGTGGTAAAGTGGTGCAGGCCGCGCCGGAATTTGAGTCGGTGAAAAAAGCGGCGGCCAAAGCGGGCGTGCCCGTAAAGAAAGTCTTTGAGACGGTCGCGGCGGTGCATGGACTGGGGAAGAAGTGAGGCGAAACCAAACCAGCGAGCGGCGCACCCGACGGATGCGACTGGAGCCGGGCGCGACCCGATGGATTATTGCATGAGTGAAGCAGCGAACATAAAACTGGATCAATTGCGCGAGTTGCTGAAAAGCTACGGTTCGTGCCTGGTGGCCTATTCGGGCGGCGTGGACTCCGTCTTCCTGGCGCACGTGGCGCATCAGGT
>CAYTJG010000401.1:0-4845 GCA_964437865.1 uncultured Bifidobacteriaceae bacterium | reverse complement strand
ATCCAGCCCAGCGGCACGCTGCATCTCGGGAATTATTTCGGGATGATGCGGCCCGCCATCGAACTGCAGGCCAAGGGTGAGGCCTTTTATTTCATTGCCGACTACCATTCCATGACCTCGCTGTTTGATCCGGCCGAGCGGCGGCAAAACGTGGCGAATGTGGCGCTGGACTTTCTGGCGTGCGGGCTGGATCCCCAGCGGACAGTCTTTTTTCGCCAATCCGATGTGCCGGAAGTTACCGAGCTGTCGTGGATTCTTTCCACCCTTACGCCCATGAGCCTGCTGGAGAAGTGCCATTCCTTCAAGGACAAGTCGGCGAAGGGCTTTCCGATCAACCATGGTTTGTTTGCCTATCCGGTGCTGATGGCGGCGGACATTCTGCTTTACGATTCCAATGTGGTGCCGGTCGGGCGTGACCAAAAGCAGCATGTGGAAGTGACCCGCGACATCGCCATCAAGTTCAACGAAGCGTATGGCGAGACGTTTGTGATTCCCGAACCGGAGATTCGGACGGAAGTGGCGGTGGTGCCGGGGACCGACGGCCAGAAGATGAGCAAGAGTTATGGCAACGCCATTGCCATTTTTGGCGAGGAAAAGGTCCTGCGCAAGGCGGTCATGGCCATCAAGATGGACAGCCGCCAGCCGGCGGAGCCCAAGCCGGACGCCGATCAGAATCTGGCGATCCAACTGCTCAAGCTGCTGAATCCCGGTGTGGCCCGCGAGTACGAGGAAAAGTTGCGGGCCGGCGGTTTGGGCTACGGTGATTTGAAGAAGAAGCTGTTTGAGGTTTATTGGGAGTATTTTGCCGTGGCGCGGGCGAAGCGCGCGGAGTTGGCGGCCAACCGGGATTATGTGAACGACGTATTGCGGCAGGGCGCCGAACGGGCGCATGTCGTGGCGCGTGCCGTGCTCCAACGGGCGCGCAAGGCCAGCGGACTCGAATAAAATCAGCGCGGCCGTTTTTCTGCACATATCTTTTGCGCCGGGTGACGCCTTCCGTCACCATCGGCGCCATGCTTCCCCAACGGTGGCTGCGCATCATTCCGGTGGCGCTGGTCATGTACACCATCTCGTACGTGGACCGGACGAATGTGTCGCTGGCGCTGGATCCGCAGATTTCCACGATGATGCGCGATCTGGCGATGAACGACGAGCGCAAGGGTCAGGCGGCGGGTATTTTTTTTCTGGGCTACGTTTTGCTGCAAATGGTGGGCGGGCATCTGGCGGGCCGCTGGAGCGCCAAAAAGCTCGTCAGCCTGTGTCTGCTGTTTTGGGGGGGGTGCGCCGTGGGCTGCGGTCTGGCCGCGACCTTTTTCCAGTTTGAAGCCGCGCGCTTCCTGCTGGGGGTTTCGGAGAGCAGTGTCTTTCCGGCCACGGTGGTGCTGCTTTCCCATTGGTTTCCCTCGGCGGAACGCGCCCGGGCCAACGCCTTTTGGAACCTCTGCCAGCCGCTGGCCGTGGTGGCTTCCGCGCCGGTCACGGGCTGGCTGCTCGGGGCGTATGGCTGGCAGACCATGCTGGTTTTGGAGGGGGCTTTGCCGTTTGTATGGCTGCCGGTTTGGTGGCTCTTCATCTGCGATCGTCCAGGGGAGGCGCGGTGGCTGCCGCCGGCGGAAAAGGAATTTCTGGAAACCACCCTGCGCGCGGAAGCCGCGGCCCTGGAGCCGGCGACGCCGCTGCCATTCTGGAACGCGTCGTGGCGGAGGCTGATCGGCGTGATGATCGCCATGAATTTCCTGCACAACGCCGCCGCCTACGGTTGCATGACCTTCTTCACGGAAGTGCTCAAGGCGGGGCACTTCACTCCGGTCCAGCACGGATTTTTGTTCGCGGTCCCATATGCCGTGACGGTGGTCATCATGGTGATCAACTCGTGGCATTCGGATCGCACGGGCGAGCGGCGCGGCCACGTGGCGGCGGTTTATGTCCTGAGCGGCGCCAGCCTCATCCTGAGCGTCCTGGTGCGCGACCATTTCTGGTGGTCCTATGCGTTCATGTGTCTCGCCATTCCCGGGCCCTTTGCCGCGCTGGCGCCGTTTTGGGCCATCCCCACGGAGGCGATGCCGCGCGCCGTGTCCGGGGCCGTGATTGGCCTGGCCAACGGCTTGGGCAACATCGGCGGCTATGCGGGGCCGTATTTTGTGGGTTGGTTCAAGACTGCCGGTCACGGCGTGGGCGTGCCCTTTGGCGCGCTGGGGGCCGGCCTGTTGTTCGCGGCGGTGCTGGCGTTCCTGCTGCCGGGACGAAACGACCGGGCGCGCCTCTGAAAGGTCCGCCGGAGGGGGGGCGGAACGGGGTGCGGCAGCGTTCCCAGCGCGGCTGGAAGGCTAAGGATTAAAGCTATAACCTGGCGGAAATTGTGGTGTCGCCGCCGCCTGGGTCGGTGCCGTTGGCGCCCCGTCATTGCTCCGCGGCCATGGGCGCGGCAGCCGACCGGTCGGTTGGTAGTCGCCGAACAGGACATCCGCCACCCCTTGGCCTTCGGTGCCCGGCAGCCAGGCGGCGAGAAAAGCGTCGCTCGCATCCAGCGCCCTTCCGAGTATCAGCGGCCGGCCGGAGAGTAACACCGTCACAACCGGCGCCCCGGCGGATTTGGCCTTTTCGACCAACGCCACATCCTTGGCCGTCAACCGCAAATCGGTGCGGTCGCCCTTCATCTCGGCATAAGGCAATTCGCCGACGACCACGACCACGGCGTCGGCGCCGGTCAAGTCGTTGCCATCGCGGCTGAAATCGACTTTGGTTCCGGGCGACACGGTGTGGCGAATCGCAGAGAGGATGGTGGTGCCGCCGTGAATGGTGTTGCCGGACTGTCCCTGCCAGGTAATCGTCCAGCCGCCGCATTGAATGCCGATGTCGTCGGCGGCGCCGCCGACCACCGCCAGGCGTTTCAGATTCTTCGCCAGCGGCAGGGTGTGTTGGTCGTTCTTGAGCGGCACGAGCGACTGGCGCACGCATTCTCGCGCCACCGCGCGATGAGCCGCGTTGCCAATGGCGGCCGTGAGCGCCGGATCCGGGTAAGGGTTGGCAAACAATCCCATCTGGAATTTAATGCGCAAAATCCGCCGCACGGCGTCGTCAATCCTGGCCAGCGGGACTTTGTTTTCCGCCACCAGTTGCTTCAAGTCCTGGATAAACTCCACGAAGTTGTTGGGGTGGCCCGGGCCATAGGGAATCATGATCATGTCCAGGCCGGCGTTGATGGAACTCTCGACATCGGTCTTGTAGTCGGGCGAGATTTGATCAATCGCGGCCCAATCCGAGACCAGGAGACCAGTGAAACCCAGTTCGCCCTTCAGCACGTCGGTGAGCAGATGCTGGTTGGCGTGCATTTTCTTGCCGTTCCAACTGCTGTAGGAAACCATGATGGAGCCGACGCCCGCCTGGATGGCGGCTTGATAGGGCGGCAGATAGAGCTTGCGCAGGGTGGCTTCATCGCACACGTCGTTGCCTTGATCCACGCCATTTTCGGTGCCGCCATCGCCAATGAAGTGCTTGGCGCAAGCCAGCACGGTCGAGGCATCAGAAAGTTGCCCGCCTTGAAATCCGCGCACCGCCGCGGCGCCGAGTTGGGCCACCAGTTGGGGCGAATCGCCAAAGCTTTCGTAAGTGCGGCCCCAGCGCTCATTCTGGGCCACGGCGATGCAGGGGGCAAAAGCCCAGCGAATACCCGTGCCGGCCACTTCCAAAGCCGTGATGTGGGCCGCCTGCTCGACCAAGTCCGGATTGTGAGCCGCGCCCAGACCGATGTTATGCGGGAAGATGACGGCGCCATCCACGTTGTTATGACCGTGAACCGCGTCCACTCCATAAAGCAGGGGAATTTTCAGGCGCGTTTTCAAAGCCCAAGACTGGTAATCGGAGACGACCTGCCACCAAACCTGGGGCACGTTGTTGCTCGGTCCGCCGCCGCCGCCATTTAAAATGGAACCGAGAAAGTATTTTTGAATGTCGGCCGGCGTCTTGAGGGCATGGACGTCCGGCTGTACCATCTGCCCAATTTTTTCATCGAGCGTCATTTGCGCCAACAGAGATTCCACCCGTGAGTCGGCGGCGAGTCCGGCTTGCGCCAGCAGGGCGCCGATCAAAGTGGACATGAAAAAAACACTAAGGTGTTGGGCTTTTGAGTTCATGTGAATAAATAGCGCTGAGCACGGATCACCTGTTCGGCGGTTGCCGTCGGTTCTGCTCCGACGCAAAATGGGCTGGCCGATGGGTAATTAATTGGATTACGTTACATGTAGTATCAATAATCACATTCAGAGTCAACGAATTTCGCCGAAATGCGTGAACTTTCCTGTCGACAGGTTTCTTCTCTGTGTAGTATTTTAATATACACGCCACGCTTTAAAAATTTTCGATTGACAAGATCGTTGCTTTGTAATACTTTGAATTACATGCCCACCACATTGCGCCAACGGCGAAGCTGGCACGCTCGTGCCGACGTGTGGTTCATCGATTCCGAAAAACCAATAAACAACTGACCAACTAGAAAACCCCATCCGTTTATGAGTATGAAAATAAACAGTTCCACTCGACCGAACGGTGCCGACCGCAGGCAGGCTTCGGCGGGTCGCAACCGGTGCCGAGGTCTGCTGCTGCTTGCAGCCGGCCTGTTCGGTGCTGGAACCATGGCCCAAGCAACCAACATTTTGGTGGATCCGGGATTTGAAACGACGCCGATCTTCAGTTCTTGGACGGCCCAGACCACGGAAGGCTGGAGTATGAACAGCGCCACGGCGCAAGGTTATCTGATTCGCACGGGGGCTAATGCCTTGTGGATGCAGGGTTCAGCGGTTTCGTAACTTTTTGCTGCAAGGGTGGTCGCGGCCAACGTTTCCGGGG
>CAYTJG010000400.1:0-4862 GCA_964437865.1 uncultured Bifidobacteriaceae bacterium | reverse complement strand
GGCTTCACCAAAACCTGGAACTCGCGACTAGAAAGTCGCCTTTACCCGCCGACAAGAATGTCGGCGCTACGGGAGTGCCTGGCGACGGCAGCGCGCGTCTCCAATCCGCAGCCCCATTTCGTGGGCGTTTTTGGGAGACGAGCTGGATTTTGCCTCACGCCACCGCGGCGCGGGTTTCCCCGGCGCGAGCGCCGAGATTCCCGTAGCGATGATAATCGATGCTCAGGCTTTGCTCGCGCAGATACCAGAGCAATTCCAGCCGCCCCTCGCCGGAGACCGGCCGGCTGATGACGCAGCAACCCGCTTCGTTGGCCGCCGGCAAGATCGCGAGCGGTACGCGGTCCGGACCGGCAAAGCGCACGCGATCGGCCTGTCCGCCGCGAATGGCGGTCGCCAGTTCCTCGTCCGTTTCAGTTACGAACGCCACCGGGTTCTCGCCCGCGCCGGCGAGTTCCAGGAGCAAGGTCAGGGCGGGCGAGGTCGTTTGGGGCGCGGTGCTCACGGTGACGTGGCAGCCCACCAGCCGCGCAGCATAAACGGGCGTGAACACCTCAAAGGCGCTGTCGTGGGCCGTCACGCGCACGCGCACCTCGGGGCAGGGCAGATAGCGGCGCACGTTGTCCTGGCCAATCAACTTGAAATGATCGTGCTCGCCGGCGAATTCCTCGCGCACCGCGGCTTCACTGCTGGCGAGGGCGGCGGCAATGCGGTCGGCATCGGCCACTTTCCGCGCGCGCAGGGCCTCGATCAGCGCCGCGAGCGGCGGCGCCGTCGGTTGGGCGGGCGCCGCGGGCAGCGGGGCGTCGGTGAACTCCATGAACTGCGCCACGTAATTCGGGCCGCCCGCCTTCATGCCCGGTCCAAAGACGGATTTGCCCAGGCCGCCAAACGGCTGGCGCAGCACCACCGCGCCGGTGGTCACGCGGTTGAGATAAAGATTCCCGGCCCGGATGCCCTGCTTCCAGATATCCCATTCGCGTTCGTCCAGGCTTTCCAGTCCGCTGGTGAGCCCGTAGCCGGTCTGGTTCACCAAGTCGATGGCTTCCTCCAGGTTCTTGAAGCGCATCACGCCCAGGACCGGTCCGAAGAATTCCGTCAAATGCGTGCGGCTGCCGGGCTGCACGCCGTACTTGATGCCCGGTGTCCAGAGGTTGGGATGGTCGGCCGAGGCTTGCGGCGCCAGCGCCCATTCCTCGCCCGGTTCGAGGTTCTTCAACGCCCAGTCCAGATCGCCGCTGGGCGGACGAATGAGCGGCCCGATCCTGGTGTCCAATTTCCACGCCGACCCGGTCTGGAGGCTGGCCGCCGCCTCGCACAAGCCGCGCCGGAACGCCGGGTCGTCATACACTTCGTCCTGCAACAGCAGCAGCGACGTGGCGGAACATTTCTGTCCCGCGTGGCTGAACGCGGAATGCAGCACATGCTTGATGGCCTGGTCGCGATCCGAGACGGCGGTGACGATGGTCGCGTTTTTGCCGCCGGTTTCCGCGAATAAATTCAGGCGCGGCTGCTGCCGGAGCATGGTCAGCGCGGTCTCGGTGCCGCCGGTGAGAATCACGGCGTCCACCTGCGGATGCGTGACCAATTGGCTGCCCTCGGCGCCGCCGGCGCAGGGCACGAATTGCAGCGTGTTGCGGGAGACCCCGGCGCGCCAGAAACATTGGCAGAGTTCCCACGCCACCAGCACCGTATCCGACGCGGGTTTGAGCAGCACCGTGTTCCCCGCCGCCAGCGCGGCGGCCACGCCGCCGCACGGGATGGCCAGCGGAAAATTCCACGGCGACACCACCACCACCGTGCCCCGGCCGCGGGCCTGGAGCGTGGGCCGCTCCTGCCACCAGCGCGCCGAGGCCCGGTAAAACTCCAGAAAATCCACGGCCTCGGACACCTCGGGATCGGATTCCGTGAGCACCTTGCCGCCGTTGGCCAGCGCCGCCCCCAACAAGGCGCCGCGGGCCGCGCGCAATTCCTGCGCGACGCGCCCGAGGGTTTCCGAGCGCTCGGCGGGCGTCCGCTGGCGCCAGCCGTCCGGATCCGCCACGGCGGTCTCCACCGCGAGCAGAATGTCCTTGGCCCCGGCCTGGCAATACGTGCCCACCACCACGCCCGGACGCGACGGGTCCAGGCAGGAGCGCACAGTGCGATGCTCGGCTATTTCCCGGCCGGCGATCACCAGGGGAATGCGGGGCGCGTGTTCGCCGCAGCGCGTCCACCATTGGCCGATGATGCCCGCGGCCCAATCGCCGTTTTCCGGCAGGGAAAAATCGGTGTCCGGCTCGTTCGCCAGCGCCTGCCAGCCGCGGCCCACGGCGTCTGGCTCCGCCGGCGGCAACTGCCGGTTCTGGGTGCGGCGGGGCGCGGCGGACAGCCCGGGCAGGGCGGCGAAGGAATCCAGAAAACCTTTTTCCAACCGCTGCCATTCCGGCGTGCCCACCCGGATGTTGAAGGCGTGGCGCAGAAAGTTCTCCGGCCCGGTGTTTTCATCCAGGCGGCGGATAAGATAGCCGATGGCATTGATGAAATTCTCCCGTTTGCAGGCGGGCGCGTAGAGCAGGAGGTTGCGCGAGTATTCAAACAGCGCGCGGCGCTGGTGATTGGCCATGCCCTCGAGCATTTCAAATTGCACGCGGTCCAGCGCCTCGCGCTCGTGCGCCAGCACCAGCCCGTATGCCAGGTCAAACAGGTTGTGCGACGCCAACCCGGCGTTCATGGCCGCGAGGTTCTCGGGCTGCAACAGCTCGTGCACCATGCGCTTGTAATTGGCGTCCGTCTCCAGCTTGGTTTGGAAGGGCGCCTGGGGCCAGCCGTGCAGCGAGGCCTCGACGCGTTCGCTCTCCATGTTTGCGCCCTTGACCAGGCGGATGGTGATGCGCGCGCCACCGGCGGCCATGCGTTTCCGTCCCCAAAACTGGATCCGCTGCAACGTGCCAAAGGAATCCGGCAGGTACGCCTGCAACGCAATGCCCGCCGTCACGTGGCGGAGCTCCGGACGGTCGAGCGTGCGCATGAAGGCCTCGGCCGTGAGTTCCTTGTCGCGGTATTCCTCCATGTCCAGGTACACAAACTTGGGCACCGTCACGCCGTCGGGCCGCTGGAACCGCGCGCTCGCCGCGGCCAAAAACAACCGCGCCAGCCGGTCGCACAACACCGACACGGTGTGTTCGCGGGCCAGCGCGGAAATCTGCGAGTAGACCGTGGAGATCTTGATGGACACCACCTCGGTCTCCGGCCATTGCAATCCTTCCAGGTATTGGTCCAGGCGCCGGGCCGCTTCCGTCTCGCTCAGGATGGTTTCCCCCAGGAAATTCACGTTCATCCGCACACCCTCATGCGCGCGGGCGGCCAGGTGGCTCACCAAGTGCTCCTTTTCGCCGGGGAGAATAACGTTGGCGGTTTCCTTGCGCAGGTGTCCCTTCACCAGCGGCAGCGCCACGCCTGGAAGATAATTGCCAAACGACAGAAACCCCTTCATCAGCGTGCGGTCCACCGGACCGAAAAAGCGCGGCACGCCCTGCACATCGAGAATGTGGATCAGGTGCTCCACGGCACGGTTCGGATTGTTGGTGCGAAAGGCCTGGTCGGTGATCTGGGTGAGGGTGGCCTTGTCCGAGGGCGTTTGCAGCATGCGGTCCAGCTCGGCCTGCTGGCGGCGCTCCGGGCCGGTTTGCAGTTCGCCCGCGCGCACTTGCAACCGACGGGCCAGGTGCAGAGCCTTTTGCACCGGGATCGGCTGGAACGATTGCGGGTCGGGTTTAAAATCGGCGAATGCGGCAGCGAACATTTCTGGGTTCATGGTGGAACAAAGTCGAACGACAACTTAAGCGCGAGCCACGCATTCTTGGCGAAACGCTGGCAATAACAGTCTTCCCGGACTATTCAAGCGTGGGTGATCTCCTACGTGCGTCATGGCCTGCACGCCTCATTCATAGCGGCCAGCGGGGCAGACCGCCAGCCGAAAAGCGAACGGGCAGGGGCGAGGGGAGCAGAAAGAGGATGGAGGATGGAAGGCGGACAAAACATTCAACGCTCAACATTCAGCGTCCAACGCCTAAGTGGCCGAGGCCCCGTTCGGAATTGAAGTTCGAGCTCCCGACGGCGGCACCGCGTAGCGCCGACATTCCTGTCGGCGGGTTCACGGGACTTTCCAGTCCCGTGTTCCCCGGCTGGTTTTTGAAAGCAGGAACTGGCGACTGGAAAGTCGCCTTTACCCGCAGACAGGAATGTCTGCGCCACGAGGCAGCGCCCAACATTCGGCGTCCAACGCCGAAGTGGTGTGCCGTCCTCAATCCTCCATTCTCTTCGGTTGCGGCGACAGCCCTTCTGCCTCCGGAATCGGCGCGTAGAGCGCCAGGTTCTCGCGGGTCATGGGGCTGAAGCGCAACAGTTCCTCGGCGGTGAACAGGCCCTGAGAATGAATAATGCCCAGTTGGGCCAGCGCCGTGGACCGACGAAAATCGTTGAACGCGCGCGCAATATCCTTATCGCGCTGGTGGATCAATTTGTAAAGCGCCAGGTATTTCTCGTGGGCGGTTTTGTCCGGACGATCGGTCTGCCGTTGGACGTCGGTCAGGATCTCTGCACAGAGCCGGTTCAGCGCCATCGCGCGCAGGTCGCGGAATACTTTCCAATCAGATTCGGGAATCTCGCGTGGCATAAAATCGGGCAATTTGGCCTATGGTTGACTCTAGGACACCTAACCAAGGATGGGCGGGATTGGCAAATGATTTCAGGTTTCACGACGTTTGTATGGGTAAAGGGAGGTGTCGCGGAGCGACGTTGGATTTTAGCCAGACACGCCAGTGTCTGGTCTCGCGCCCAACGAATTTATGCGTCCTGAAGGGACGCCGGGATTTCCCCTGTCC
>CAYTJG010000399.1:0-4889 GCA_964437865.1 uncultured Bifidobacteriaceae bacterium | reverse complement strand
CACCGGGAATGGCAGCACCTCGGCGACGTTGAGCACCTCGAGCTCCTTTACCATCACTTCCACCTCGCCGGTGGGGATTTTTGGATTGTTCGTGCCGGCGGGACGCTGGCGGACCTTTCCCGCGATGCTGACCACACATTCGCTGCGAAGCGCGGCGGCGCGCTCGAACAGTTCCTTGGACAAATCCGATGGGTCGAAAACTGTTTGCGTGCGTCCTTCGCGGTCGCGGACATCGATAAAAATCAATCCGCCGAGGTCGCGGCGGGAGTGGACCCAGCCGGACAGGGTGACGGTTTGCCCGATGTGAGCCGGGCGCAGTTCGTTGCAATGATGCGTGCGTTTCATGTGAATACCGCCAGGAAGACCGGACTAGAAACCCGGAATTCGCAGCGAACGTTAATTGTGGCGGTGAAAGGCCGGATTTTAAAGAGATTTTTTGCTGCGGGCGCGGTGCCGCGGGTGAGACAAAATTCGTGCCCTACAAAAAGGGGGTGCGCACCAGGGAACCGCCGGTCATTGCGGACGGTCGCCGGCGGCTCCGGTTTTGGCGGCGGCGATGAAAGCCTTTACCCAGCCCGACGGGCCGTCGGTTTGCCAGATGGCGCCGACCACCAGCGGCGGCAGGGCTGGCTGTAGCGGAATCAGCTTCAACCGCGTGCCCACCATGCACTCAAGGCATTCCGGCACCAACGCAAATCCGTGCCCGGACTCCACGGCGGCGATCAGGCTCGTCACGCTGTCATGTTCGCCCTCAATGCGCGGTTTACGGCCGACCGGGGCAAATAGCTTTTCGATCATGGTGTGATACTCCGGGTAATCCTGCCGGCTGTAGGCCACGAGCGGTTCGCGGACGATTTGGGCCAGGCCCACGGTGGCGGCCGAGGCCAGGTCATGCTTGGGCGACACCGCTACGCGCATGGCGTAGCGGGCCAGTTCCTCGAAATGCAGTCCGCGCAGCAGCTTGGCCGACGGGCGCACCGTCAATGCCACCTGCAACCGGCCGGCGCAGAGGCGCGCCAGCATCTCCTCGGTGGCCAGATCATGCAGCGCGGCGCGCACCTGGGGAAATTGCTCGTGAAATTTGCGCAAGGCAGGCGGCAGGATTTGGACGGTCAGCGAGGGAGCGTAGCCGATGTTGATTTCGCCGGCCACAGCGCCGGCGGCAGCCTGGGCCTTGGCCACGGCTTCGTCGGCGCGCCGGAGCACCGCGCGGGCTTCGGTCAGAAAGACGGCGCCCGCCTGGGTCAGTCGCAGCGATTGGGCGCTGCGCTCGAACAATTGCAGGCCGATCTCCTCCTCGAGGTCGCGGATCTGCCGGCTGACGCCCGGTTGCGAGACGTGCAGCTTGAGCGCGGCGCGGGAAACGTTTTCCTCCTCAGCCGCCGCCACGAAATAGCGGAGATGGCGCAGTTCCATGCTGTCCAGTATGCCTAATAGTTATACTCAGGCAAGAAACATGGTATTTCTCAAAACCGCGGACCGCGCGCATAGTCTTCTCATGATGATTATACGCAAATCGAATGAGCGGGGCCACGCCGGACACGGCTGGCTGGATAGTTACCACACCTTCAGCTTTGCGGATTATTACGATCCGAAGTGGATGGGCTTCCGCAGCCTGCGGGTGATCAATGATGACCTGATCATGCCGGGCATGGGCTTCGGCACGCATCCCCACCGGGACATGGAGATTATCAGCTATGTGTTGGGCGGCGCGTTGCAGCACCGTGACTCCATGGGTAACGGCCGGGTGATCAAGGCCGGCGAGTTCCAGTACATGGCCGCCGGGACCGGCGTGGAGCACAGCGAGTTTAATCCCTCGCCCTCCGAAGCCACGCGGCTGCTGCAAATCTGGATCCAGCCCGACACGAAGAGCGTGAAACCGCGGTACGCTGAAAGGAATCTGGCCCAGGCTGGCACCGGCAAGCTGTACTTGGTGGCCAGCAAGACCGGTCGGGACAATTCCATGGAAATTCACCAGGACGCCGATGTGTTGCTGGCCCGCTTGGAGCCCGGCCAGCGGGTGAAGCATGCGCTGGCCGCCAAGCGCCACGCCTGGGTGCATGTGGCCGAAGGCGAGGTGGAGCTTAATGGCAAGCAGCTTAGCGGCGGCGACGCTGCCGGGCTGAACGAGGAGAGCGGCTTGGAACTTAACGCCACCAAACCATCGCAAGTGCTGTTGTTTGACTTGAACTGAAACCAGCGCGGTGGGTGGCGGCTCAAAACCGCCACCCGCCTAATTTCTTTAAACAATTATGAAATCGAATCAAAACCCAACCAAACTGGATCCGCGGGTGCGGATTGGTCACGTGCATCTGAAAGCGGCCGATTTGGAGCGGTCCATTGCGTTTTACCGGGACGTGCTGGGTTTCGACCTGGTGCAACGGTATGGGCGCTCGGCGGCGTTTCTCTCCGCCGGCGGCTATCACCATCACATCGGGCTCAACACCTGGGAGAGTGCGGGCGGCCGGCCGCCGGCGCCGGGCACCACCGGGCTGTATCACGTGGCGATTCTCTTTCCCACGCGCGCCGAATTGGGCCGAGTCCTGCGCCGGTTACTGGCGGCCGGCGTGCCGCTCGAAGGCGCCGCCGATCACGGCGTGAGCGAAGCCCTGTACCTGCGCGATCCGGACGGCAACGGCGTGGAGCTTTATTGGGACAAACCCATGGAGCAATGGCCGCGCGGCGCGGACGGCGAGCTGGCCATGGTCACGCTGCCGCTGGACCTGGGCGCACTGTTGGAAGAAGCCGGCGCGCATGCGGACGAAACTGTACCCGCTGCGGCGAACGATTCGCTGGCCACCGCGAATTGAGAATCAAACATTTGAGAATCAAACAACTGAATAATCATGAAACGCATACTGCAAATATTGGCATTGATCATTGTCGTTGCGGCGGCCGCCACCTGGCTGGTCACCGGCGCCAACCGGGGCTGGACCAAGACGAGCGTGGCCATCAAGACACTTGATCCGGTCACTGGCATTGAAGGCATCACGTACGCGAAGAAATTCCTGCCGGGCGTGGATTTTTTGGGCGTGGCGCTGGCCGGCGCCGCCGTGCTGGCGGGAGCATCGCTGTTCTTTCGCCGGCCGCAACCAACCCCGAACCGTGCCCCCAACAACTAACCAGCAACTATTTCCGAACATTAACCAACAACCATCTATAACAACAACATTATGAAACTGACACAAATCATTCCCCTCCTCACCCTGGCCTCGGCGGTTTATGCCGCACCGGAATCCTTTGATTTCAAGGACCCCAAGGGTGTTAACAACGCCGTCTTTAGCCTGGATGCCCCGCTGGAATCGGTCAACGGCAGCGCCAACGGCATCAGCGGCACGGTGGCGTTTGACCCGGAAAATCCGTCGGCCACGACGGGCAAGATCGTGGTGACCGCCGAGTCGCTGACCGTGCCGAACCCAATGCAAAAGGAACATCTGCACAGCGCGAACTGGTTGGACGTGGCGAAGTATCCGGAGATCACCTTTGAGGTGAAGTCGTTGGCGAATGTGAAAACCGATGACAACGTGACCACTGCGGATGTCACCGGCACGTTTACGCTGCACGGGGTGGCCAAGGACATCACCGTGCCGGTGAAGCTGACGTATCTCAAAGACAAGCTGAGCGCCCGGGTGCCGAGCCTGAAGGGCGACCTGCTGGTGATCCGCGCGAACTTCAACCTCAATCGCGAGGAGTTTGATATTCAAAAAGGCAATTACGAGGACAAGGTCTCGCCGACCATCAACCTCACGCTGAGCATTGCCGGCGCCGCCGTGAAGTAACGCCAGGCCCGGTTGAAGATGTGCCGGCGGTTGGGCTGATCAGGCCCGGCCGCCGGTTTTGGCTTGATGGGCCGCCCACCCGGGGCGCCGAGCATTGCTCGGCCGGATTGGGAGACGGCGCGCGCCCGTCCTTGGGCGCTGCGACGCGATTCTGAACGGGGCATCACATGGCAGCATCGTCTCGCCACGAAAGGGCGCAATTCCGGTATTGCCGCATGCCGCCCGATTGGAGAGTGGCAGGCGATGGTCATTTCATGCCCGTGATTTCCAGCTGAGCTCAATCGGTGGTCCTTATAAGACCGTAGGACAGCGGATGTCCAACCACTCCATCTACCATGGTGGCAAAATATGGTTCGGCTTTACGGAGGGATAGAGTCCCGTCGGGAGCGGAACGATGAAAGACGACAAAAATATGAATGGCACAACAACTGATTTGACCGAAACGCTGCTGGAGACGCTGGATGTCGACATTTTTCTCCACGGCCTGCGGCAATTTGACGCGGTGACGCAGCGGCAATGCTTGCTGAAGGCGCGCAAGGAGCTGTTGAAGCCCCGGACCATGGGGTTGCACGGGGCGGAACCAACCAAACAGGCCATGGCCGCCATTCGCACCGCTTTGGCCGCCACGCCACATAAGAATTGAATTGAGGCCGAAGCGAGATGAGAATTGTTGGCTACGCGCTTGGGAAGCGCGGGTATGGCAATTTCCAGGCGCTTCGCGTTCGCAAGGTGCCCGGCCAGCGCGCCAGCGTCGTGGAGTGCTCCAGTCCTCTGGAGCTTTGGCCCAAGGCAAATCTTGCTAACCAGCGGGTAAATGGATTTTCCCCGGGCGCAGCTATTGTCGAACGTCTTAAGGCTCGCGCAACGATACGGAACGAGGAAACAAACCATGGTCGCTTGAGTTGGCAAGTGGGGAGGTGTGCCAAGGGTGGAGGGCCACCGCACTCCAC
Source organism: uncultured Bifidobacteriaceae bacterium (assembly GCA_964437865.1). Taxonomy (GTDB): domain Bacteria; phylum Verrucomicrobiota; class Verrucomicrobiia; order Limisphaerales; family UBA11358; genus UBA11358. The sequence goes on along the minus strand of CAYTJG010000399.1, from coordinate 160 downwards.
GACGCTGGCGCGTTTACTATGCGCCGTGTTGTCGCGCCAGCGCCCTGGAGCGCCCGGTCCTCGGCCGCTGTGGCCCAGCGCAGATATTGCCAACCAGCGGGTGGTTGAGTTTTCCTCTGGTGGGCTGCTGGCGGGCGGCGAGCGACCCGGGCAAAAAATC
>CAYTJG010000398.1:0-4898 GCA_964437865.1 uncultured Bifidobacteriaceae bacterium | reverse complement strand
CCGATTTCGGCGCGGGTGGCCCGGGTGGGCGGGGATAAAGCTGAAAGCAAAATGCTCCATCCCAAGGCTCTCCCGCGGCGGTGAATGACGAGTGCGCCCCGCGTGGTTTGGCACCACGACCCCAGCCGATCTGCTGGCCCACCAGGCGCCAGCTTCATTCTGACACCAATAAAAGGCCCGCCCGGGGAAGACTTCCCCGGGCGGGTGATGCTGATTCGCCTGGCCGACAGCCACGACCGCCCTGCGCGCGGAAGCGGCCAAGCGCAGAGTTACTGGCAGGCCGTGTGCACCAACCGATAGAAATGGGACGCAGTGCCGGCGGTATTCACCGTGACACTGGCGACACCATTTGTGACCGTGGCCGTTGGCCCGGCCACCCAAGTTGGATTCTCCAGGGTGGCGGACGTTTGCAACTGATAGTTAGGATCGGCGTTCGACCACGAAAGCCGGACCGAATCATTCGCCACCGACGAAGCCGACAGCGCCAAGGGCGCGATGACTGATTGGAACACGAAGTTCGTGATCGTTTGCGTGGAGGTTGCGCCTCCATCGCCACCACCGAATCCCACGTAGCCGAGGCTGCTGCCGTTCAGGATGGGCACCAGCGAACCAAACACATAATTTGTGGCAAACGTAGCCGACGTCTCGGTGTCCAGCAGCGAGACCGACAGAACGCCACCGGCAAAGTTCAGGTGCACCTGAATGGGATCCCCACCGCCCAAACTAATCGGGCTGACCGAGGTGTATTGAGACCCGCCACCGGCCGTGAAGGTATTTCCATTCGTGCCCGCCGTGACGCCCGGGACTTCGCCATTGCCTGAATACAGGTTGATCTCAAAGGCGATGCTGTTGCTAATGTTGAAATACCCCAGGCCACCGCCGCCGCCGCCCAAACTGGAGGCGCCGGAGGAATAGTTCTGGATGATGAAGGCAGCGCCGTCGGCTGACCCGTTCCCCGTGTAGATAAAGGAAGCACTAAAACTTCCCACATACTGCGGAATGTCATAAAAGGCGGAAGAGTCCTCGTTACCATTACCATCGGTCAACGTCAGCAGGCCGTTCGCGATATACGCCGTGTTACCGTTCGCCGTCCAGCCGGTGCCGTCCGTGTTGAACGTGATGTTGGTGGGACTGGCGTCACCCTGCAGGCTGGCCTGCGAGCTCACGACGGCCAAACCGGCGCTCTCCGCGTTGGTATAGGTGACCTGGACCGTGTGGGTTCCACACTGGGCCGGGGCGGTAAAGCTGGCGTTGGTGGCGCCCGCAACCGGGAGGCCATCCACCAGCCATTGGTAATAGATCGGCGCGGTGCCACCAGCGCCTGCGGAATAAGTCACCGGGGCTCCGACATAAGCCTCACCCGTAAGCGGCGAGATGTCGGCAACCTGGAAGGCCGGTCCGCTCTGAACTGTCAGCGTGACCGCGGCCGTGGCGATGCCATATGCACTGGAGGCAATGACCCCGTACTGATAGCCGTTCAACGCAAGCTGCGCGTTCGCTATGGTGTAGGTGGCATTGGTCGCGCCCGCGATGTTGTTCGAGGCGTTGGCGGTGGTAATCTGGTACCATTGCAGATGGAAGGGGCCCGAACCGGTCAATTGGGCCGTCAGCGTCTGGCTGGCGCCCGCATAGATCGAAGGATTGGCCGGTGCCACCGTAACGGTGGGCGGCGTACCAATCGCGTTGAACACCGACGCCACTTCCGACCCGCTCAGCGCCTGGTTGAGAATGGCCACTTGGGCGATATTCCCCTTGAAGTTACGCGCTCCAGCATAATCAGGAGCCTGGCCGATTTGGACATTGTCGGTGCTTCCGGAAGGCGTACTGGCCGCCGGGCTGCCCTGAAGCTGCCCATCCACATAGAGATACTGATTGGTGCCATTGTACACGCCGACCAATTGATGCCAATTGGCGTCACCAACCGAATCGTTGCCAACAACATCCGGTCCAGAGTCGGCAAAGCGCGGGTTGCTCGCCGAGTTGACAACCGACAGGCGGTAGCTGCTGTCCGAATGTCCCACCACCGTGGCAAACCCGGGTTCTCCACCCGAGGGGGTCTGGCACCAGGCGATAACCGTAATGGGGCCGGTGATATTCAGATTATGCACCGGAATATCCACATAGGCGGTTGAGCCGTCAAAGCCCGCGGAAACATTGGCGCCCACGCCCGCGGTGTCGGGCAGACCGGGATTGCCCAAGGTGTAACTGCCCATGTAAGTGCCGTCATTGGTGCTGGCATAATCAAACGCGACATTCCCGTTGGTCTCAGTCAAGGGCCAATAAGCGACTGGATTGAGGGCGAGGATGGCCGAGCCATAAGCGCTAAGAGCGGGTCGGTTGACCATGGCGACCGTTACCGGGGCGCTGGTCACCGAGCCGGCGACATTGGTGATGACACAAGTATAGACCGCGCCGTTGGTATCGATGGTTGCGTACGACGAATTGGTCGCATTGGGAATGAGGGTCCCTGAATAGAACCATTGGTACGACAGGGGCGTGGTGCTCAATGGGTCAATGGTCACGGAGTAAGTCGTCGTGACGACCTTGTTGGTAAAGATATCGAGCGTGGTATTGCCCGCCGGAACTTGGGAGTCGACCATGGGCAGGGTGATGGATAGCGGGGCGATGTCATCGGACGTGTTGCCGAGGAAGTGAATCCCGAAAGCCTTCCCACTGGTGGTGCTGACCAATTCGATGCCATTGAGCGGCGAACGGAAGCTGGTGGTATCGATCTCAGATTCGACCGTGATTTGACCGCCCGACGCCGAAACGGCCGGGAGCTTGAGGTAATTTCCGAAGCTTGCCACCGGAATATCCTGATTAAAATCATTGGCGGTGTAGGTGGTTGCCGGCACAAAGCCGTTGAAGCCATTGCCGCCAACCGCGACGCCCGTGAGGTCGTAAGTTGAATTGCCCGAAGCGCCAAGAATCGGAGCATAATACGTGGTGCCGTTCACGGCATAATTGGGCAACCCGTCGGTCGCGCTGCCGGGGCGGGAGTTGTCCGCCAGCGTGTAAAGGTAAACATCGTAGGCCGCATCCGTAAGACCGGCAATGGTGGTGAACGCATCGCCAGAGTTGCCGGCGTTGGCATCCATGAAGCCATCCAACAAGGAGTAATTGGCGCCGTCGCCGGTCAGGCCGCTGCTATAACCGTGCGTCGAGCCCCCGTCGCTAAGGCTGAGGGTGGCCGTGGTCACGCCGTCGTTGGCGAAAATATTGGTTGAATTCGCGAGACCGAAGGTTTCGTTAGCGATGTTGTTCCAATGACCAATCGGCACGACGCCGGCCCGGCCCTTGAGATACAAACTGGCGGGGCTGCTGGTCACACTGCCGGCCGCGTTGGCGGCGATGAATTCATAGTTCGTGGCATCAGCCAAGGCGATGCCCGAAATGGTGAGCGTGGCGGTGGCGGAGCCGGTAATGGTTGAGCCATTGGCATCCACGCCATCCGTGAGCGGAACATAGACGCCACCACGTTCCACCAACCAACTGTTCGTTAACGGCGCGCTGCCGACCACCGTGGTGGCAAACGTGGCCGCTTGGTTCGTGTACCAAGCCTGCTCAGCGGGCGTCGGTCCGGAGGTGATGACCGGCGGCACCGGGGTCGTGGAAGCGCTGATGGCCATGACGTAGGTGGTGGCACTGACCGAACTGGCGGACTTGTATTGCACCACGATATTGGTGACCGGGCTGGTGTTGTCGGCCAGCAGGAAGTAGCTCTCGAAGAGGTACGGGAAACCATTGTTGACGTTGTTGACCGTACGATCGTACATCTGCACCCGGCCATTTGCCTTGTAAGCCAGCGCTCCCGGCGTGCTGGTGTTGAACCAGTCATAACCGTAAAAAAGGTTCGTTTCTTGAACCCCGTCGGCGTGCTGCAAAATGGCAATGTTTTGCATGGGGGTGCTGCCCACGTTGCCACCAGCGGTCAAAAACGCGAACGCGTAGCAATTGGCCGGCGAAGCCGGAGTAATATTGGCCAACTGATGGTTGGTGTCGATCAGGGCGGCGTTGTTCTGGGAGTAATTGCCCATTTGGTAATGGTGGGTGGGCTGGGAAACGCTGTTGAAAGTGGAGCCAGATGGCGGCAGACCAGCAGTGGGCGCGTTGGTATCGTAGCCCTGCTCAAACCAAGTGTTGTTGCCATTCCCAGTGTTGGCGGTATTGGTGCCCTGGTCCATCGTGGCGGTCAGCGGAAAGGTAAATGGATCCAGCAATATTTCGTTGAAGCCGGAAATGGCCACCGGGGTGTAGGTGCTGCCGGACGTGTTGTAGCTGACGGCAAAGAAACAATCGTGCCCGCCGCCCGAAACGTAGGTGAAGGCAATACTGGTCACCGGGCTGCCCGAGGAAACGGCGATAACCTTGGAATAAATGCGGGGGTTTGAGCCCACCGCACCCGTCGTCGGCGAGCCGTTGGTGGCGATGGAGTCGTAACCACCATTGGGGGTGCCGATACGGCCGCCACAATACCAGGCCGGATTCGCGCCACCAAACCAGTCGCCGGGATTGAAGCTGCCGGTATCAACCGTGACCCCATCCTGGTGGTTGACGGTGTAACTCACAGTGCAGCCACTGTTGCCGCCCGTGCAGAGAAACGCAAGGTTCGCGGCCGTGGTCGGGGTGCCCAGCGTGAGCGTGCCGCTGGTGACCGTGGAATCAACCAACAGACCGTTGTTGACCGTGTAATCGGCCGCCATCTGGTACGTCCGGTTGGCATCACTTTGATCAGTGAAGACGGTGCCGTGGGGCGGCACGCCCGGGAAATAGTCGGAGCCGGAGCTGAGGCGGTCCCACACGCCGCGTTCAAAGAACGTGTGATCACTTTCGTCGGTGCCGCCACCCACGCTCGCGGTAATGCAGTACGGCAACGGTTGGGGGGCGGTCTTTTCGAC
>CAYTJG010000397.1:0-4902 GCA_964437865.1 uncultured Bifidobacteriaceae bacterium | reverse complement strand
TTATACGCGAGAGTTTTATGCCTTATCTAAGCGCCATTCGGCCGCTGGCCCAGGCTGGTATAAAAACGCGCCGTTGGCGCTCACGAGGCCGGGCCGCTGATGGGCACGGTCAAGGTCACCACCGTGCCGCCTTGCGGACCGGGGCCAATATCAAACCGGCCATGCACATCGGCCAGGCGGCGGCGCATGTTTTTCAGGCCATTGCGCAGCTTTTTTCCGGATAGATCACCCACGCCCCGGCCGTTATCGGAAACGATCAAGGTGAACTGTTTCGGTTCGAGCTGCAATTTCACGTGCGCCTCGCGGGCACGGGCATGCTTAACCACGTTGTTCACCGCTTCCTTGAAGGCCAGGAACACATTGTGCCGCACCTCGGGCAAGATGGGAATCGGCGGCAGGCCGGGCGGCAGTTCGGCGCGGTAACTCACGTTGGCCATCGCAAAATAATCCTGCGCGTACTTGCAGGCGTAATTGACCAGCCCTTCGAGCGTATCGTTGGAAGGGTTCACCGCCCAGACGATTTCATCGAGCGACCGGGTGGTTTCGCGCGCCGTGGCGCAAATCTGCTGCGCGTGCTCCTCAATCTCGCCGGGCTGGTCCTTGTCGGCCTCGGCCATTTCGCCCAGCAGCGTGATCTGCGTGAGATTGGCGCCCAGTTGGTCGTGCAGGTCGCGGGCGATGCGGGCGCGCTCGTATTCGAGCATTTCCTTCTGCTGGGCCAGGCGCAATTCGCGGCGCAACCGGGCCGTGGAAATCAAATAGATGGTACCGGCCACCGCCCCGAGCAGGACGAGCACGCTCACGGCGATGAACCAGGGTTTGCGCCAGTACGGCGGCTCCACCACGATGGCCACCTGCGCGCCAGTCTCATTCCATACGCCGTCCTCGTTGCAGGCCTCCACGGTGAAGGTGTAGTGGTTGGGCGCCAGTTTCTGCATGTGCGCCACCCGCTCCGTGCCCACGTCCGTCCAGTTGCCGCCGGCCCCGAGGGCCGCCGCTTCCTCCAGCCGGTAGCGGAAACGGGCGCCAAACTGCACACCTTTTGGGGCGGAAAAATTCAGGCTGGCAAAGTGAATTTCCAATTGCTCGTCCGCCGGGGTCAGCCGCACCGTACCGCTCCAACTCGAACCCAGAAAGTTGGTCTTCAGTTCCACCCCGTCCACCAGAACGGACTCCACCACCACCGGCGGCGGATTGGTGTTCGGCTGCAAATCGGCCGGGTTCACCGAAATAAGGCCGGTGATCGTGGGAAACCACAGACGGCCGTCGTGGGCGCGCAGGGCGGCCGGCTGGGCGCCGGTGGAACACTCCCGGGTGAGGAAGGTGCGGCAGACCAGCGTCTGGGCGGCGTGGGCCATGACATTCGAAAAGGACCCCTGTTCCACGCGTACGAGCCCCTCGTAGGAGCCGATCCACAAGTTGCCGGCCTCGTCCTCCGCCAGCGATCCGATGTCATCGTTGGCCAGGCCGTTGCGCGTGCTCGAAAACGATTTCCAGACGCCGGCCGGACTGCGCCAGGCCAACCCGTGACCAAAACTGCCCAGCCAAAGCCCGCCATTGGTGGACACCAGCAAGACGGAAATGTCTTGCATGGGCGCATCCTCCACCCGCGAAACCCTGCCTTCTCGCCACTGGTATAGGCCCTCGGTTTCCGTGCCAATCCAGACGGTGCCGTTGGTGTCCTGCGCCAGGGCCCGCACCGGGTTGCGCGGCAGGCCCGCCAAGACAGACCACCGCTGTCCGTCGAAGACGAATAACTCGTTATCGCTCCCTGCCAGGACCAGCCCTTCGCGCGTCTGCCCGAGGGATAGTATCCACCGGTCGGGCGGCACCTCGCGAACCGGTTGGAACCCGCCATGGTCGAAGCGGAACAGTCCCGAGCGATAGGTGCCCACCCAGACGTTCTGCTGCGGGTCCACCAGCACCGACCAGGCGCTGTTATTCGGCAGAATGTCAAAGTGCTGCTGGAGGTTGTTCTGCCAATAGGTGACGCCGCTCAGGTTGAACGCCGTCCAGAGTCCGCCTTGCGCGTCCTCGGCCACAGCTTGGGCCACCCCGCTGGATAACGCCGCCGGTGTTGTAATTATCCGCTTCCGCACCCGGTCAAGCCCGCCGCCATCAGTGCCCACCCACAAGTTCTTTTCGGAGTCGAAAAAGAGCGAGAGGACGTAATTGGCTGAAAGACCGCTCTCGGTGGTAATCCGTTCCGGATGACCGGCGGCATCAAACCAGAAAATACCCTCCCCACGGGTCCCCACGATCAGGTTGCCGGCGTCGTCCGTGCAGACCGCGGTGGGCACGGCGTTGGTCCACGGCTCCGGTAAGGTCTTCGCACTCGAACCATCCGGCAGCGGCAGAAGGTGATGCAGGGCCAGCGCTTGGAGGAAAGCCCAAGCACCGTTTTGCTGCCCCTCGACATGGTCCAAACGGCCCTCGAGCCAGACAAAAGCATCGCCGCCGTCGGTGGCAAACCAGAGGGCGTGATCCGGGGTCTCATACGCGGCGGTAATCTTGCCCCGGGAAGCGCTCAAATTGAAAACGCTCTTCAATACTCCATTTTGGATGAGGCACAGGTCACCGCGCGTGCTCACCCAGAAATTGGTGCGGCTGTCCTCATAAAGAAAAACGATCTTGTTGTCCGGCAGTCCAGGGGTGTTGTTGACGTTAAACGGGGTGAAGAGGTTGCCGTCGAACCGAGCCAGACCGTTTTGGGTACCCACCCACAGGTATCCATCCCGGGTCTGGGTCAGCGCAATGACGACATTCTCCGGCAGCCGGTCGCCATCGGTGGTGCTCCACACGTCCACGGTGAAGGGCGAATCGGCCGCGGCGGACCGTCCCAAAAACAACGCGGCCGCCAGGCCAATGACCAGAAATTGGATTCGCCGATTCAAGCTGGAGTGAGCATAAGCCGCGACAGGGGCGGGCAAAAGAATTTTCAAAAACCACTTGCGGCTGGCATGGTTTGGGCTAGGTTTTTATTGGCCCATGAGAACGGGCACTCCGTTTTTCCTGTTTGAAAGACGGTTTAACGGGTCGGCAACAGAAATTAACTGTGTGCATGCCGGCCCGTTTTTATTTGTCGTAGCCCAACGCCCGGCAATAGGGCGCCAGTTGGGCCTGCATCGGGGCGAGGGCTGCCGCGTAATTCTTCCAGCGACCCACGGCGCGCTGGTAAACCGGCCGGGCCGCGTCGGCATAATTCGGCGAGAAAATAAACTTGTTCCGGTTGGCGGCGGGGAATTCCTCCTGTTCCGGATACCACGCCAGCCCCAAAAACTCGGTCACCCGGCGCCCTTCACCAGCCAGATTGGCCACCACGTCCTCATACCGGGTCTCCAGCCAGTCAAAACCGCCCAGCTCCCGCAGACGCAACCACACATCCATCAGATCGGCGTAATGCCGGGCGGTGCGTTCCAGGCTGAGGAAATTGGCGTTGGTGGCGTTCAATGGCAGGTTCTGGAAATAGCAACTGACGAGCACGTCCCGGGGATCGCGCAGGGCAATGATCACCTTAAGTTCCGGGAATAGACGCAGCCAGACGGGCAGCCAAGCCGTGGGCGAGGGATTTTTATCCAGCAACACCCGCCGCTCCCGGTTTTGGAGAGGCTCCCGCAAAAGGCTCTTGAAATAACGCTGCCGGAGATGCCCGCGCTGCGGCACCGTGAGCCCGTCCAAGGCTTGCAGTGTAAGGGCCGCCGGCGCGCTGAGGGGAGCCAAGCGGTCGGCCACCTCATCGGGAAACGCCATGGGTTCGTCAAACGCCGCCACGGCCGGATGCGCCCCCAACACCTGTTCCAGTAAGGTGGTGCCCGTACGCGGATGCCCACCCAGAAAGGCCAGGGCATGCGGATTGGGGGAAGCCGGCGCCTCTTGACGCCAGCGCCGGACGATCTCCGGTGTGAGCGCAGCCAGCCATTCGCGACGGGAGCGCACCGAGCGGTCGTAGTCCTGTTCCATCCGGGCCACGTCGGCGGCTCGGCGCAGCACGGCCTTGGCCTCGGCCAGCCAATGGATTGCCTCGTGGTAGCGCCCTTCCTGATCCAGCACCACCGCCAGTTGCTGGCGGCTGGTATAACTCACGTTGGCGTCCAGCCCGTCCCGCTTGATCAAATCCCGCAACACGGTCTCCGCCGCGGCATTATCGCCCTGTCGGTGCAGCAGGAGGGCTTGGCTGCACCAGACCTGGGGGTTCTCCGGTTCGAGGGTCAGGCCAGCCTGCACGCATTGCCAGGCGTCGTCCAGCCGGCGCTCCCGCTGATACCAATCCGCCAGGCTCAATTGCGCATGCACGGAAGCGGGATTGGCCAGCACCGCCTGTTCAAAACAGGCCCGGGCCCGCTCCGGTCGGCGCAACCAGTGATATTGCTGCCCCAGCAGCACCAGGAGGGTGACATTGCCCTGGGCCAGGGCCACCGCGTGCTGCCCCGCGTCGTCCGCCAGGGCGAAGTTCAGTTCCCGACCGGCAGCAAATCCCAGCTCAAACCACAGCCGGGCGGTATCAGGAAATTCTCCCAACAACTCCTGGTAAATATTCAAGGCCAGTTCCGGACGGCCTTTGACCAGATGTTGTTGGGCTTTCTGCCAGCGGGCGATGTGCCGGCTCGCACCGTAGGCGGTTTCGAGATCTCTAGGCATCAGACTTCGGGCGCTATCAATTCCATTACGCCAGAGCCTTTACAAGCAAATTCCCAGCCAACTTTCATGGATGATTTTTGGCTGATTTTGAAAGTTGTTGAAATTCAACCATCAAGCAATTCTTGATTCCAAAAATATTTTTGTGGCACATCCCAGCCGCACTGTTCGAGGGTCGCCGGGGTCCGCGGCCGTTCGTTTCGAAGCCTTCGATTGGGCCACGGCCAGCTCGAAATCACACCTCAGCGCCCGGGACGGGCGCGGACC
>CAYTJG010000396.1:0-4953 GCA_964437865.1 uncultured Bifidobacteriaceae bacterium | reverse complement strand
GGGACCTTGGTCGGCCGCGATCCAAACCAGCTTTGCCGGCATGGCATGAAATTCGTGCTTATCGTGCTTATCTGTGTTTTTGTGTGATTTTCTGCGTTTTACCGTCCGCCTTACCTGAACGCCGGTCGGGGGAGCGGCAGGCAAATTTCACCGGGAATGGACCGCGCCACCACCGGGCCGCCCGGCCTGCCCAACGGCTGGGACGGGCCTGGTCTATATACTAATGGGCAAGGTTAGCACGACTGAAACATTACGACTCGCTATTGAAAACAACCGCATGATGTGATAAAAGCGGATTTAGTTCAGAGGTGTTTTATGGCACCACTCGATTTTCGGGGTGGGAGCGCAGGGACCCCAGTTTTTACTCGGTCGGCGTGGTTGGTCTGGCTCATCGCCGGCGGCCTCGCCTTCGTGCCCGCGTCATCCCAGGCCGCCGGCACCGTCACCAATTGCAGCCAAGCCAATTTAATCGCGGCGATGGCCGGCGGCGGCACCGTCACGCTCGCCTGCAATGGAACCATCACCCTCACGAGCCCGCTGACTAACGCGACAGACACGCTCATCGATGGAACCGGCCACCAGGTCATCCTCAGCGGGAGCAACCAGGTCCAGGTCATCTCTGTGCGCGGCAGCACCCGACTGGCTCTGGTTCATTTGACGATCGCCGATGGCGCTGCCGCAATCGGCGCCGGCCTGCTGAACTGTAACGGGTCGGTTTACGCAACGAATTGTGTTTTCGTCAACAATTCGGCCTGGTCTGAGGGCGGCGGCATCTTCAACCAAGGCACAATGGTGCTCGAACTTTGCCTGGTGACCAACAACCAAGCGGTGGGAGGTTCCGGTTTTGGGGCCGGCATGGATGCCGCCGGCGGAGCCATTTATAACGTCGGCACGCTAGGGGTGCAACGGACGACCTTGGCCAGCAACCGTGCCGCCGGCGGAATGGGGGGATGGACGGGCTACGTGGGAACCAATGGGGGCAACGGCTACGGCGGTGCGATTTGCAACCAAGGCAACCTGTGGCTGGAAGCGTGCACGCTGGCGGGGAACAGCACTCTGGGTGGAAACGGCGGTCCCGGCGCCCCGGGCATTCCCATGGGTCGTGGCGCGGCTGATGGGGTGGCGGGCGGCAACGGCGGTCAGGGCTTCGGCTGCCTTGACAATGTGGGCACGGCCACGATTATAAATTCGACCTTTGTCGCCAACGCCGTCGGCGGTGGTGGCGGGGGCAGCGGTGGCGCTGGGGGCACGGGAGAACTGGCCGGCGGCAACGGTGGCAACGGCGGCAACGGCAACAGCGGCTACGGGGTCATCGCCGGCGGCGGCCCGGTTTTTTTGACCAATTGCACGCTGGCTTCCAATATTGGTATCAACGGCGCGGCCGGCACTGCGGGCGGGGCTGGCGGACACCTTCAGCCAGGAGGAACGTCCGGATCACCAGGGTCTGCCGGGGCGCCCGGCTTCGGCTCTATCGGCGGAATCTACGCCAGCTGCTGTTATTTGGTAAACACCCTGCTGGGAGGCAGCTCGGGCAACTGCGGTGGCCGGGTCATCGACGGCGGTTATAATCTGAGTTCGGACGGCAGTTGCGGTTTTACCGCTCCCGGCAGCAGAAATGAAATCGACCCCATGCTGGCATCGCCCGCCGACAATGGCGGGCCGACGGCCACGATGGCATTTTCACCGAACAGCCCGGCCCTCAATGCCGGCTCGGCCGTGGGCGCCCCGGGCACCGACCAACGCGGCGTCCACCGGCCCCAGGGACCGGGCGTGGATATCGGGGCCTTTGAATTTCAATATCCCCGATTTGACGCGGCTGTCGTGGCGGCGGGGACCAACTGTTGGCTGCAAATGACCGGTCTCGAACTGGGTCAGGCCTTCCTGATTCAGGCATCGTCAAATCTTTTGAACTGGTCCACGATCACCAATTTTGCCGTTCCCACGAACGGTTGTTTTGAGTATGACGATCCCCGCCCCATGACGGCCGGCCCGCGCTTTTATCGGCTGCAATTGCTCTTGGGGAATTGAGGGCCGGGCGATTCTTGACACTTGTGCCGTTTCAATTCCGGCTGGGTAATCCGCTCTCCCTTGGCTGCGGCATTCTCCAGGCTAAATTGTCTCCAGGATATTCACACGCCATGGAAAGCAACCAGCACTTCGGCCATGGCGGTGGTCAAGGGGAATGTTATGTTTTGCGCCCTCTTTAAATAAAACGTCTTGGGATTGTCACGCTTTTGTTTCACGTCCGTCATTGTTGAGTTTATGGCGTTGTGATTTAATTAAAGCAGGGTAATAACACCGCCAAGAAGAGCCCAGGCATCATGGTTCTTTTCCACGGCGCCTAATCTGTCTAATTAACCGCCGCGCTGTCTTGACGAGTGTCCCAAACGGAGTCGAGGAACACCGCGTTGATTGTCCAGTCTCGGGCCCGGAGTTAGGAATAGGCGCTTTTTTTGGCGGCATTATTTGTGCTTGGGAGGGAGCGTTTGTGAACCAGGTTGGTGAAAAAAAGCGGAAGTTAATCGACTTTGAACGATTTTACGATACGATAGTCGAATGAGATGAAGAGGAAAGGTAATATGATTTCAATTATGTCGAGTTATCCGGGTTTCCACGCTTTGCCGCGCGGAATTAAGCAACTGTTGGTGGCGTCGGAGAGCAATTTTTTCGACGAAGCAACACGCCTGCAGAAGGGCGGAGCAGATATCGGCTCCCAAGACACAAACCAGGGACAAAAGGACGTGGTCAAATTTAAGCAACGAGTATCGAGCGGATTTTCATCGGCTTCTTGGAACTGAGTATTTTGTGACTGTTAAGACGGGGCAAACCATGGCTAAGTTCCTGTGTGGCTTCGCGACACGATTAAGCAGTCAATCTGGCAAGCAGGCCGGAAAATCGGTTTTCGGTCCGGTTGTTGTTTACGGCCAAGGCCAGAGCCTTGCGCTGGCCGATGAGCACCACGAGTTTTTTGCCACGCGTGATGCCGGTATAAATCAGGTTGCGCTGTAAGAGCAGGTATTGCTGCATGGCGAGCGGGGTGACCACGACGGGGAACTCCGAGCCCTGGGACTTGTGGATGGTGATGGCGTAAGCCAGCGAGATTTCGTCCAGTTCGCCGTAGTCGTAAATCACCTCGCGCTGGTCAAACCGAATGGTGACGTCCTTTTCCACCGGGTCAATTTTCACGATCTGGCCGATGTCGCCGTTGAACACGTCCTTGTCATAATCGTTTTCGGTCTGGATCACCTTGTCACGGGGCCGGAATTGCCAGCCAAATTTTTCCACCACCGGCTCGTCGGCGCGGGCGGGATTCAGCCCGTTTTGCAGCCGGAGGTTCAGTTCGCGGACCCCGAGCGAACCGCGATTCATCGGGCAAAGCACCTGCACGTCGCGGATGGGGTCGAACCGGAATTTGGCGGGGATCCGGGTCTTCACCATGTCCATCAGGGTGGCGGCAATCTGCTCCGGTTCCTCGCGTTCCACGAAAAAGAAATCCGATTCCTTTCCTGGGGGAGAAAACTCCGGCAGGAGACCTTGATTGATCCGGTGGGCATTGATGATGATGCGGCTGTTGGCCGCCTGCCGGAAAACCTCGGTGAGCCGCACCACCGGCACCACTTGGGATTCAATCAGATGCCGCAAGACGACGCCGGGGCCGACGGACGGTAACTGGTCAATGTCGCCGACCAGGAGGAGGCTGGCCCGGGGTGGCAGCGCGCGGAGCAAGTTGGCCATGAGGGAGACATCGACCATCGACGTTTCATCCACCACCAGAAGATCACAGTCGAGGGGATTGGTTTCGTTGCGGCCGAAGCTGCCGGCGGCGGGCTGGACTTCGAGCAGGCGGTGAATGGTTTTGGCTGCAACCCCGGTTGTTTCCGAAAGGCGTTTGGCCGCCCTGCCGGTGGGGGCGCAAAGCAGGCACTGTACTTTCTTGGCCCGCAGAATCTTCAGGATGGCATTGACGAGCGTGGTTTTGCCGACGCCGGGACCGCCGGTGATGATGAGCGCCCGGCTGGTGAGCGCCAGTTTGAGCGCGTCGCGCTGGCTGGGCGCGAGTTCCTTGCCGGTCTTTTCCTGGCACCAAACCACGGCCTTATCAAAATCAATGGCGGGGAAAGCCGACGGCAGACTGGCCAGGCTCGTGATCCGGGCGGCGATGATTTCCTCGGCCCGTTGCAAGCGCGGCAGAAAAACGAGTTCCTGTCCGGCTATCATTTCCTTGACCAAATCCCGGTTGGCGAGGGTGCGTTCCAGCGCCTCGGTCACTATTCTTTCCTCAACCAGCAGTAGTTTGCCCGCCTCGTCGCGGAGCAGTTCCATGGGCAGGGCGCAATGGCCCTGGCCGGTCGCTTCCATCAGAACATGGCTCAGGCCGGCGCAAGCACGGATAAGGGAGTCCACCGGGATGCCGATTTTCTGCGCGATCTGGTCGGCGGTCTTGAAGCCGATACCGTGAATGTCCTTGGCGAGCGAATACGGGTTGTCCCGGACTTTTTCGATGGCATTCTGGCCATAGGTCTTGAAAATCCGCACCGCCCGGCTGGTGCTGACGCCGTTGCTATGCAGGAACACCATGATCTGCCGGATGATCTTCTGTTCCGCCCATGCCTCCTTGATCCGCCTCCGGCGCTTGGGGCCAATGCCGTCGACGTCTTCCAGTCGCGCCGAGGTGTTTTCAATGACGTCGAAAATCTTCTCGCTGAATTTCTCCACCAGCTTTTTGGCATAAACCGGCCCGATGCCCTTGACCATGCCGCTGCCCAGGTACTTTTCGATGCCTTCCTTGGTGGTGGGGGCGGTGGCATTCAGCAGCTCGGCGTGGAACTGAAGCCCGAATTCCCGGTCCTGGACCCAGTGGCCTTCCGCCGTCACCCATTCCCCGGCGCTGACGGAGGGCAGGGAACCGACCACGGTGAGCAGATCGCGGTGCCCCTTGGTCTTGACCTTGAG
>CAYTJG010000395.1:0-4972 GCA_964437865.1 uncultured Bifidobacteriaceae bacterium | reverse complement strand
GAACTCTGCGCGGAGGTGTCGGACCCGGCGCCATTATCCGGACGCTGCCCGGTGATTCTCAAGACGGACATGACGCATCTGGCCAACCGGGGTGAAGATCGGGCGCGCATCCTGGCCGGGCTGTTCGACGCGGTCTGCGAGAACATTTTCGTACTCATCAAGCCCGGCCTGAGTCCCGCCCGGGTCGTGCTCACCGGCGGTGTGAGCCGGTCGCCGCGCATTCGCCGGGTGTTTCAGGAGATGCTGGCCCGGCAGGGCATGACGCTCGCGCCGGCGACCGACGAATCAGTTCTTTGTTTGGAGGCGCTGGGCTGCGCCTTGATTGCGGCCGAGCGACCAACGGCGGTGCCCGCCGCGGAGAAATTGCTGGTGCCGCCACGAAAATTGAAATTGGAACGGCTGCCGGCCCTGGCCGATTCGCTCCACCGGGTGCGGCGGCTGCCGTCGGTGCCGTGGGCGCACATCAACGGCGAGTTTCGGCGTCTGGTGCTGGGTTTTGACATCGGCTCGACGGGGGCGAAGGCGGTGGCGATCGACCTGACGACCCGGGAGACCGTCTGGGAAGCCTACCGGCAGACTTTGGGGAATCCGGTGGGCGCCGCGCAGGATTTGCTTCTCCGGTTTACGGAACAGTCGGCGGCCAAGTATCCGGTGGTGGCCTTTGGTGCCACGGGCAGCGGGCGCGAGGTGACCGGCTCACTTCTGACCTCCTGCTACGGCAAGGAAGCCGTGTTCATCGTCAACGAAATCGTGGCCCATGCGGCTGGAGCGCTCCACTTTGATTCGCGGGTGGACACCATTTTCGAAATTGGCGGCCAGGACGCCAAATACACACGGCTGGTGGACGGGCGCATCATCGACTGCGCCATGAATGAGGCGTGCAGCGCGGGCACCGGCTCGTTCATTGAGGAGCAGGGTGGCAAATTTGCGGGCATTATCGGCGTCCGACAACTGGGCGAAGCCGGCTTGGCGGCGCCGGACGGCGTCTCGCTGGGCCAGCATTGTTCGGTTTTCATGGCCGAGGTGATTGATGACGCCGTGGCGGCCGGGGAGGAACCTGCCGCCATCATTTCCGGACTGTACGATTCCATCATCAAGAACTATCTGAACCGGGTGAAGGGCAACCGTTCCTTGGGCAAGGTCATTTTCTGCCAGGGCATGCCGTTTTCGGCGGATGCACTGGCGGCGGCGGTGGCGCGCCAGACCGGATGCGAAGTGATTGTGCCGCCCAATCCCGGAACGATCGGGGCGCTGGGCATTGCCCTGCTGGCAGCGCGCGAACTGGACCCGAGGCAACTGCAACCGCTCGAACCGGGCCGTTTTCTGGGCGCCAAGGTGGAGCAAAAGGACACGTTCGTGTGCGGTTCAAATCGCGGCTGTGGCGGCGCCGGCAACCACTGTCGCATTGAACGCTTGCGCACGTTGGTGGCCAATCAGCGCGCGAGCTTCACCTGGGGTGGTGGCTGTGCCTTATACGACCAAGGCACCCGCAAGCGGAAGTTGCCCGACCTGGCACCCGACCCCTTCCGTGAACGGGAAGAGCGCTTGCAACGGCTCTGCCAGTCGGCGGAGAGCCGGCACGGACGGCCGCGGATTGCCTTGAGCCATGAGTTCATGTTGAAGGGTTTGTTTCCGTTCTTTGCCGCCTATTTTACGGACGCTGGATTCGACCCGGTGCTGGTGGCCGAGGCCGGCCCGGAAGTATTGAAACAGGGCATCCAGGCGGCCCAGGCACCGTTTTGCGCGCCCATGCAGTTGTTTCACGGCGTGGCGGCGAGACTCGCGGCCAGCGGCGCGGATTGGATGTTTGTGCCCATGATCCGCAATCTGCCCGGCGAGGAGGGACAACGCTGCTCGGTGATTTGCCCCATCGTCCAAGGCGCGCCCAAAATGGTGGCCCCAGGCTGGCGGACTGGGAGCACACACCGGCCCCGGATGTTGTCGCCGGTCATCGATTTCGGGCGGGGTAATTTGGACTCGCGGGAATTCCGGGCGAGTTGCCGGGAGTTGGGCCGTCAACTCGGCTTGGAGGGGCGGCGACAATTGGCCGCCTGGCAAGCCGGTTGCGCCGCCCAGCGCGAATTTGATGCCGCCAGCCAGGCGAGTGGCCGTCGTGCGCTGGAGTTCTGTCGCACGCACCATTTGGTGCCGGTCGTGGTGCTGGGGCGCAACTACACGATTTACAACCAGGTGCTCAATTCAAACGTGCCGGCCATCTTGCGGGAACAGGGTGCCATGGGCATTCCCGTGGACTGCTTTCCGCTGGGCGACGCGCCGCTCTTCAACGACATGTACTGGGGCTATGGCCAGACCATTCTGCGGGCCGCGCATGAAGTCCGCCGATCGGAGGGCGTGTACGCGCTTTATTGCAGCAATTATTCCTGCGGGCCGGACAGTTTCAACCTGCATTTCGCCGCCTATGCCCTGGCCGGCAAACCGTTTGCGGTGATCGAGACAGATGGCCATTCCGGCGACGCCGGCACGCGCACGCGCGTCGAGGCTTTCCTCCACTGCGTGGAGGAAGACCGGGGCAGGGGACACAGTGGGGCGGCAGCCAACGGGCTGCACCATTTGAACGACCTTCAATTCAGCGGCCTGAAGCTGGGCGATTTCCGGAAGCAGGTGGCGGTCGGGCAGACGGAGACGCTGCTGATCTCGCACATTGGTGCGGCTTCGGAGGCTGTGGCGGCGGTGTTTCGCGGCTTGGGCCTCAAGGCGGAATGCCTGCCGGCGCCGGATGCGGAGTCACTGCGGATCGGGCGCCGCCACACTTCGGGCAAGGAATGTCTGCCCATGCCGCTGACGCTCGGCACGTTGATTCAGCGTTTGGAACGCGCCCCGGCGGATGAGCGGTTTGTCTATTTGATGCCCAGCACGGACGGTCCCTGCCGGTTCGGCGTTTACAATTTGCTGAACAATATTGTGCTGGAGCGGTTGGGCTGGCGCGACCGGGTGCGGATTTGGTCGCCCAAGGACACGGGCTATTTTGACCAACTGCCACCGGGCGCGGAACCGCTGGTGTTCGCCGGGATTGCCGCCACGGACTTGTTGCTGCAGGCGCGTCTCGATGTGCGCCCGGGGGAACGGGAGTCGGGGGCGGCGAACCGGCTCTACGAACGTTACCAGCCCGCCGTGGTGGCGCAGATTCAAACGGCGGCCAGCGGCAACCTGGCGCTGCCGGCGGCGTTGTGGGAAGTGCTCGGTGGCAATCTGTTTGGCCTGCGGCCACTGTTGCACCAGGCCGGACTTGATTTTGCGGCGATTCGTGGACCGGGCCGGCGCCCGTGCGTGGAATTGGCCGGGGAAATTTATGTGCGCGGCGTGGACTTTGCCAATGACTTCCTGATCGAGCAGCTCGAAGCCCGCGGCTTGCGCGTGCACCTCGCGCCGAAGACCGAATGGCTCAACTATTGCGGCTACGTCCAAACGCAAACCGCCGGACGCAATCGCTGGCTCGATGGCTTCAGCCAGATCATCCAGCGGCGCATTGAACGGGCCGCGCGCTCGGCGATGGCTCCGAGTCTCGGCTGGTTGCCGTTGCCGACCCCGGGCGAAGCCCTGACGGCGGCCGAGCCGTATGTGGCCGCGGCGCTGCAAGGCGAGGCCGTGCTCACCGTGGGCGCGCCGCTCCACGAATACCGTCATGGCCAGATTGACGCTGTCATCAGCGTGGGCCCGCTCGAATGCATGCCCACCAAGATTGCCGAGGCCCAATGGCATCACGTGGCCGAGGACGAGGATATCCTGTGCCTGACCCTGCCATTCAACGGTGACCCGGTCAGCGCCGAGGCCTTGGACAACTTTGCTTACGAGGTAAAGGAACGGTTCCAGGGGAAACGAAGCCGCCCCGTCCAGACACAGACTGTCGGCGAACGTCCTCCGCCGCCGGTTGTCAAAGGCCCTGGCAGGCGGCACGAAGTCCCCACCGTGACGGCCGGCCGCCTGGATTGACATTTGCATGGAAGAAAACCGCTCACGCACGTCCGCCGGCGATTTTACCGCGCTCTGGCAAAGAGCCGAAGCCGGCGACGTGCAAGCTGCCAACCAACTGTTGCCGCTGGTGTACGAGGAATTGCGGCAATTGGCGGCTCGGAAGATGGCGCGAGAGAATCCCGGCCAGACGTTGCAAGCGACGGCGCTCGTGCATGAGGCTTGGTTGCGGCTGGGGGGTGACCACCAGCCGCCTTGGCAAAACCGCGCGCATTTCTTCGCGGCTGCGGCGGAGGCCATGCGCCGCATCCTGATCGACCAAGCCCGCCGGAAAAGCGCACAGCGCCATGGCGGCCAGGCCGAGCGTGTGGAATTGGACCTCGACAGCCTGGAATTGGCCGCCGGGATGGACGAGGAGCAACTTTTGGCGCTGCACGAAGCGCTGGACGCCCTCGCCGCGCACGATGCGGAAAAAGCGCAACTGGTAAAACTCCGTTTCTTCGCCGGATTGACGCTGGTCGAGGCGGCAAAAGTCCTCGGGCTATCCGAGCCCACGGCGAAGCGCTACTGGGCCTACGCCCGGGCCTGGCTTTACCGAAAGATAACCAGAGGTGAATGATGTCCAGCTTGGGAGTGGCCCTGCGGCAGCGGAACGGAAAGATGTCTGAACGCCAGCGGCGTGACCTGTTGATGGGAATGAAACAGGAATGATTCCAAGCAGCAAATCGAGACTGGAGTGCCCACCTGAAAAGAGTATGACGCCGTGGGGAACCTGACCAACGTGGTGTATCCGGTGAGCCCCTCCATCGTGCTGGCGTACGACCCGCTAAACCGGTTGACCACGATGGTTGACGGGGTGGGGACGACAGCTTATGGTTTACCCCATGAGATGGCTGCGGAGGTGGATTCGATTGTCAAATCAATCAAGATCGCGGCGCTTGATGGGACCATGCGTGTTCTGCGGCTTATCTCACGGGGTGAACGACGGCGCGGGTCCGCCTTCGTTACACTACGGCGCGACAAGCCAATTGTTAAGCGAGGA
>CAYTJG010000394.1:0-4985 GCA_964437865.1 uncultured Bifidobacteriaceae bacterium | reverse complement strand
TTGTTGACGCCGGGCTTGAGGTTGTCCATGAAGCGCATGATGTCGTAGCTCAGGTAGGGTTGAAGATGCTGTTCCTGCCCGACCCAGAGGCGGCTTTCTGTACCGGAGAACATGCCGTCGGCGATGAGCGGCACTTTTTCCGTGTCATTGCCCATCCCCGCATACTGATCATACCAGTTGGCCATTTTAATGATGACTTTGCACTTGGGGTTGACGGCTTTCGCGGGCTTCACAATAAGGTTCTTCGTCACTTCGCGCATGGTTTCCAGGCGATATTGAGTCCATGATTCATGCCCTTTGGCCCGGATGTCGGAATCGGTCTTGCGGTCAAAGAAATAATAGTCATCGAGCAGAATTTCATCGAAGTGACGGGCAGCCATTCGCACGGCCTCCCGCGCGAATTCGCGGTTTTCCGGGTCGGCATAGTCGAAGCCTTGGTAGCCATTGGCTTCGCTGACGCTAAAAGCCAGACCGCCACAGACCTGCACGCCCTGGCCTTCAAAGAATTTCTTGAGTTTATCCAAGCCGGCTTCATTAACCAGGGTATGGTTGCGCATGACCTCAATGTAAATTTTGTCAACCTTGAGATTGCGCGTCAGATTCGACCAGGACTCGGCTGGGTCGAGGCTGCCGTTCATAAGGCTTTGCACCGTCCCTTGCGTCGCATAGGTCGAGACGACGAAACTCTGGTAATTGCCTTGCGCCAGAATTGGCGTGGCAAAAATTCCGATGACCAGGCATGCGGTCAGGAGTTGCTTTGTTTTCATGGCAGTCGTGAGGCGCGCATTATTTCACCAGCCGGTAGTATGTCGAGTTGACGCTTCCGGAAAGCGGTACCGTAATTTGCCACTGACCATCGACAATTTGCGGGATGGAAGTTGCGTCAAGCCACTTCCCTTGGACAAGATTGGTGCTGGTTTGCAGCGTGAAACCTGCTGATGCCACTGGCCAGGACAGCGTCGAATTGTTGGCCAAAGTTGAATAGGCAACCATGGGTCTGTTTGTGCTCAGCAATTGATCCGGTCCTAAATTATGTGTCGCGGCGACTTCCGCCGGAGACAGCGCCGTGCTGTAGATCCGAAAGTCATCCAGCAGGCCGTCGAGGTAAGGATCAGACCACTGCGATTTTCCAAGGTAATTATTGCTGGTGCTGCCCAAGGTCGATGGGGTGAGAGTCATTGCGCTGTTCGTGCCCGCCGCGACACCGTTCAAATAAAGAACCCCCGTGTTCCCGTTGTGCGTTACCACGACATGATTCCACACGCCCACCGCCAATGCGGAGGCGCCATTGATTTGTTGCTCGCCACCAGGCCCGCTGGTGGTGATGGCAAAGCGCAGCCGGCTGGTGCTGCCGTTCTGCGGTGTCAGAAACATGTAGGCCGTGGTATTGTTGCCGAAATCAAAAATGCGGGTCCAACTGGCCGTCGTATTGAGCTTTACCCACGTTTCGATGGTGAAATTGGTTAGCGTGCTCACAATCCCCGCCGGCAGGTCGACGTATTCCGATGAGGCGGACGCCAGGGTCAACTGGCCGCCCAGTAACGTACCGCCACCCAGCACCACGCCGGTCCACGCCGGGCCGCCCACGGAATCCGCCGTGTTGGTGCCCCCGGTTTCGCTGAAACTGTAACGATGCATCAGGAACGGCGCCGGGGCCGTGGTAAAAGACCAAACCACGCCCACATTGGTGTTGCCGCCGGCGATCTCATCCACGCGCCAGAAATAAGTCGTCACGCCGGCCAGCGCCGGATAACAAGTGTTGGTGGCAAGGCTGCCCAGGAATTGAGGCGATGTCGTGGTGGCCAGGGCAACGGCGTTGGAATTGACGCCGAGATAAACCGCGTGCGTCACCGCATTGCTGCCTGCTGTCCAGCTTAACGCGGAATTGAGCGCGACGCCGCCCGCGCCGTCGGCCGGCGATGGGTTGCTTGCCGCCCCCACATTCACGATCAGATCCAGCACGACCGTTGTCAGTGAACGCGGCGGCAGCACCTGCCCGTTCGTCAATGATCCGAGTCGTTGGAAATAATAATTCGTGTTCGCGGTTTGATAAACGGTGGATTTGCTGGCGCTAAAGGAGCCCAAGCTGAAATTCATCGCGGATGACACCGCCGGGTTCGTGTTGATCAACACCACGACAAGTCGCAGACCGTCCGGCGAAAGAAAGGCCGAAGACCGGACGTTGCTGTCGTTGTCCGTGGCGCGCACGCGCCGATAGCCCGGTTGAATAAAATAGGAAAAATGCTTCATCGACCAGTAACTCGGTGAATACCACCAACCGTGCGACTGCGTTGCCGTGCCGGGCGGCGCGTTGGTCCAGGTGGACTGGGCTGCAAATGGATTCTCAATCTGAATCAGCCCGCCGGTGGTGCCCGGCCAGACCAAGCTCCAGTGGTTGTAGCCGCTGACCTGTTCGACGACCAGGCAATCGTGGATCAGGTTCGCACACTCGATCATGTCATATACATCGCCATACTCTGTCATGAAATGCGGCTTGCTTGGGAAAACATTGGTCACCGAACTTATGCTGCTTAAGAAGGAATCCCCGGTCCCGCCGCCGTCGCCATAGAGATGGTGCGCCACGCCGTAGAAGCTGTCTGGGTTCATCGTCGCCGCATAGCTTTTCACGTCGTTGTAGGCAATGTGGACGGTTTCCGGTGCGAGCAACTTGGGTGGCGACGGCTGGCTGGCCAGGCGCTGATACACCGCGTCCAGCGCCTTGGCGTAGCTCGCATAGTTCGTGCCGTTCACCGTGTCTTCCGTAGGGTGGAACACGCACGAATCGTAGGACGCAACGAAATCCGGTTCGTTCTGGATGCTGGCCCAAGTGAGCTTAACGCCATTGGACTGATACGCCTGAATCGAGTCATACCAATACTGCGCAAAGTTCGTGTAGGCAAAACTGCCGTTGGTGTAGATCAGCGTGCCGCCGTTGGCCACCTGGCCGTTGCTCTTCAAAAACGCCGGCGGCGCCCACGAACTCATGTAAACTGGAACCGGATGCCCCAAAACACGATTGGCATTTGAAACCATCACGGTGGCGGCTGAGTCAAAACCCGCCAAAGGCGTCTGGTAACGATACCAATCCCCCAGCCGCAGCATCGAAAGGTTGAGTCCCGCGAAGGCGTTCGTGTAAATCTCCTGCTGGTAAGGATGCGCGGTGACCCAGCCCGCGTAAAACGCCGTCGCGCCGCCCAACCCTTCCACGGTCTGATACACCTTGGTCACGTCAATCGTTGCCGTGGCTGCCCGGACCGGAATTGCCGCCTGGATCGCGAACCAGCAAACAATCGGGAGCAACTTTGACATAAACTGCTTTTCAATATTCTTTGAACACATCAAGCCAGGTTGTGGGTTGCCGACCAGTTTGAACTAAACCTGCCGGCTACGGCTTCAAGGGTGACCGAAGCCGTGCCGCCGAAAAGCGCGCCCGGCCCGGCCAATGCAGCCGGCGCTGGAATCAGCACGGCACCGCAGGAGACCATTGGGATGGAATGAAAAATATGCACTCGTCACGTGCTGAATCAGCGCTGCCAATTTTGGCTAAAGCTCACGTTCTAGGCAATATGACAATTGTCACATTGAACTCACGCACTAACTTGTTTCCGCTTTTCCCGCTTCTTCCGTCGCGCCACCGGCATTCGTTGCCGGGGAGGCGCGTCGTAGCCGATCAGGTCGCTCGCCCACTGCGGGGAACGGTTGTTGCCGCTGGCCTGGCTCAAATAGCTTCTGAGGCCAGGTCGGCGGACGGGTTTTCCGATCACCGCAGGAGGATGTCGGCTTGTGCGCCGACAGATTGTGCCGGACGCCGCGCCTTCACCCCGTGCCAAAATCGAAAGAACCAATTCTTGCTGGAAGATGCCACCAGACTCATATTGAGCTCCATGCAATTTAGCGATTTCCTCAACGCGGGCGGCGGTTTGGTCGATACGGTGAGAATGGTTCTTTTCAGGATGTTGCCCCGGGGAGCGCAAATCCAAAAAGTAAGGGGGGAAATTAACAATAGTCTTCTGAGAAACTACGGCAAGATGACCAAACTGGAAGTTGATAAAGAAAACCGGTCGATCTGCGCCGAACTGGATATGAAAGGGGAAAAAGAGAGCATTCGGATCACGCTTTCACACTATCGGCTCATTCAAACCGAAGGCGGAAATCCCCTGTTCGAGCCCGGCACCATTGAGGTGTCGCGTGAATGGCTTGATGCCCTGCTGAAAACCCTGGTCAAAACCAGCGTCATACCCCGGCAAATTGAGGTGAAAAACGTGCTCCATCAAACGGTCGTCAAATCCATTCTTTAATTTCGTCACGCCTCCCTGCCTCTGACAGCGATCGGAGCTGTTGCCCTTGCTCGACTTTCTGACGGTTGCGGCCTATTTGGCGGGGGCGGCCGTCACGTCCCAGCCGCCGCCGAGCGCGCGGTACAGTTGCACCACCGCCAGCAGTTGGTTGAGCTGCAACTGCACCAGCGTATTTTCGGCCGGAAAGAGCTGCTGCTGCTCCTGCAAAACCTCATAGTAATCAGCGTTGCCCATGCGGTAACGTTCCAAGGCAATCTTCACGGCGGTCTGGTAGGCTTCGACAGCCTGCGTTTGCAGCGTGCGCGCGCCGGCCAGTTTCTCGCGCGAAACCAAGGCGTCGGAAATCTCCAGCAGCGCATTCAGAACCGCGGTCTGGTATTGCAGTGCGGCCTGTTCCCGGAGGGCGCGGGCTTGCGCGTATTGCGCGCGCAGCTCGCCGCCGTGGAAGAGCGGGCCGGTCAAACCAGCGGCGATTTCCCAGGCGGCCGCGCCGCCGGCCGTGTAGGTGGTGAGTTCGGAGCTGGCAGCGCCGAACAAGCCCGTGAGATTGAGCTGCGGGAAGAAATCCGCCTTGGCCACCCCGACTTGCGCGTTGGCGGACCGCAATTGCTGCTCGGCTTCCCGGATATCCGGCCGCCGCTCCAATAACGCGGACGGCAACCCGGCGGGCACCTCCGGCGGCACTTG
>CAYTJG010000393.1:0-5003 GCA_964437865.1 uncultured Bifidobacteriaceae bacterium | reverse complement strand
GGCTAATTTCCGATGTCGCTTCGCGACCGCCGAAAGGCACCTTGAAGATTTTACCAACAACAAACGTCTACCACCCGCATTTTAGATGTCGCCGCGACATCTAAAATGGCGGGAGATGCCACGGCGACATCTCACCGGGTCCGGGGATCGGTTATATTGGCGGGGATGCGGACAACACCGACATCGAGTATGGCGCGGGCGGCGCGGCGAGCGGAGTCGCGGTGTCGGCCTGGCGGCGCGGGGGGCGAGGGGGAAGCGGTGTGCTCGGGCGAAGACCGACCTGCGCGGACCGGACGCTCCCGGGATTGGCCGGGGAGGCGGGGGCAAAAAAGGCCTAAACAAAGAAACACAAAAAAACAAAGTTTCGAAAGCGGAAAGTGCGAAAGCGGGAAAACGGTAACAAACCCGAATGGCCCCCCCACACAACAACCACCCCCTGGTCCACGACTCCTGACGTCGACGCCTACAAACGGAACCCTGACGCCCCGGCGCGCTCGGAGGCCGAACGTCGGCTGCGTACGCGCCCCACCCAAAAACAACCGCTACGCATCACAAACCCCACAGTTAACTCGTGGTCGCCGAGGTCTGCGAAACGTCACGCTACGTTCGCGGCGCGCTCGGAGAGACGCGCCCTACCCAGGGTTGCTCCAAGCTGGACTTGTGCTCTCCGCGCCGTATCATGGCGGACCAACATGATTGAGCCGGCCAATATTCCCGTTTTCATCCTGTGTGGCGGCCTGGGGACGCGCATCAAGGAAGAAACCGAATTCCGCCCCAAACCGATGGTTCCCATAGGCGAACACCCCATCCTGTGGCACGTCATGCAGAGTTATGCGCGGCACGGATTCCGGCGTTTCGTCCTGTGCCTGGGTTTCAAAGCGGAAGTCGTCAAAGACTACTTCAGCAACTTCCATCTGCATAACGCCGACTGCACCATCAAACTCAAGACCAACGAAGTCACCGTGCATGAAACCCGGCACGACCTGGACTGGGACGTCACGCTGGCCTACACGGGTGAAAAAAACATGACGGGCAGCCGCATCGCCCAGGCCGCCCGGAAATACCTGGGCGCGGCGGAGACGTTTGCCGTCACCTATGGCGACGGCCTCACCGACGCGAACCTGGCTGACGAATTGCAGTATCATCTCCAACAAGGAAAGACCGGCACTGTGCTGGGCGTCAATCCGCCGTCGCGTTTCGGCGAACTCCGGGTGGAGGGCGACACCGTGGTGGCATTCTCGGAGAAGCCTGAT
This sequence comes from uncultured Bifidobacteriaceae bacterium, assembly GCA_964437865.1. Taxonomy (GTDB): domain Bacteria; phylum Verrucomicrobiota; class Verrucomicrobiia; order Limisphaerales; family UBA11358; genus UBA11358. Next base: position 3,750 of record CAYTJG010000393.1, on the reverse strand, counting down.
CTCGAGGGGCATTGGATCAACGCCGGTTTCTTTTTCTTCCAGCGCAGTTTCCTGAAGCGGCTGTCGGAAGACGAGGGCTGCGTGCTGGAACGCGACCCGCTGATCCAACTCGCGCGGGACGGACAGTTCAACGTTTTTCGGCATCGCGGTTTTTGGGCGTCCATGGATACCCAGCGGGATCGCGAACACCTCACCAAGTTGGTGGAAACCGGCACGCCGCCGTGGCTTCCCCAGGATCATTAACCAGCAATTCACCCTTTCGGAATGTTCTCCGGCTTCTTTGAAAATAAACGGGTCCTTGTCACCGGCCATACCGGCTTCAAAGGCGGCTGGCTCTCGCTTTGGCTGAAAAGCCTGGGCGCACAGGTTCACGGCCTCAGCCTGCCGCCGCCGACCAACCCCAATTTTTACGAGATCATCAAGCATCACGCCTTTGCGGATGAAGTGGAGGGCGACGTGCGGGACGCTGCGCGGCTGGCCGCCACCGTGAAGGAAATCGCGCCGCAAATGATCTTCCATCTGGCGGCTCAGCCGATCGTCCGCCGCAGCTACCTGGAGCCATTGGAAACACTGGATATCAATGCCATGGGAACGGCCAACCTGCTCGAGGGGGTAAGGCGGGCCGAGCTGCCCTGCCCGGTCATCGTGATCACCAGTGACAAGTGCTACGAAAATCGCGAACGGAATTACGCGTACGTGGAAACGGACGCGCTCGGCGGACATGATGTCTATTCCATGAGCAAAGCGGCGGCGGAACTCATCGCCCAGTCATGGAATAAATCCTTTTTTGCACCGAATGCCAAGCTCGGGCCGGTGGCCACCGTTCGGGCCGGCAATGTCATCGGCGGCGGCGATTATGCGGAAGACCGGATTGTTCCCGATTGCATCCGTGCCTTGGCGGAGTCGCGCCCCATCCTGGTTCGGAATCCCGCCGCCATCCGCCCGTGGCAGCACGTGCTGGAATGTCTGGGCGGTTATCTCTGGCTGGCCAGTCGGCTGGCCCGCGAAGGCAAGACCTCCCCGCTGACCGGCGCCTTCAATTTCGGTCCGGACGCGGCGTCGCAGCAATCCGTCCGCAAGCTTGTGGAATTGGGTTTGCGCGAGTGGCCCGGCGAATGGCAGGACGGATCGGATCCGCAACAACCGCACGAAGCAAAGCTGCTCACCCTCTCCATCAAGAAGGCGGAGGAACTGCTCGGCTGGCGACCGATCTGGAGTTTCTCCGAAGCGGTCTCGCAGACGGTGGTTTGGTATCACCATCGCCATCAACTCAAACACGCCGACATGCTGGATTTCAGCCTGTCACAAATCAACCAATACGCAGACGCTGCGCGGCAAAAACAAGCCCCTTGGACAAAATGAATTCATCTTTCCGCTGCCGTTCCTGCGGCGGCACAAACGGCGCCCTCGTGCTGGACCTCGGCAATCAGCCGTTGGCCAACAACCTCCTCCGCCCCGAGGATCTCGGCAAGCCGGAACCCAAGTTTCCCCTGCGGGTGGCCGTCTGCCACCAATGCTGGCTCCTCCAAATCACCGACCTGGTGCCGCCCACGAAGCTGTTCTCGGAATACCTTTATTTTTCCTCATTCTCGGACGCCCTCCTGCGGCACGCCCGCGCGGCGGTGGAGCAGCATATCCGCGACTTCCAGCTCGGTCCCCAAAGCCGGGTGGTGGAAATCGCCAGCAACGACGGCTATTTGCTGCAAAACTTCGTGGCGGCCAAGATTCCGTGCCTGGGCATCGAACCGGCGGCCAATATCGCCAAAGTCGCCCGCGAAAAGGGAATCGAAACCCTCGTCGAATTTTTCACCCTCAAACTGGCGGAGCAACTTGCCGGGGAGCAACGGCAGGCCGACCTCATTCTCGGCAACAATGTCTTTGCCCACGCGCCGGACACGAACGATTTCGTGGCGGGCCTGGCCGCGCTGTTGAAGCCGCAGGGCCGAATCGTCCTGGAATTCCCCTACGGCGTGGACCTGATCGAACATTCCGAGTTTGACACGATCTATCACGAGCACGTGTTTTATTTCACGGTCACGGCCCTGCAACCGTTGTTCGCCCGGCATGGCCTGGAGCTCATCCGGGTCGACCATCTGCCCATCCACGGCGGTTCCCTGCGCCTCTACGCCGCCCAAACCGGAGCGCATTTGGTGGAACCCTCCGTGGGCAAGTTCCTGGCGGAGGAAAAACGGAAGGGGGTGCCTGGGGCAGGCTATTACCAGAACTTCGCCGCGCACGTGCAGTCGTTGAAAAGCGCATTGGTGGAGCTGATCTCGAAATTGCGGAAGGAAGGGAAGACCGTGGCGGCGTACGGCGCCGCCGCCAAGGGCAGCACGCTGATCAACTTCTTCGGCTTGGGTCCGGACGCGCTCGCGTTCGCCACTGACCGTAGCACATATAAACAGGGGCGATTCATGCCGGGCCAGCACATTCCCATCCTGCCGCCCGAGGCGCTTTTGGAGAAGCACCCCGATTACACGCTCCTGCTTACCTGGAATTTCGCCGAGGAAATCCTGGCCCAACAGCAGGCCTACCGCGACGCCGGCGGCAAGTTCATCATTCCCATCCCGCGCGTCACCATCGTGTAACATGAAATTCAACCCCACCACGATGGCCGGCTTGTGGCTGCTCGACCTCGACCTGCACGAGGACGAGCGGGGGTTTTTGGCGCGCACGTTCTGCGAAAACGAATTCGCCGCGCTCGGCCTGAATACCCGCTGGCCACAATGCAATCTCACCCTGACCCGCAAACGGGGGACCATCCGCGGCCTGCACTTTCAAGCCGAGCCGAAGCCGGAAATCAAGCTCATCCGTTCCGCGGCGGGCACCATTTTCGACGTGCTGGTGGACCTCCGACGCGATTCGAGCACGTTTGGGAAATGGGAAGGTTTTGAATTGTCTGGTGAAAACCACCGTCAGCTTTACGTACCCGGCGGCTTCGCCCACGGGTTCCAATGCCTCACCGACAACTGTGAGGTGTTTTACCAAATGTCGGAATTTTATGTTGCCGGTCTTGCTCGCGGCCTGCGTTGGAACGATCCGGCGGTGGGCATCCGCTGGCCCCTGGCGGAAGGCATCGTCTCCGCCCGTGATCGCGAATTGCCTGCGCTGGCCGAATTGGGCGAGTAAGCGACCTTAGAATGCGTGCAGCCAGAGCAATGCCCTCACAACTCATTGCGGGCGGGAGGCGGGCACCTGCCAGCCAACGTGCCAATAAAGGCTCCACAGGTTCTCCAAGGGCACGGTCTCCACGTGTTCATCGTAGAAAACGGCATTGATCCCGCCGGGCAGCTTTTCGTTCGTCGGGTAATAGGTCGGCACCGGGGTTGGCCGCCGGCCATGCCGGGCAATGTCAATCCGCCCCAATGCGGTGAGCCAAGTGCCATGATAGAGATCCGTGTAGGGCACGCTGTTGGTCTCCGGCCAGGTATCCACCCACATGGAGTCCACAAACACCGGCGTCAGATTGGGATTACTGATCATGGCCTCTTTTTTGTAGGCCAAGCCGTAATCCACCGTTCCCCAAGGCTGCGGCTGATTCCAACCTCCGGCATAAAAATAACCATTGATGGTGTAGCTGCCCGAGTCGTTGGTGTTGCCGGATTCGTTGCCCCAGTACCACGTCTCATCCACCGAGCCGTCGGACAAGCCACCCCGGCTGGCGGCCGGCACGTCCTGCGTCGTTGGGCAGATTCTCAATTTGTCGTTCCTGGCGTAACTGGGCCGCAAGACGTCCAGCCAGATCGGACC
>CAYTJG010000392.1:0-5020 GCA_964437865.1 uncultured Bifidobacteriaceae bacterium | reverse complement strand
CCGCATCCAGGATAAAATGGGCCAGATGACCTGCCGGAACCCAGTCCCGCAGGTTGGGCGGCAGGAGGAGCGGGGTCTCGTAATCGATGTTAACGAAGCGTGCGGCCATGCCAAAATAATAAGCAAAGCCGATATAAATTACACGCTCTTATTGTATATTTAAGTAACTATTCTCCCTCTAAGTCCGACAGGCTGCTAGGTTTCTTCCGGGTCATTCCCCGATCGGTCCACTCGCAGACGTTCGGTCTTTTCAATCTGAACTACACGAGAATCATGCACTTCGATTCTTACAATCCCATAGCGCAAGGACTTTGCCTGCCGGACTACGATATCCAGCCATTGTGCATCACCTTTCCCCCCTGCGGGCAGTTCTTCCTGAATTTTACTCATTGACCATTAACGATTTAACGCGTAACTGATATTACTCAACACCCACTTTCTATTGGTTTAATTCCGTGTCTACGACGCCATATATACGATAGGACAAGTCGTATATTGCCATGCATCATGTTTTTGTCAATAGCGAAACTTCTCTTATCTTTCCTGTCTCAAGCTACGGCAGCACCGTAATTCTTTGGCTCTGGAGCAAATTTTGGTCTTCAGCCATTGGCCAGCGCTGACAAAGGTATTGGATTCAGCCCTCGACAACATCCAATTCAATGGGATCAACCTCAACGCGATTTTTCCGCAGCCATTTTACAGCCGCAGCCAGGACTTTTCGATCCCCGGTGAGTTCCAAGGCGATAATGCCGACCTTGTGGGTGACGCTGGCGCTCCGGATGTCGAAAACGAGATCGAATTTTTTGCTCAGCTCCCAAATCAAAGGGCGCTTGGCGCGCTCCGGCTGAAAGGTGAGCCAGTAGCGTTGGGATTGCTTGGACATATTTATTTCGTGGGTGGGCGGGTTCGGAACAATGCAAAACGGCCGCAATTTCATGGCTTGGTTTCCAACGCGTCGAGGTTTTGGGATTTCCATTGCAACGACGTGCGGATGCGCGTGGCGCCGCTCGGATGATCGTAGAACGCTGAAACAAACCGCCGAAAGAACACACTTGAGAGCAAATCCAGAATCTTCATTTTCCCCGAGTTTATGGCGTTGGTGGGTTGCTGGGTTTTATCCCGAGCGCGCTGGCAATGGCGGGTTCGAGTTTTTCACCGCGCAGGTCATCGCCTTCTGCCAGAATGTTGCCGGTGTTTCCATCCACGAGAAAGGCGTGCGGAATGGAGTCAATGGCATATTGCGTGCCGATCGTGGTCTGCCAGAACTTGCCCTCATAAATCTGCGGCCAAGGCGCGTGCTGGTCTTGCGTGAAACTGAACAGCTTGGCGGCTGCATTCGTCCGGTCAAAACTCACACCCAAGACGTCGAATCCTTGGTCAAGGTATTTTCCATAGGCCGCAACCACATGGGGCAATTCGGCCACGCAGGGACCGCACCAGGTCGCCCAGAAATCCAGCAGCACGATTTTGCCTTTGTAAGCCGCCGGAAATTTTACTGTGTTACCGTCGGTCGTGGTCGCCTCGAAAGACGGCGCCGGATGGCCGGCAGTCAGGTTGGGCAGCGGCTTGGTTTCGGCGACGGTCTGCGCTGACTCGACGATCCGAAAGAAATCCCCCGACGCCGAGAAATTCGTCAGTTCATAAGTCGTGCCGCCAATATTAAATGGGGTCCCGGGCGAAAACGCCTCAGCCCGCCGGGCAAACTTGCCGTCTCCATTCAGATCCAGAAAGAGCGTCGTGAAAGGTTTGTTCGTGCCAGCCTCCGGTCGAAAATCCCCGGTGGTCCTGGTGTCGCCAAGCAGGGCGGCAAAGGTTTTGTTGCCGAGTGTCACCGCTCCGGTACGGACATAGTCAGCGTAATAAAATAGAAAGTCTTTTACTTCCGTCCGGCGCGGGTCTGATTTTTCCAGGCGATAAAGCTGCAAGCCGAGAGTTTCAACTTCCGAGCCATAAGTTGTCTTCAAAACAGCCGTGCCCTCGTGGTTGAAATAATGTGCGCCGTTCGTGGAAGTCCCGGCTTCATCGGCGGTCCATTTGACCGCCGCGTCGTCGTTGAAATCGCCGTTGCCATTGGCATCCAGAAACAGGCGGGCCGGCTGGTCCGCGGGCTCATCCACGATAACGTAATACGAGCCGGCCGCTTCGCGCGGACCAAGCGTTATGGCCCCATAAAGCGGCTCAACCAACCCCGCCAGGAGTTGCTTGATCCCCGCCGGCCGGTTGGTTGACAGCGGCAAATGCTGCGGCGCAAACCCGCCCGTTTTGTTCTCCGCGCCGGTGGCAAGGAGTTCGAGCCGGACCTCCGCCGCCGGCGCAACGGAGGTCCAAAGCGTGAAGAATGCCAGCGAGATGAGTCCCGAGGGAACCTGAAGCAGCGCATGTTTCATTTTCATAAATTCAAGGTTTTAAAATAAACCGCAGGTCTTGATGGTTGCAGCCATAGCTTTAAGACTCTGTTGCCCCAGCCACTCCCGGAGCGTTTACTATCGCCCGCCTTTACCGCTAAGTAAAGGGGCTGGGAACGAGCCCCGGCCTCTTTTGTGCCCCACATTTCCGCGTCAACCAGCAATCAGAGCTTCACGCGGAATAACTGCTGCGCCGCATTGGCAGATGACACCGTGTAGGTGTAAACCACCCCGGTCACCCAAGTCAGCGACCGGTTGGCGCCTTCCGCTGGAACAGTAAGCCAATAAGGCAGAGATTGCTTGGCCATAATTGTTTCAAACGAAAATCGATTCGACGGGAAGATCAGGATCGAGATTGTGCTCTTTAAGCCAGGTTGGATTGAAGAGCTTGGATTGATATTTCAAGCCTGAGTCGCAAAGCAGGGTCACAATGGTTTGCCCTGGCCCCCGTTCCTCGGCAAAGCGGACGGCGCCGGCAAGATTGATGCCGGAAGACAAGCCGAGAAACAGACCCTCCTCCCGCAGGAGTTGGTACACGATGGTAAGCGCCGGTTGATCCTCGATGCGGAAAGCACGGTCGATGGTGATGCCCTCCAAATTCTTCGTCACCCGCATCTGGCCGATGCCTTCGGCGAAAGAGTCACCATCCTTCGTATCCGTGTTGCCGTTGGTGAACCACGACCACATCGCCGCGCCAAAAGGATCGGCGCAGACTGCGGCGATTCCTGGATTGCGCTCTTTCAAATGCAGTGCGGTTCCCGCCAGAGTGCCGCCGGTGCCCACGGCGGAAACAAAGGCCGTCACCGCGCCGTTCGTCTGCGTCCAAATTTCGGGGCCGGTCGTGCGGTAATGGGCGACGCGGTTGGCGAGGTTGTCAAATTGGTTGGCCCAGAACCAGCCCTTCTCCCCGGCCAATCGTTGCGCGACGCGGTTGTAATTGCCGGGATTGCTGTAGGGTTTTTCCGGCACGGTGATGACTTCCGCGCCCAGCGTGCGGAGCAGGCTGATTTTTTCCGGCGACTGCGTTTCGGGAATGACGATGACGGTGCGATAGCCTTTGGCGTGGCCGATTGCCGTGAGGCCGATTCCGGTATTGCCAGCGGTGCCTTCCACGATGGTGGCACCGGGTTTCAAAAGACCTTTCTCCTCGGCATCGGTGATAATGCCCAGCGCGGCGCGATCCTTGACGGAACCGCCGGGGTTCATGAATTCGGCCTTGCCCAGGATCTCGCAGCCGGTCAATTCGGACAACCGACGCAGCCGGATCAGCGGTGTGTTGCCAACATATTTATCGATCCCATAATAACGCAGGTTGCTCACAATGAATTCACTTTCCATTCATGCGAACCTCCGGTCGTCCGGTCAGTCGGCGGTTTGACTTTCGTTCTGCCGACAGGCGAAGCCGGTTTGAACCGTTACGCTCCGCAAGTCTATTTGGCTGCGGTTTTGAGCCGCAACGACGAATCCAGGCTTTCGTGCAACAAGCGCACCGACGCCACCAGCGCGGCCACATCGGCGGGCCGGCCATCGAATTGTTCCGCCGGATTCCCCGTGGCGGCAGCGCTTGCGCCGGCGGCAACGACGGCGGTGAGCGAGGCATCCACCAGCCCCGCTTCGATGAAATGTTTTTGAAACAGTGTGAACATGTCGACGTCGCTCCTGGGTTGGGCCCGTTGGACGACGAGCAAGGCCCGCGCCGCGGCGAGTGCCGCCGCGTAAATCCGGCCAGCTTCCTGCGACTCGCGCGCGTTGGCCAGGTCCACTTCGATCAGATCGAACACGCCCGCGCTGCATTCGCCCTGGCCGCGACGGGCCAGCGAAAACAATTCGCTGGCATCCCAGTCGCAATAAAATTCCTTCCGGCTGGCCAGGGGTGGGACATCCTGATGTCCGGCCAGGATTTCGCCGGCGAGGTTCTTTCCGCCATGGTCAACGAATTGGTGAAAGTCCGCCGCGTCGGGCGATTTTTTCCAAGCGGTCAACAGGTCGTGAACGAACGCCGGGGCGTTCTTCGCCGGAACCGCGCCAATGTTGGTGCCAAAGCGTGATTTTCCCGCCGCGACGCGCCCGCCCAGTTGCACCGCATAAAACGGGACAAGGTGCTCGCCCACGCGTCGGGCAGCGCCTGAGAAACCGAGGCTGCCAATGGGATGGCGACCGCAGGAGTTTGGGCAGCCGCTGATATGAATTGAGAAATCGCCAAGGCTGTCCAGGTCCAGGTCGCTCGCGGTCAATTCGCTTCGCACCGCCTTGGCGAGTCCGCGCGAGAGGCAAATGCCCAGGCGGCAGGTCGAGGCCCCGGCACACGCGACAAGGTTGCGGAGCACCGGCGCTTCGGGATCAGCTAGGTTGAGCCCGGCGAGGTGCTCATATACCACCGGCAATTCCGCGGCGGTGATCCAGCGCAAGCCAGCGTTCTGCGATTGCGTGGCCCAGAGGATGTGGTCGCCGTGCGCCGCCAGAATATCGGCCAACGCGGCGGCTTTGCCGGCGGGAAGGTCGCCCAGCGTCAGCGGAATTTGCACGAGAAAGAACCCCGCCTGTTTCTGCGGCGCCACGTTGTGCGCCAACCACCGGTTGAATCCGGCCGGGTCTTCATTGGCTTCGCCGATCGC
>CAYTJG010000391.1:0-5020 GCA_964437865.1 uncultured Bifidobacteriaceae bacterium | reverse complement strand
TTAGGACGCCTCCCAGAACCCGAGGAATCCACCCATAGATTCTGCTGACGAGGCGTATTTGATTTGATGAATCCCAGCGCGATGATCGCACGTAAGCAGCAGTACGCGCTTTTCGAAAAACTTAACAAGCGTTTTTTTGGCTGTGACGCGAAGGCGGTCGATTATTTTCCTCCGGACGGTTTCTCCATAGGTTTGTGCATGTAAATCGTAAAGGGGTCACCCATTAAGGCGGGTGTCAACGATAAAAAAGTTGTCTGTCCCCGTTTTTTTCTTCGTGGAAGGGGCCTTAGTTTGGGTCATTTTCTCTGGATGATTCTCTTGGTTTTTGCTTTCCGCCGGCGGGGGGCTATAGCTCGGTCCTTCGGTCCGTCTGTGCCTCTGTGGTTCAAATGCATGGCCTCGTGGAAGTACGACGAGGCGGGCAACGAGGTGGCGCAGATCGACGCGCTGAACCGGACCAACACGTATGACTACAATGGCCAGGGCCGGAAGATCGCGCGGACGTTGCCCGGCGGGCAAAGCGCGACGTTTTCATTGACGCTTTTTGGGTGACGAGCAGAATTTTGGCTTACGCCTCTCCAGCCTGACCGGCGCGATTGTTTGTGCTTTGGCGCGTCACCTGTGCTAGGGTTGAAAAAACAGCAGGGCAGGCGACCAAGCCCCCTGCGCACTGGACGAGGACAGTGATCCGGATTCGAGTCAACTACAGATTATGCGAAAGCCAACCAATCGCGAGGGGCTGGCCCCCGAGCCTTTCTGGTATAAAAGCGGCGTCATCTATCAAGTGCATGTGCGCGCGTTTTATGACAGCAACGGGGATGGTACGGGTGATTTCGCCGGGTTGACGCAGAAGCTCGACTATATCAAGGACCTGGGGGTAACGGCGATCTGGTTGCTGCCGTTTTATCCCTCGCCGCAGAAAGACGACGGCTACGACATTGCGGATTATTGCGATGTGCATCCCATGTTCGGGACGCTGGAGGATTTCAAGCTGTTTTTGCGCGAGGCGCATCGACGGGGGCTGCGCGTGATCACTGAGTTGGTGCTGAACCATACTTCCGACCAGCATCCCTGGTTTCAACGGGCCCGGCGGGCCGCGCCGGGATCGCGTTGGCGGAACTACTATGTCTGGAGCGATACCCCGACCAAATACAAGGACGTGCGGATCATCTTCAAGGATTTGGAGACGTCCAACTGGGCCTGGGACCCGGTGGCCAAAGCGTACTTCTGGCACCGGTTCTTTTCGCACCAGCCGGACCTGAACTACGACAACCCGGAAGTTCATGAGAAGATCATGCAGGTGGTGGATTTCTGGCTGGACTTGGGGGTGGACGGGTTTCGGCTGGATGCGGTGCCCTATCTGTACAAGCGGGAAGGCACGTCCTGCGAGAATTTGCCGGAGACCCATGCCTTTCTGAAACAGCTCCGGGCGCACGTGGATGGGAAATACCAGGACCGCATGTTATTGGCGGAGGCCAACCAATGGCCCGAGGACGCCGTGGCGTATTTCGGCCAGGGCCGCGGCGACGAATGCCACATGGCTTTCCATTTCCCCCTCATGCCGCGGCTGTTCATGTCCCTCCGCATGGAGGACCGGCTGCCGATCGTGGATATTTTGGAACAAACGCCGGCCCTGCCGGCGATCGGCCAGTGGGCGCTGTTTCTCCGCAACCATGACGAGCTGACGCTGGAGATGGTGACGGATGAGGAGCGTGATTACATGTACCGGATGTTTGCCCAGGTGCAGCAGGCGCGGATCAACCTGGGGATTCGCCGCCGGCTGGCGCCGCTGTTGAACAACGATCGCAAGTGCATTGAGTTGCTCAACGCGCTGCTGGTTTCGCTCCCGGGCACGCCGGTGCTTTATTACGGCGATGAAATCGGCCTGGGCGAAAACATCTATCTGGGCGATCGCAACGGGGTGCGCACGCCCATGCAATGGAGCTCGGACAAGAACGCCGGTTTTTCGCGGGCCAATCCGCAGAGCCTTTATTTGCCGATCATCCTGGATCCCGCCTATCACTACGAGGCCTGCAACGTGGAGGAGCAATTGTCCAATCCCCATTCACTGCTCTGGTGGATGCGCCGGTTGCTGGCCTTTCGCAAGCGCTGGCGGGCCCTCGGCGAGGGCCGCTGCGAATTCCTGCAGCCGGACAATCACAAGATTCTCAGTTATGTCCTGCGCCACGAAAAGGAGATCATCCTGGTCGTGGCCAACCTGTCGCGATTCACGCAGCCGGCGTATCTGGATCTGTCGGCTTTCAAACAGTTCGTGCCGATTGAACTTTTCGGCCGCACGAAATTTCCGGTCATCACCGACGCCCCGTATTTCCTGACGTTGGGGCCGCATAACTTTTTTTGGTTTTCGCTGGAAGCGCCGCGGCCAACGGCGGTGGGGGGAGCCGGGACCGCCCCGGCGGTATTGCCCGCCATTGCGGTGGCGGAAAGCTGGAAGGAGATCCTGGATGGTCAGGCGCGGACGCAATTTGAGTCCGCGCTGCCCGATTTTGTGCGGGCGCAGCCATGGTTTGCGCGGGCGGACGGCATCAAATTTGTCACGATCAAGGGAGCCCTCGCCCTGCCTCCGGTGGAGGACCAGCAAAACATCCTGGCCTGGTTGCAAGTGGATCGGGTGAACGCCAATCCCGGACTTTATGTGGTGCCGTTGGCGTTGCTCCCGGGCGAACACCCGGCTTGTCCGCCGGAACAATGCATTGCCCGGATCAACGGGGAGGATGGTGCGGCGTTGGGCGTATTACGCGATGCGCTGGCGGACCATGCCTGTACGACTGCGTTGCTGCACCTGATGTGCGGGCAAAAGCCGCTCAGCGGCACCCTGGGTGAATTGGTGAGCGCCGCGCCCAGCGCCGGTTTGCAGCGGGTCCTGGAAGCGGGCCCGCTGCCGCCGCCCGCCATTCGGCATGCGACCGAAGGCAGCAGCGTCGTGCTTTTTCCGGATCGGTTGGCACTCAAGTTCTTTCGCCGATTGGACGAGGGCATCAATCCCGATCTGGAAGTGGGGCAATATCTTACCGAACGGGGGTTCCCGCATAGTCCCGCCGTGCTGGGAGCATTGGAATTCCGCCGGCCGGGGCAGCCCGTCGTGACCCTGGCGGTCGCCAAGACGTTTGTGACGTACGGAAATAATGCGTGGCAGTTCACCATCGAGGTGGCCAGCCGCTATTATGACGGGGTCTTTGCCACGGCGGCGCAGGGGCTGAATCCCGATACTTCGCCGGTGCAGGGACCCCATAAGTTATTTCAGCAGGGACCCACGCCGGACGTGCCGGATTATGTGGGCACCTACTTGGAGTCAGCCCGGCTGCTGGGCGTGCGCACGGCGGAATTGCACCTGGCGCTGGCCGGCGGTGAGAGCGGCGAATTCGTGATGGAGCCGGTGACGGGCTACTATCTGCGGGGCGTATTCCAGACCATGCGCTCGCTCGCCGTGCAAAACCTTCGCCGGTTGCGTCGGCAACTCAGTACCCTGTCGCCGGACCTCGTGCCCGCCGCCCAGCGAGTGGCTGAATTGGAGTCCGCCATCCTCAAGCGATACCGTCCGCTGATCGAACAGCCGTTCGATACCGCCCGTATTCGCACCCACGGCGACTGCCACCTCCGTAAGATTTTTTGGACCGGTCGCGATTTTGTCTTTGCCCATTTTGAGGGCGACGTAGAGCAGTCGATCAGCGAACGGCGATTGAAGCGGTCGCCGTTGAGCGATGTGGCGCGGCTCTTGTGCTCCTTCCACCAGGCCGCCTATGTGGGCTTTCACCGGCAGGTGGAGTTGGGCGTGGTCTCCCGGGAGAACCTGCTGAAATTCGAGCCCTGGGTGCGCCATTGGAACCGGCTGGTTGGCCGTGCCTTTCTGGACGCCTATTTTGAAAAAGTGCGCGGCTCCGGCTTGTTGCCGGTGGACGACGGAAAACTGCGGACCCTGTTGACCGCCTATCTGCTCCATGAGGTCATGGATGAGTTGGGCAATGAACTGCGCGCGCCGTCGGATAGCCTGCGCGCGCCTTTGCAGGCCGCCCTCATGCTGACCGAGGACCCGTCGCCGGTGCGCGCCCCGCTGCCGGCGGAGGCCAAACCGGCGGCCATGCCGCCGACCGCCAAACCGGATGTTCCTTCCTGAAATCACCCGGCTTTTCAGATGGTCGATTTCGTCCGGCTCACTGGCGGGCAGGATTCTGTCTTCAAAAACGATGTCAAATCGATTGAAATTGACGGAATTTGGATATCGGTATTCTTATATCTTTTGCCGGCAGACCCTAGAATCTCCCTCGCATGCCAGTGGCGAGCTTGCCCGCGGGTGGTTCGGGTGTCTGCCGGGCTGAGCTCGGCCTGCGCCGCCCGGGAGGCGGGGCGAGGAACCGTACGGGGGCATGCGCAAAACGTGATTGGTAAAAAGATGGACTTAATGAACTCAACCGTGGACGGCGTGCGCGCCGTCGTTTTTGACATTTCAGGAACGGTGCTCGACTACGGGTCGCGTGGACCGGTGGCGGCCTTGATCGAGTTGTTTGCCCGGCACGGGATCAAGCTCACCACCCAGGAGGCGCGGGTGCCCATGGGGGCGCACAAGCGGGACCACATCAAGGCCCTGCTGGCGGACGCGGCCGTGGGCCTCCGGTGGGAGACGCTCCATGGCACGCCGCCGGGGCCGGGCGTGCTGGACGAGCTCTATGCTGAATTCGAGCCGCTGCAAACCGAGGTGGTGAAGGACTATTGCGATGTCATCCCGGGCGTGCCCGCGGTGATGGCTGAGCTGCGGCGGCGCAGCATCAAAGTGGCGAGTACCACGGGCTTTGCCCGCGGCATGATCAGGGACCTGATTCCCCTCGCGGCCGCGGGCGGCTATTCGCCGGACTTGTGGGTTTGCCCGGACGACGTGGGCCAGGGGCGCCCGGCACCGTGGATGATCTTTCATGCCGCCCGCAAGCTGGGGGTTTATCCGCCGCGCACGTTTGTGAAGGTTGGCGACACCCCGACCGACGTGGTCGAAGGTCATGCGGCCGGC
>CAYTJG010000390.1:3873-5026 GCA_964437865.1 uncultured Bifidobacteriaceae bacterium | reverse complement strand
GCGTGCGCACAATGCCCTGCTCGATGGTCAGCGTAGCCTTCCAGCCGGTGGCCTGGACCTTTTCCGTGTCGAGGAAGATGAACGGATTGTCGCCCACCCAGCCGCGTTTGCCGCCCGCGTATTCCAGCCGCGGCTGCACACCCAAGGTCTGGCAAATAAACCCGATGGAATTGTTCACTTCCACATATTCCGGCGTGCCCAGATTGTAAATTGAGACGCCGTGTTTGGCCTTTAGGGCGGTGCCCTGCCCCATCACGTGCAATATGGCGCCCAGGCAATCCTGCACATACAGATAGCTCTTCCGCTGTTTGCCGTCGCCCAGCACCTTCAAATGATCCGGATGCTCGAGCAACTGCCGGTAAAAATCGAAAACATGCCCGTGCGTGTACCGCTCGCCCAGGATGGAAACAAACCGGAAAATGTACCCCTCAAACTTAAAGCCTTCGCAATAAGAGGCGATCATGCCCTCGCCGGCCACTTTCGAGGCGGCATAGAGCGAGGTCTGCACGGGAAACGGCGCGTCCTCGGGCGTGGGAATCTTTTCCGCTTCGCCATAGACGCTGCCGGTGGAACTGAAGGCAATGCGCCGGATGCCGTTCGCGCGCATGGCCTCGAGCACGTTGAACGTGGCCACGGTGTTTTGTTGCAGGTCTTTGGAGGGGTGTTCGAGTCCAAACCGCACATCCGCGTTGGCGGCCAGGTGAAACACCGTATCGCAGCCGGCCATGGCCTTGGTGAGTGCGGGCAGGTCCAGGTTGTCGCCTTCAACCAGCTTGAAATTGGGCTGCTTCAACGCGCCGTCGAGGAATCGGCGCTGGCCGGTCGAAAAATTATCCCAGCCCACCACGGTCTTGCCTTCGGCCAACAAACGGTCGGCGAGGCTGCTCCCAATAAAACCGGCCGCTCCGGTGACGAAAATTGTATTCATTCGGAAGCGCAAAGCTTAATGAAACGCCCGCTCCTGTGCCAGAAATTCCGGCAGTGGAGAAATGCCCGCGCTACGACCAGCGCCACCCCGTAACGCCGACATTCTTGTCGGCGGGTAAAGGCGACTTTCCAGTCGCCTGTTCCTTGTTCCATGCCGCCAGCTCGGGAACACGGGACTCGAAAGTCCCGTGAACCCGCCGACAAGAATGTCTGCGTTACGACCGAT
>CAYTJG010000390.1:0-3773 GCA_964437865.1 uncultured Bifidobacteriaceae bacterium | reverse complement strand
GCACCCCGTAGCGCCGACATTCTTGTCGGCGGGTAAAGGCGACTTTCCAGTCGCCTGTTCCTTGTACCATGCCGCCAACCCGGGAACACGGGACTCGAAAGTCCCGTGAACCCGCAGACAAGAATGTCTGCGTTACGACCGATGCACCCCGTAGCGCCGACATTCTTGTCGGCGGGTAAAGGCGACTTTCCAGTCGCCAGTTCCTTGTACCATGCCGCCAGCTCGGGAACACGGGACTGGAAAGTCCCGTGAACCCGCCGACAGGAATGTCGGCGCTACGGAGTGCCCCCAGACCTTGGACTCGCGCAACTCGCCCCCAGCCAATCCAGATATCGCCCATTGCCGGCAGTCAGCGGCAAAACCAGGACTTCGGGCGTGTCATAGGGATGGTTCGCCAGGACCAGCTTTTCCAACGCCGCCAGCCGCGCCCGGGGCGCTTTCAATACCAGCAACACCTCGGTGCCCGACTCCAACCTGCCCTGCCACCAGTAATGCGATTCGATCCGGGGAATCAGGTTGGCACACCCGATCAATCGGGCCGCCAAGGCCGCCCGGGCCAGCTTGCGCGCCGATTTCAAATCCGGCGCGGTGACTAACACGAGAGAGAATCTGGCGGCGGATTTCATCGGCAGGTTATCTGCGCCAGATTGAATGATTGGTCAAGCGCAAAGCAGCGGCGGGCGCCTCGCAAAAACAATTCGGTGCAGTCGCCGCGGTCTTTTGCTAGCGTGGAGACCATGCGAATCCTGATTGCGACCGTGACGGCGGGCGGCGGACATTTGGCGGCCGCGGCAGCAGTGGAGGAAGCCTGGCGCACCGCGCGTCCCGGCGACACCCTCCAGCAGATTGACCTGCTCAAATTGTTCTCGCCCTTGCACCGAAAAATCTACTCGGATGGCTACGTGCAGCTCATCGCGCGCGCCCCCGAACTGTGGGGCATGGTCTTCGCCAAATCCGACAACCCGAAGTTCCTGGCCCGGCTCAAACGCCTGCAACGCAAAATCCCCAGCGGGTCCAAACAGCGCTTTGCCCGCGCCGTCACCCAGTTCCGGCCCGACGCCGTGCTGTGTACGCATTACCTGCCGCTGGAGACCCTGACCATTTTGCGCGAGCAAAAGAACGGCCTCCGTCCTTTCGTCGCGTCCATCGTCACTGATTTCGAGGCCCACGCGCTGTGGATGGAAGCGTGCGTGGATTTATACTGTGTGGCCGCGGCGGAAACCCGGGCGCGCTTGATCGCCCGCGGCGCTTCCGAAAAGAATGTCGTCGTCACCGGCATCCCGATCGCCGCCAAGTTCCTGTCCAAACCCGATCCCAAGGCGGTGCGCCAGCAATATGGGTTGCGGGACGACCAACCGGTGTTCCTCGTCTTGAGCGGCGGTTTCGGCATGGGGCCGGTGGCGGAGATCCTCAACGAATTGGATAAGGTACCCACGCCCTTTCAAACGGTGGTGGTCACCGGCCGCAACGATGAACTCCGCCGCGAACTCGCCGTGCAAAACCGGCGCCACCCCACGCACGTCCTGGGCTTCGCCACCAACATGCACGAATTGATGGCCGTGGCGGACCTGATCATTACCAAACCAGGCGGATTGACGTCGTCCGAAGCCCTCGCCATGGGCAAGCCGCTGTTCATTTTGAATCCCATTCCGGGCCAGGAGGCCGCCAACAGCGACTTCCTGCTCGAGCGCGGCGCCGCCGCCAAGGTCAACCGCGTTGAAGACCTGCCGTTCCGCATCGAACAATTGCTCGGCTCCAAAAAATTGGCCGAGCTGGCCCGCGCCGCAAAGAAACTGGGCCGCCCGCACGCCGCCGAAAGCGTCTGCCGCGAGGTGCTCGCTGCGTTGCCTCATTGAGGGCCAAAGGCCCGGTTTATACCAGCGTGGGGCCAGTGCCCCACGTCAAAGGCGCGGGGGGGGCGTCTGAGCGCCATCGGCGCGGTTCATGAGCGTTGCGGCCTCAGATGACCACGGGCCAGGCGTTCGGGGAATAAACGACGGAACGGGCCTTCGGCCCTGACGATCCCCTTGTTATCTTGATCCTGAGGCGTTGGTTCAGGTATGAAAACACGACCGTCGGCACCCGATGTCCAGACCGCCCTTTTTAAACGCGCTCCCGCTCCCCTCGTTTCGTGACTTTGCCAGCGGACAACTTTGCGCTAACCTTCCTCCCCGGTGAAACAATTTGATTATCTCGTGCTCGGCAGCGGCATCGCCGGGCTGACCTTTGCCCTCAAGGTGGCCGGCCACGGCCGCGTGGCCATCGTCACCAAAAAAGATCGCGCCGAATCCAACACCAATTACGCCCAGGGCGGCATCGCCTCGGTCACCAGCAAGGAAGACACCTTTGAGCTGCATGTGCGCGACACGCTCGCCGCCGGCGCCGGCCTCTGCAAGGAAGCCGTCGTGCGCAATATCGTCGAGGACGGCCCCGCCGCCATCGCCGAACTGATCGACCTGGGCATGAAATTCTCCCAGCGGGAGGCCCCCAGCGAGGACGGCGGCAAGGAACTGGATCTGGGACGCGAAGGCGGCCATTCCAAGCGCCGCATCCTCCACGCCAAGGATGTGACCGGACGCGAAATCGAGCGCGCCCTGCTGGTGGCAGTGTCGCACCAGCCCAACATCGAGATTTTTGAGAACCACATTGCAATCGACCTGATCACCAGCCAGAAGCTCGGCTATGTGGGGGAAAACCGCTGCCTGGGTGCCTACGTGTTCGACAAACGGGCCAACCGGGTGTGGACGTTTACCGCCCCGGTCACGCTGCTGGCCACCGGCGGCTGCGGCAAGGTTTACCTGTACACCACCAATCCCGACATTGCCACCGGCGATGGCGTGGCCATGGCCTTTCGCGCCGGCGCGCCGATCGCCAACATGGAGTTTGTGCAGTTCCACCCCACCTGCCTCTACCATCCCAAGGCAAAATCGTTCCTGATCAGCGAAGCCGTGCGCGGCGAGGGCGGGGTGTTGAAAACGCTCGCCGGCCACGAGTTCATGGATGCCTATCATCCGCTGAAATCGCTGGCCCCGCGCGACGTCGTGGCGCGGGCGATCGACAACGAGATGAAGAAAGCGGGCGCCGAACACGTGTGGCTGGACATCACCCACAAGCCCGCGCGGTTCATCATCAACCGCTTTCCCAACATCTACCAGACCTGCCTCAGCTTCGGTCTGGACATCACCAAGGACCCGATCCCCGTGGTGCCGGCCGCCCATTATCAATGCGGCGGCGTGGTCACGGCGGTGGACGGCCAAACGGACATTCCGGGACTTTATGCGGTGGGCGAAGTGGCCTGCACGGGCTTGCACGGCGCGAACCGGCTGGCCAGCAATTCGCTGCTCGAAGCGCTCGTCTGCGCGCAGCGCGCCGCGAAAAAGGTCACCACCAATCCGGCCCCGGCCATCGGCAATATTTCCATCCCCCTCTGGCAATCCGGCCAGGCCACCAACGCCGACGAACTGGTGGTGGTCTCCCACAACTGGGACGAAATCCGGCGGCTGATGTGGGATTATGTCGGCATTGTGCGTACCAACAAAAGATTGCAACGCGCGCAGAAGCGCCTGGCCAATCTCCAGGAGGAAATCCGCGAGTATTACTGGAATTTCACCGTCACGGCGGATTTGCTGGAGCTCCGCAACATCGCCACCGTGGCCGAGCTCATCGTGCAATGTGCGTCCCGCCGCCCCGAAAGCCGCGGCCTGAACTACAATTTGGATTTCCCCCATCCGAATCCCGAGTGGGCCCAGCGCGACAGCGTGGTGCGGAAATAG
>CAYTJG010000389.1:0-5048 GCA_964437865.1 uncultured Bifidobacteriaceae bacterium | reverse complement strand
AATCGCGTCGCAGCGCCCGGGACGGGCGCACTCCGCGGCGCTGCGCGACTGCAGGGCCCATGGCGAACGCGCCAGCGTCATCGGAGTGCGGTGGCCCTCCACCGCTTTGGCCCACGGCCTCGTTTTTAACCCAGGCAATCATGGTTTGTTCGTTCGGGCCGTATCTTTGCGCGAGCCGTGAAACCTTCGCTTATAGCCGCGCCCGGGGAAAATCCATTCGCCCGCTGGTTGGCAAGATTCGCTCTGGGCCACAGCTCCAGAGGACTGGAGCACTCCATGACGCTGGCGCGTTTCACAATCGACCTTTCGGTCGCGCCGCGCTGAGCCGTGCGGGGGGTGCGGCCGCTGGGCAGTTGAGTGGGGCATGATGGGGCGGCCATTCGTTGCGGGGCGTACGGCAGGGTGGCAGGTTGGCGCAAAATCGCGTCTCAGCGCCCGAGGACGGGCGCGGACCGGTGCGGTTCTTGCCGGCGGCGCGGCTGGGAGCCCCGGGCGCGTTTCACGCCTTCTTCTTCCACGGCTGATCCGGGAATTTGTCGGGCAGGCGGATGACTTTGACCGGCGGCGGTTTGGGTCGGGCCATTTGCAATTCGGGGTCGGCGGCTGGCGATGCACCAAGGGAATTGGACCGGGCAGCGGCGTTTTCGGCACGCCAGCCGGCGATGCGCGCCTGCAGGCCATGATGCTCGGCCGTCACTTTGTCGCCGGTCTTCTGGTAAAACAGCGAGAGATTGGTATGCACCAGTTGCTCCTGGGGGCGCAGTTGCTCGGCCCGGTGGCCCTCGGCGATGGCGGCGGCGAAATCACCGAGCCGGTAATAGGCCACGCCCAGTGCCAGTTGGGCTTCGAAATAGGCGGGGTCCCGGGCCAGCACCGCCCGGAGCTGCGCCACGGCCGCGGCAAAATCGCCCTGGCTGAAGGCAAACATGGCGGCGTCATACTGTTCCTGCAAGGTCATCGTCCCGTCACGCTAACCCACCGGACCGCCGGCCGCAACCGCCCGGCGCGGCGCCTCATCTTCAGCTATCTGCATATAAGTAAATGGAATGGACATATTTTGTTATTCTTGTACCATTTTGTGGTAATATGTAAATGACTGTGGGACAGTGGGATAAATATATCATTAGAATTTGACACGGTTGGTAGAAGTCGATTACTGTTAGAGGGCAATGGTGTCGCGTTGAAAAAGTTCTTTTCAACCGGCAAACTCCTTTGCAAAGTTGATAACTTTTAACGCGAACTCCATGAGTGACACAGTAGCAGGTGCGCCTTCGGCGGGTGGCGCAAAAAAAATCTCCCGCATCAACGAAGCGGTCATCCGCATCGCCGGCAATTCGCAGGATGGCATTCAGGCCATTGGCGGATTTCTGGCGAGGCTGGCTGGCCGCAGCGAACAGGAAGTCATGACTTTCATGACGATTCCCTCCACCATCTCGGGCGGACCCTCGATTTTCCAGGTACGCATTGGGAATGGCGAAGTGCTTACGGCCGGGGATGAGGCCGACGTGCTGCTGGCGTTTTATCAGCACAGCTACGAGAGCCACATCAATTCGCTGAAGAAGAAGGGCATCGTGCTGTATGATAGCGACCACGTGCAGCCCAAGCCGGAGTGGGAGACGGAATATCATCATGTGGGCGTGCCCATTTCCTCGCTGACAGTGGAAGCCATTGGCGGCACGGCCAAGGACAAGGGGAAAAACCTTTACGCCCTGGGACTGATTGCCCACATGTTTGACTTGAATTTGACCAAGTTGGAGCAGTTGATCGGTGAGCGGTTTACGGGCAAGGACCCCAGCATATTGGCCAATGCCTTGGCGGCGTTTCATGCCGGCCAAGCCAATTCGCCCGGCAACCTGCTGGAAAGCTTCCAATTTGTCGACAGCCAGCATAAGGGAGTGCGCCAAGTGGTGATGAATGGCAACGAAGCCATCGCTTACGGCCTGATCGCGGCCGGCGTCCGCTTCGGGGCGGCCTATCCCATTACGCCGTGGTCGGACGTGATGGAAATCATGCGGCGCGAACTGCCCAAATACGGCGGCACGTTCGTGCAGTGCGAGGATGAAATCGCGTCGGTGTGCATGGCCTTGGGGGCCAGTTTTGCCGGCCGGGTGGCGGTGACCGGTTCCAGCGGTCCGGGCATTGCGCTCAAGACCGAGGCCATCGGCTGGGGCGTCATGGCCGAAATGCCGCTGGTGATCGTGGATGTGCAGCGCGGCGGTCCCTCGACGGGCCTGCCGACCAACATCGAGCAGTCGGATTTGAACATTGCCACCTTTGGCGGGCACGGCGACGCGCCGCGCGTGGTGATTGCCCCGGCCAACGTGGAGGACTGCTTCTACATGGCCATTGAAGCCGTGAACCTCGCGCGCAAATACAGCGTGCCGGTCTTTCTCCTCAGCGACCAGGGCATTTCCACCCGCATCGAGGCGTTCCCGGAGCCCGAGCTCGAGAAAATTTGCCAGGACATTTCGCCGGACCTCACGCCGGTGGCGTCGCACAAGCCTTACGATTTGGCGGCCAAGGATGGCGTGGCTCACCACGTGAAGCCCGGCACGCAGATTCTCGATGGCAAGTACCCCATCGCCACCGGTTTGGAGCATGACGAATATGGCCATCCGAGCGGCTCGCCGAAGCTGCACGTGCAGATGGTGGCCAAACGCCGCAATAAGCTGCAGGCGCTGGCGACCACGCTGCCGCAGCCGAAGATCTACGGACCGCCGGAGGGCAATGTCCTGCTGGTCGGTTGGGGCTCCACCGAAGGTCCCATTCGCGAAGCGGTGGACCGTTCCCGCGCCGCAGGCGACAGTGTCTCCTCCATTCACCTGCGGCACATCAACCCGCTGCCGCCCGGCTTGGAGAATATTTTCTCCGGGTTCAACCACGTGTTCGTGGTGGAGATGAACGATGAAGGGCTTTATGGTTATGGCCAACTGGGCGCCGTGCTGCGCGCGCGGTTCTGTGAGTCGAAAATTCAGGGAGTCAACAAGACCGATGGACTGACTTGGAAGGTGAAGGAAATCCTGGAAGGCATCAAAAACAAACTCCGCAAGTAACCTCAACCGTCCCCATTTTATGAGCCAGATTTTGTCCGATCAACCAGTCGTTCCGATCCACGCCCCCCAGCCGCCGACGGGCGAGCGCAAGCCGCTCACCAAGAAGGAAATTGCCGCCGATCACCCCACGTGGTGTCCCGGCTGCGGCGACTTCTCGGTGCTCGCCCTCTATTTCAAGCTGATTGAAAAGCGCAAGCTGTGGCATGAGAAGATCACCACGATCTCGGGCATCGGCTGTTCGAGCCGGTTCCCGTATTTCGTCCAGGCGCACGGCGCGCACTTCCTCCATGGCCGCGCCCTGCCTTTTGCCAGCGGTGTCTCCCTGTCCCGGCCGGATTTGCACGTCTTCGCCTTCAGCGGGGACGGCGACGCGTTGTCCATCGGCGGCAACCACTTCACGCACACCGCGCGCAAGAACGTCAAGATGACCCTGGTGGTCATGGACAACCAGGTGTATGGCCTGACGAAGAAGCAGACCTCGCCCACCTCGCCGATCGGCTTCAAGAGCAAGACGGATACCTGGGGGGCGGTGGATTTTCCGATCAACCCGGCCAAGCAGGCCATTGGCGTGGGCGCCACGTTTGTGGCCCGCACCTCGGCCTCGAATCCGAACCACGTGCTGGCGATGATGGAAGCGGCCATGGATCATGACGGCTTCAGCTTTGTGCATTGCCTGAGCGAATGCGTGGAGTTTTACGAGGGCGCCTTCGACGCGGCCAATCCCCGCAAGGGCGGCGTGTTCAACGAAGTGCCCAAGTCGCATGATGTGACCGATGAAGTGGGCGCGTACAAGCTGGCCAGCGCGGATTTCCCCGGCTACTTCGGCGTGCTGTACAATGTCAACCGGCCCAGCAAGAACGCCAATGAAGCGGCGATCAACCGGAACGCGCAGAGCAAGTTTGTGGGCCAGAAAGACTGGCAGATCCTCCAAAAGACCTTTGATCGGATGAAGTAAGCCGTCGCTGGCGGATCAACGATCCTGAATTCACGCCGCCCGGACCCGGGCGGCGTCTTCTTTTTTGGCCATCGATTGAGAGGCGAGCACGATTAAGTTTTTCAATGAACGGTTTGCCAGCCCGTCTGTTAAACCTTGGACATGCGCAACGTTCCGCCGAATCTGTTTTCGATCCGCGGTCTCATGGGCTGCTGTTTTTTGCTCCACGACGGCGACCAAAGTGTGCTGCTGGACACCGGGCTGGCCGGTGAGACGATCTTTGTGAGGCGGCTTTTCCGCCGGCTGGGGCTGGCGCCGCAAGCGTTGAAAGCCATCGTCTTGACTCATGGCCATCTTGATCATGCGGGCAACCTCGCGCGGCTCCAGGACTGGAGCGGCGCCAAAATCTACGCGCACCCGCATGAGCAGGCCCACATCGACGGACGGTATCCGTACCAAGGGGTCAACCGCTGGTGCGGCCGGCTGGAGGCTTTTGGTCGCCTGGCGTTGCGTTACCGTCCGGCCAAAATAGACGAGTTTCTGGCGGATGGACAACAGCTACCGTTTTGGGGCGGGCTGGAGGTGATCCATCTGCCCGGGCATACGCTCGGACACTGCGGCTTTTACAGTGCCCGGCACAATCTGCTCTTCAGCGGGGACATGATGGCGAGCTATTTTTTCAGCGTGCACAAGCCGCCGGCGATTTTGAACACCGCGCCGGAATTGCTGCCGGCGGCCGCCGAGCGCATTCGCCGTTTGCGCCCGCGCTGGATCGTGCCGTGTCATTTTGACGTGCTGGACGGTGAATTGCATCGCCGCCGTTTCGCAAAACTATACGGCTTGGAAGACTGGGTGGCCGACGGCGAGCTCCGCGCCACGTAGGATTTTGAAGCCGCATCGCGACCGAGGGGGTTTTCGGACACGCGCCAGCGTCGTGGAGTGCGTCCGGCCCTCCGGCGCTGTGGCCCAGCGCGAATTTTGCCAACCAGAGGGTCAATGGATTTTTCCTGGGCGCGACTATTGGCGAGCGTCTCACGGCTCCCGCAAAGAGGCGGCATGAG
>CAYTJG010000388.1:3415-5049 GCA_964437865.1 uncultured Bifidobacteriaceae bacterium | reverse complement strand
TCCGATGAGGTGGGGCTGGGCAAGACCATCGAGGCCTGCCTGATCCTGCATCGGCTGCTGCTCAGCGGCCGGGCGAATCGTATTCTGGTGCTGGTGCCCGAGCCGCTCGTGCATCAGTGGTTCGTGGAAATGCTCCGCCGCTTCAACGTGCGGCTCAACATCTTCGACGCCGCGCGCTGCGCCTCCATCGAAGCCGGCGAGCCGGGCGCCAACCCGTTTCTGGATGACCAACTGGTGCTGACCAGCATCGATTTTCTGGCCGGCGACCCGCGTCGGGCGGAACAGGCCGCGGCGGCGGGCTGGGATGTGCTGGTGGTGGACGAGGCCCATCACCTCGCTTGGACCGCCACCGCGCCCAGCCGCGAATATCAGGTGGTGGAGCAGCTCAGCCGCCAGGCGGAGGGGTTGCTGTTGCTCACGGCCACGCCGGAACAACTGGGGGTGGAAAGCCATTTTGCCCGGTTGCGTCTGCTGGACCCGGATCGATACCGCGACCTGGCGAAGTTTCAGGCCGAATCCAAGAGCTACCGGGCCATTGCCGGCGTCGCGGAAAAGCTGCGCGACGGCGGGGCGCTCGGCCCGCTGGACCTGGCCGGGTTGCGCCGCTGGCTGGCGCATGACGCCCAGTTGGAGTCGCAGTTGGCAGAGTTGGGCCAGGGCAGCGCGGCGGCACGGCAGGCCTTGCTGGAAAACCTGTTGGATTTGCACGGTCCCGGCCGGGTGCTCTTTCGCAACACGCGCGCCGGCATGACAGGCTTTCCCAAGCGGACCTTGCGGCCGGCCCGGTTGGCAGCGGGCGCCGAAGCGGAGCCGTGGCTGGACCGTGTCTCCACCGAGTTTGCCGCGGACGCCGGCGACACCGAATTGGCGACCTCGTTGGAACTGGCCCGGGACCCGCGCGTGCTCTGGTTGGTGAAATTGTTGGCGGAGCTGGAACCGCAAAAGGTGTTGCTCATTGCGCGCACCCTGGAGAAAGCGGAGGCCATTGATGAAGCCCTGCGCCGGCATCTCACGATCAAGACCGGCATTTTTCATGAGGGTCTTACGCTGTTGCAGCGGGACCGGAACGCGGCGTGGTTCGCCGAGCCGGACGGCGCGCGGCTGTTGATCTGCTCGGAAATCGGCAGCGAAGGGCGCAACTTCCAGTTCGCCCACCACCTCGTGCTGTTTGACCTGCCGCTGAATCCCGAACTGCTGGAGCAGCGCATCGGGCGGTTGGATCGCATTGGCCAGACCGAGGACATTCAAATCCACGTGCCCTATCTGGCGCACAGCCCGCAGGAAGTGCTGGCGCGGTGGTATCACGAAGGCTTGAACGCGTTCGAAAGCAATCTGGAAGGCGGGCACGAACTGTTCCGCCGGTTCGGCCGCGCGGTGCACGATCTGGCCTTGGAATACGCGGTGGCGGAGCGCGCCGCCGCCGAGGCGGAACTGGCCGGCCTTCTGAAACAGACGCAAGCCGCCCGGCGGGCGATCCGCCGCCGGCTGGAACAGGGCCGGGATCGCCTGCTCGAGCTGAATTCGTTCCGGCCCGCGCCGGCGCAGCAAATCATCCGCCTCATCGAAGAGCAGGACCGCCAGCCGGAGCTGGAGGAGTACCTGCTCGATATGTTTGACCATTTTGGCATTCACCT
>CAYTJG010000388.1:0-3315 GCA_964437865.1 uncultured Bifidobacteriaceae bacterium | reverse complement strand
CCTTACAAGCTGCTGGAAAATGGCGACATCGTCCGACGCATTCTGCCCGCGATGATTGAGGCCGCCACCAAGTTGGCCGAGGCCAAGGCAGCCACGCTGCGGGAGACGGCCCTGACGGAGATGAATCAACTGCTGGGCCGCGAGGCGCAGCGTCTGCAAATGCTCCAGCGGGTGAACGATCACATCCGTCCGCAGGAGATCCAACTGGCACAGGCGCAGCAAAAGGAATTGGCGGATGCCCTGCAGACATCTCGTCTTCGGCTGGACGCGCTGCGGCTTATTTGGCAAGGGTCGCCCGAGATGTTGGTAACCCGTTGAAAAGCTCGCCAGGTGAGGGAGCCGGAACTACAGCATCGGTAATTTCCTCAAGAACCAAGTAGGCAGCGTGCCCTCATGCGCAGGGCCGCTCTAAAGTCCGCCCTTGCAGTGTCTGCCTCCGAACGCGACCCAAGCCAGCGAGCCAGACCATCGCCCGCGCCCGCGCCCGGTCTTGGTCCCGACGGGACCGCCCGAGAGTAGCCCGGCATTTTCAATGCCGGGAAATCGCCACCTGCGGCCCCAGTCCCGAAGGGACGGCTGAACCGGTGGCCAATGGATTTCGCGGTGGACTTCTGTTCGGGTGCCCGAATCAGCCGTCCCTGCGGGACTTGAGGTGATGGCAAACCAATTCCCGGAATTGAAATGCTGGGCTAGGGTCAGGATGTCCCGTTGGGACAAAAACGGCGCTCGTGCTCGTCTTCAACAAATTCGGCCAAACTGCCAGCACACAGTATAGCGGCTACGAGGACTCACATAAATGTGCTATTCGCGAATGGCGAATATGTCAATGCCGAGCTCATCTTTTAGGAGGCGAGTTTCCCCCAAACAGCGATTCAATGTCCCGCGCTCCATGATAGACGTGATTCACTTGAATGCCGTCGACAACCCCACGATAAAAAATGAGGTAATTTCCAAAACCGGTAATATGCCAAGAGCGGACATCGCGGAGTCGGGGACTGCGAAATCGTCGTGATCTGCCGAGGCCAGGATTCGCGGCCAGCGTTTGGAATGTCTGGTAAGCGGCATTAATGACGCGCGTCGCGGCATCGGGATCATCTCGGGCGATGGAACACCAAATAGCCCAAAGCTCCTCCTCGACGCAGGGATCGAGGATGATTTTAGGCATTAGATCGGGATTTTTTAATCCGTTTGCCGAGCCGGCGGAACACTTCCTCGCAATCGACGCCTTCGCCACGGTCAAGGCGGTCGATGCTTTGCAGCAACTGCGTTTCCAGTTCCTCAATAGTCTTGGGGGATTGCGGCAGGCGGGCGGCTTGGTCTTCCTTGAGGCGACGGAGACCAGCGCGGACAACTTCACTGGCAGTCTGATACAAACCGCCCTCGACTTCTTTTTCCACAAACTTTGCCAATTCCGGCGTCAGGGAAATATTCATGATTGAAACCTCGTCAATTTTACCAATGCTGGCATTCTGCCACAAATAACAGGAACGAGTCAAATCCTGTTATTCAGGAGTGCTTCCCTGCCTCAACAATGTTTGGGCAAGGCTAGTCCCCCCGGAAGGCATCCTTTTTGGCCGGCGGACGCTTCACGGCGGCACCGCGCAGCGAGCCCTATTCCACTTCCACGGTCACCACGCCGAGGATTTTTGTCTCCCGGCGCTGCAACAGATGGCCCAGCGGGGTGAGGAGCAGCCAATAAACCAGCAGCATCACCCCACAGAGCGCGGCGGAGCAGATCAGATTCACCGGCACGAAGGCCGGCAGGTCGGCTCGCTGCCAAAGCCAGGCCAACAGAGGGGCGACGAACACCGGAGCCAGCGCCACCGGCAGAAGGAATTGGCATAAAATCATCACGAACATGGCCAGCGCCGGCATCTTCGTCGGCTTCATGGTGCCGGGCTGGATGCGGAACGGCATCAGGATGGAGAGTAAATTGCCCGCCACGCAGGCGATCAACAGCAGGGTCAGGAGTTGAAATAGCCCGGCGACGACCGCCAACAATGGCAGATGGAGCCACACCGAAACCAACACCAGCAGGCTGGCGCCCAGGCTGAAACCGACGGGCAGAATGGCGAGGTTTTTCCCGAGCAGGATCAGTCGCCGATCGGCCGGCGAAAGCACGAAGGAACGGAACCCGTCGCGGTCAAACCCAAACTGGTTGGTGAAAAACTGGACCAGCATGAAGGTCGCGAAGGCCACCACGCCGGTGGCGATGAACGGCTTGCCCACATCGGGCAGGTTGGGCGACGACCGGAGAAAGACCATCGCCCCGACAATCAGGATGGAAATGACGGAGCTGGCGAGCGCCATTTTCACTTCCGGTGCGCGCAACAGGGAACGGAGTGTGGCCAGCGCCAAGGCGGCGGCCTGTTCGGGCACGGCCGGGGGCCGCCATTCCAGGAAGCGGCTGCCGGCGGGGGCGGTCCCGGGCGCCGTTTTCACGGCGGGGCGGGCCGGCGGCCTTCGCGCCGCGGTTTTGCCCCCGCTCTCGCCCAGGTAGAACTTCAGCGAACTGCGATACGCGCGGCGCAGCCCCAGCGCCGCGAGACCCAGGCAGCCCAGCGTGCCATACAAGGCCGGCCGCACGTCGTGTTGGGCCAACGCCTGGGCGCCAACGGATACCCAGAGCGGCGGAATGAAACCCTGCGCGGCCACGAGACGGTCGAACATTTGCGGCGCGGCGGCATCGCCACCGGCCGATTTGTGATTAAACGCGGAATGGCGGCCGAGGATGTTGAAGTAGAGATTCGGGCCTTGCGCGAGGAGCACGAAACCCAGCGTGATGCACATGAGGACCGTGCGGCGGCGGCGCGGATTGCTCATCATGGACGCCAGCCAGCCACGCAGACAATACGTCCACGCCGAGATCATGACGACCATGCTCAACGCCAGCGGGATCATCAGCGCCATCTCCAGTCCGCGCGCAATCACCAGGCCGATGGCCAGGCCCAGCATGGCGGGCACCATGATGACGATGCTGAGGGTGAAGTGCGAGACGAGGTAATTCACGACGAACAACTGGCCGAGCGCCACCGGGAGATGCATGAGCTTGGGCAAATCAATGGACTCCGAGCGCTGGAGTTCCGCGAGCAGGCCGATCATCCAGAAAAACAGAAAAGCCGCCGTGACTCCCAGCCAGACTTCCATGATGACATTCGGTCCGGCGTCGCGCAGGCCGAACGCCGCCCCAAGCAGTGCGGCCGCGAAGCTGGCCACCGCCGCGGCGATGGCGCCAAAACCGACCAGCACGGCCAGCACCGCGCCGAGGCCGCCGCTGCGCGCCCATTGATTGCGCATCAGCCGCCAGCGCAGCCA
>CAYTJG010000387.1:0-5054 GCA_964437865.1 uncultured Bifidobacteriaceae bacterium | reverse complement strand
CACGTAGCGCACGGCTTCCAGCAAACGATCCAGATGAAAGCCGGATTTGGCCGAAGTGAAGATCACGGGCGCATAGTCCAGGAAGAAAAGCTTGTCCTGCACCCAGCCGGCAAACTCGGCGAGCGTGGTCAGGGTCTTGGGTTGGCCTTCCGTGCGGAGCTTGCTTTCGCGCCGGGTGATTTCCTCTTCGCGCGCCGTCTCCACCTCCTGGGCGAACAGATCCCATTTGTTTACCACGAGGATGCACGCCTTGTGGTTCTCCACGATCAGGTCGGCAATCTTCTTGTCCTGCTCGGTGATGCCCGCTTCGGCATCAATCACCAGCACCGTGATATCGCTGCGCACGATCGAGTCCTGTGAGCGTTGCACGCTGAAAAACTCCACCGAATCGTCCACCTGCCGCGTTTTGCGCATGCCGGCAGTGTCGATCAAAATGTACTTTTGCCGCACGCCCTCGGTCTCCACCTCGAAGGGCACATCGATGGCATCGCGCGTGGTGCCGGGGATGGGCGAGACAATGACCCGCTGCGAATGGGTGAGGGCATTGATGATCGAGGACTTGCCCACATTGGGCCGGCCGACGATGGCAATCTTGACGGGGGGCAGCGGTCGCTGGGGAACGGCTTCCGGCGCGTCGGGGTCCGCTGGGCCGGTTGGTTCCGCGCTGGCTTCCGGCTCCGGTGCCGGCTCGGGGACCGGCGGCAGCAGGGCCAGGGCGGCGGTCATCAAATCGTCAATGCCCACGCTGTGGATTGCGCTGACGGGGAAAAATTTCCCGAAGCCGAGCTGGGAGAATTCGTCCGTGCCTTTTTCCGCGCCCGTGTCATCCACTTTGTTGACGGCCACCAGGATGGGTTTGCCGCTCTGGCGCAGGCGCTGGGCCACTTCGCGATCCAGCGGCACCACGCCTTCCTGCACGTTGACCACGAGGATAATGACATTGGCCGCATCGATGGCAATTTGCACCTGTTCCACGGCGGCGCGCACAATGACGTCGCGGGATTTTTCGCCGCGCAGCAGGCCGATGCCGCCCGTGTCCACCAAGGTAAAGGGGCGCCCGTGCCACTCGGCCTCCACGCTGACGCGGTCGCGCGTGACGCCCGGCTGGTCATGCACGATCGCGATGCGTTTCTTGACAATGCGATTGAACAGGGCGGATTTCCCGACATTAGGCCGGCCAACGATGGCGATTAAATCTGGCACCCCGATAGGATGAAGAAGTTTCCGCGGTCAAGAAAGGCAAAAGCAGCGTTCAAAGGGAGGAATCGTCGGTCAATAGTGGGTCTGGGAGAAAGGCCGAAACGCGCCCAAACGCATTGTTTTTGGCGAATCCTGCCGCGCGGCACCATCGGAATTGTCTCTTGGCCAACCATCTCCGCCCGTCCGCCCCCGGGCTGCCCCAAAGGGCAGTTGAGGGCGGGCGCGATGCGCGGTATAAAGTGTTAACGTGATTGCGGTTAACGTGAACATCGCACCCCGGGTATTAATCGTTGCTGCAACTTGGAATTGGTAAAAATAAGAATACTTCATATGATCTCAAATGAAAGACATTGGCCTTCGCAGGTGCAACCCAGACCGCGCCGGTTTGACAGCGCTCCCCGAAGTGTAAATCCCATGTCCTGGGCGGAAACCCTGGCCAGCGAACAAATCCAGATTGAGCGCAAGCGCTTTCTGGTGGCCCTCAAGGAGAATCCCAGCGGGCGATTCCTGCGCGTCACCGAATTGATGGGCGACCGCAGTAACACGATTATCATCCCCACGAGCGGCCTGCGCGAATTCTCCAAGCTGCTCGGGGAAATGATGAAGGCGGCCGACGAAATTCAGCCCCTGCAGCATGAATCGCAGTCCGAAGGCAATCCAGGAAACGAGGCCACGGCTGACGTCAGCTTGACCGAAGCCGGCGCGACGGCCCGCGTTTGATGGCTCGATCTCCAGGGCGGGACGGCTGGCGGGGAGGAAAATGGCGCCGGGTTTGACTTGGGTCAAGGGCCGGTGAGCTCAGGCGTGCGACAATGGGGGCATGAATGAACGACCATTGATCGATCGGGGGCAGGAAAAAATCCTGGCGCTGCCGGAGGAAACCCAATTTGCGGCCAACGGCATCGTGAGCCGCACCCTGTTGCGCACGGACAGCGCCCGTTGGGTGCTGTTCGGTTTCGCGGAGGGACAGGAACTGACCGAGCATACTTCGACGCAGAGTGCCGTGGCGCAGATCCTCTCGGGCCAATGTGAGTTTTCGCTTGCGGGCAAATCGCAGGCCGTGAAGGCGGGCGACTTGATTTATATGCCGCCAAACCTGCCGCATGCGCTGAAGGCCACCACTCAATTCTCCATGCTCTTGACGCTTTCCCAACCGGCCCCTCCGGCCGGAACGTCCACCCCCACCGCTTAATCATGAATCCTGAAAATATCCTGGGTGCCGATCGGATGATGGACGTGCGCGCGTTGCCGTGTGCCGTCAAACACGGACTGATTGTGAAGACCTGCCAGGACTTGGCGGTGGGCGAGCACTTTATTTTGTGGAATAGCCACGATCCGGTGCCCTTGCGGCAGCAATTGACCAACCACTGGCCGGGCGCCTTTGCGTGGCAGTATTTGGTCCAGGGGCCGGAGGAATTCCAGATCCGCATCACCAAGCTCAAAGCTTTGGCAACGGAGGCGGCGCCTGCCGCCCTGAATTGCGGGGACCATTAATAAGGAGCAAGGAAGAAGAAGCGCTGTGGAAAGCAATTTAGCGCAGGCATCACACCTGCGCTTTAAATTGCCACGGCGCATCACGAATTGGCTCGTCGGCCGGGAAAGCCGACTGAAACCGGTGGCCCCGCAGTCTGCCGATCATTGTAGCAGGCTCTGGGTGGAATGCAAGTAGTTAATGAAGGAATACAGATTTGCTACTCGTTGTGATGCAGGCGTTTAAGGAATGGACGCCGAATTGCCTTGAAACGGGAGCGTGAACCACGGCCAACGGGGAGCTTCGGAGGGCGAAAGAACACGCAGGGGAGGGGAAATTGGTGTGACTTTCCGGCCAGGCGTTGACGGAACGCGGGTTTTGTGTCAGTTATCAGCCGTTGCACATCACCCTCCATGTCGCTGGCTGAATTAAAACACACCGTCCTCGTGAACACGTTGCGGAGCTGCCAGCTCTTCGCCGGGTTGCCGTTGCCGGATCTGGAGAAGATCGCCGCAGTCACGGTTCCCCGGGCGCTGGCGAAAGGCGAATATTTATTTCATGAAGGGGATCCGGCGCACGGGTTTTACATCATCCAGCGCGGGGCGGTGAACGTGCATCGCGTCACGGCCGCCGGCAAGGAGCAGGTCATCCATGTCTTTCGGGCGGGCGAATCGTTTGCGGAGGTGGCGGTGGCCTCGCCGACCGGGTACCCGGCCGACGCGCGGGCGCTGGAGACCGCGCAGGTATTGCTGGTGCAAAAGGCGGGCATGCTCGAGTTGCTCAAACGGCAGCCCGAGCTGGCGCTGCGGATGTTGGGTTCCATGAGCAGCCACCTGCGGGTGCTGGTGGGGCAGATCGAGGACCTCACGGTGAAGGACGTGGAAACCCGTCTGGCCAACTGGCTGGTGAAGCGCTGCCCGGATCCGCGCTCGGAAACGCCGGTGAGGATTGAGCTGACGGTGACCAAGCGGGTTTTGGCGGCGGAATTGGGGACGGTGAGCGAGACGTTCTCGCGCACGTTGGCCAAGTTCCGTGAGCAGGGACTGGTTGCCGTGGCCGGGCGGGAGTTGACTGTGCGATCGCCGGCCAGGTTGGGGGCGTTGCTGCGACGGAACCTCGGGGAGTGACGGACCGTTCGCCGCTACGCCGACCCTTTCACAGCCGCGGAGCGGCGACCGAAACTAGCCCGCATTTTCAAATGCGGGTTCGAGCAAACACACACCATCCGCCCCACCGGGGCGGCCGAACGGTGTTCGTCCAATACGTCGCCCCAAAAAAGGCCCATCAACCGTCCCGCTGGGACGAAACCGCCTCCTGCGACCGAAACCCGCATTTAAAAATGCGGGCTATTCTCATCTGTTCCTCTGGAACCAAATGCAAGGGTCGGTGCTAGCGCCCAGGCATGAATACCCCAGCCCGTCCGCCCCCAGGTTTCCCGCAAGGTCGCCAGCCACATTTTCCGATCGCCCTCATCGGCGTAAATCGTCCGCCCTTGGTTTCCCCGCGCCATGACATGGTATAGGGCTCCGGCATATTCAATTCTCAACGGGCGCGCCATCATCCCAATTCCAGCCGCAATCCGCCCATGCGTCAAGTCTCAATTGTCGATTGCCGGACCGACCCTGTCACACAACAGAAACTCATCGCACGGGACTCAGGCGGACTTCCAGTCATCATTACCCGTGTCCAAATTGACTTCGAACATGCCTTTCCTTTGCCTTGCTGAATCCCAAAAATTCCCTTTAATATAGTGATCCGTAACCTCCGTAATGTTTAAGCCATCTGATCCGAGTCTGACGGTGCGCCACTTAAGACCGCTTTGACCATAGGCAATTAACCGATTAAAGTCAGCAAACACAAGAATTCCCTTGGATGCGATCGCGAAACTATTAAGGATAGGATTTGCCATTACGCCTTCCCATGAGCAAGGATTTGTTGTTGAAACAAAATATCCTTTCCCCTTAGCGACAACACACAAACAATCGTCTTTTGGCGTAGTAAAGATTCCAGATGGGCATCCTTGTTGAAAGTGACCAAAAGAAAATAACCCATGCCACACATGCCCCTCCTTTAGCCGTACCTTAACCAACAATCCATCTTTGCCACCAACTGATTCCCCGCCTGGATAGTAATACCAATTATCTGACATGTTTCCCGGAAAATCACGCTCGTATTCAAACTCGTACGAATGTGCAAATGTTAGGTTAAATTCAATTTGTTCGTTCTCCAGCATATTTCATCATTCTCTATCAGGGTGAAACGATTAAGAACATTTAGCAAGTAAAAGATATTTTATAACGGGTTAAAAAAACAGTGAGTAATTTCACCGTGAAAGGGTCGGTCCGACAATCGATAATTTGCATTTAGTCCAATCGTCATATCG
>CAYTJG010000386.1:0-5098 GCA_964437865.1 uncultured Bifidobacteriaceae bacterium | reverse complement strand
ACGGCCGCGGACCGGAGGCGCTCGGAGCGCCGAGCATCGCTCGGCCCGTGCGCCCGGAGCCTACGATTTGCCAAAGAGACGTGACCTTGGTTTACGGTCAGAGGGTGGTTTTGGCGGGAGCTGCGAGACGTTCGCAAAGAGAGACGTTGGGGAAGAATCCC
The DNA here is from genome assembly GCA_964437865.1 of uncultured Bifidobacteriaceae bacterium. GTDB lineage: Bacteria > Verrucomicrobiota > Verrucomicrobiia > Limisphaerales > UBA11358 > UBA11358. Next base: position 4,937 of record CAYTJG010000386.1, on the reverse strand, counting down.
ATCAGCCCGCGGTTGGCAAGAGTTGCGTTGGGCCACAGCTCCAGAGGGCTGGAGCACTCCAGGACGCTGGCGCGACGAGCGGACGCCCCGTGTTTGGCGACGCTTGCGAGTAACGCGCCAGCGGCGTGAAACCTGATGTACGCGCCGCGCCTTTCATTTCCTTGTAACCTGCTTCCGTTTTTACCTAAGATTCGGAGGGATGACGCGCACACCAACCGGCAGTTCGGCTCGCGGCGGGCCGCGGGCGGCGTTTAACACCACGCACTGGTCGGTGGTGCTGGCGCTGACGCAGGGGGATAGCGGCCAGGCGCGGGCCGCGCTGGCCAGTCTTTGCCAGGCTTATTGGTATCCGCTTTACGCTTACGTACGCCGCCGGGGATATCCGGCCCCGGACGCCCAGGACCTCACCCAATCATTTTTTGCGCGGCTGCTGGCGCACGATTCGCTGGCCGCCGCCAGCCCGAGCTTGGGCCGCCTGCGGACTTTCCTGCTCACGGCCCTGCAGCGCTTTCTGGCGAGCGAATGGAAACAGCGCTGCGCCCAGAAACGCGGCGGAGGACTCGCATTGCTGTCCCTGGATTGGGTGGCGGCGGAGGAACGATTCGACCTGGAGCCGGCCACGCGCGTCTCGCCGGACAAGCTGTTTGAGAAGCAATGGGCGCTGACTTTGCTGGACGATGTGTTGCACCGGCTGGAGCGCGAATATCAGCAGGAGGACAAGGCGGAGTTGTTCGCCGCCCTGAAGCAGACCCTCCTGGGAAAACGCGAATCCCAGCCGTACGCCGAATTGGCCGGGCGGCTTGATTTGAGTGAAGGCGCGGTGAAAGTGGCGGTTCATCGCTTGCGGAAGCGTTACCGGGAACTCATTCGCGAACAAATCGCCAGCACCCTCGAGGACCCGCGGGAGGTGGAGGCGGAATTGCGCCATCTGTTCCAGGCCCTGGCCGGGTGAGCCCGGGCCGCCGGGGCAAAATAATTGGTAACCATTGCCCGGCATTGGCGTAGCAACGGACATGGATACGACACGAGCTTGTTCCCATTGCGGCCAGCCGCTGGCAGCCGACGCGCCCCAGGGGCTGTGCCCGGCCTGCCTCTTGCAAGGCGCCTTTCCCACGGGCACGGACAGCGGGGGCGCGGCGCCGCGGTTCCAGCCGCCAACCCTTGCGGAACTGGCCCCCAAATTCCCGCAACTGGATATCCTCTCGTTTGTGGGGCAGGGCGGCATGGGCGCGGTTTACCAGGCCCGGCAAAAGGAATTGGACCGCATTGTGGCGCTAAAAATCCTGCCGCCCGATATCGGCCAGGATGCGGCGTTTGCCGAGCGCTTCATGCGCGAAGCGCGCGCCCTGGCCCGGCTAAATCACCCTGGCATTGTGACCATTCATGATTTCGGGCGGGCGGATGGCCTGTATTTTTTTCTCATGGAGTTTGTGGATGGCGTCAGCCTGCGGCAATTGCTGGGCAGCAGCCGGCTTTCCACCCGGGAGGCGCTGGCGATTGTGCCCCAGATTTGCGACGCGCTCCAATACGCCCACGACCAGGGCATCATCCATCGCGACATCAAGCCCGAGAACATCCTGCTGGACCGGCGCGGTCGCGTGAAGGTGGCGGATTTCGGCCTGGCCAAAATCGTGGCCGGCGCGGAACCGGCCGCCCAGCCGCCAGCCGCCAGGGCGTCCGGGACCGCCGGTTTGCCGGCAATTCCGGCGGGAAAACCCGCCCCAACGCCCGTCCTCACCGACTCTGGCAAAGTGCTGGGCACCCCTTCTTACATGTCGCCGGAACAAAGTGCACACCCGGGCGACGTGGACCATCGAGCCGATATTTACGCGCTGGGCGTGGTGTTTTATCAGATGCTCACGGGTGAGTTGCCGGGCCGCAAACTGGAACCGCCTTCGCACAAGGTGGAGATCGACGTGCGCTTGGATGAAGTGGTGCTGCGGGCGTTGGAAAGGAAACCGGAACGGCGCTATCAACAGGTGAGCGAGGTGAAGAGCCGGGTGGAGAGCATCCGCTCCACGCTGAACGAAAGCGCCACTCCTGCGCCCGCGGCCGAGGCCAGCGAACCCAGCGCCACACGGCATCGGGGCGCGCTTTTGGCCGGGGCCACGCTGGCGGGCGTGCTCGCGCTCCTGTTCTGGCGCAGTTTCCGGCCGGGGGAGATCCTCTTTTCCAACGACCATTCACTGGGCCAGATCCACGCCGCGTGGATGCGCCTGCCGGACGGTCTTACCGGGCGGTGGGCCGATCTCAATTATCTGGGTTTCAACGGCGGCTCATATGCCATGTCTTTCACCACGCTGTTGCGCTGGCTGCTGGGGCCGCTGGGCAGTGGCAAATTCCTGGCGCCGGTCAGCCTGGGTTTGCTGGGAAGCTGCGCCTGGCTCCTGTTCCGGCGCCTGGGATTGGCCCGGCCCGCCGCCTTGCTGGCTGCCTTGGCGGTCACCTTGAATTCCACGTTTCTCTCCTTGGCCTGTTGGGGCATTACGGAGAACGTACTGGGCCTGGGCATGAATTATCTGGCCCTCGGTTTGGTGCTGTGCGGTCGCCAGACGGCGTCGCGCGGGGAACAACGCGCGTTCCACGCCCTGGCCGGGCTGGCGACCGGGGTGGGGATTCTGGAAGCGTCCGTGGACGGTTTCATCTGTTCGCTGCTCCTCCTGGCCTACGTCCTTTGGGGCGCCCTGGCGGAAAGCGGCCCATTCTGGCAGCGGCTGGCGCGAGGCATCAAAACGACCCTGTGGGTCATTGCCTTTATCGCCTTGATGGCCGGCGCACCCCTGATCAGCGCGTTTAGCTCGTTTAGTGACTCGGGCGATGGGCAGGCAAAGGAGCACGAGGTGCAAGCGAAGGCGGCGCAATGGAATTGGGCGACCCAATGGAGTCTGCCCAAGAAAGAAGCCGCCGCGTTGGTGGTGCCGGGGCTGTTCGGTTTTCGGATGGATACGCCCGACGGCGGTCAATATTGGGGAGGCATTGGCCGAGCCCCCGAACTGGACGCCTGGCTGGAGGGCGACCGGCAAGGACCGGAACCGTCGGGTCCGAGTAATTACATGCGGTTTTCGGGCGGGGGAAATTATCTCGGGGTGGTGGTGGCCTTGGTGGCGCTGTGGGCCGCCGGCCGGGCGCTCCGCCGGGATGATACTGTCTTTACCGTGTCCGAACGGAAGCTGCTCTGGTTCTGGATGGGGACGGTCCTGGTTTGCCTGTTGCTGGCCTTCGGCCGGTTCGCGCCCTTCTATCGGCTGGCCTACGCCCTGCCGTTTTTCTCCACGTTCCGGAACCCGGCCCGTTTCTTGGAACCGATGATTTTGGCCATGTCCATCCTGTTTGCCTATGGCCTGTTGGGGCTGTGGCGGCAATATCTGGCGCCGGACGCGGCGGCTGCCGAGCCGTTGGGGGCGCGGCTCAAGACCTGGTGGCAGCGGGGCGATGTTTTTGACCGGCGCTGGGCGGCCGGCTGCGGGGCGGTTCTGGGGCTGAGTCTGGCGGCCTGGCCGGTCTATGCGGCTTCCCAAGGGGCATTGCGGTCTTATCTCGGCGTGGTGGGATTTTCGGATGGAGCCATGGCACAGAGCATCGCCGCGTTCAGCGTGCGGCAGGTGGGCTGGTTTGTGCTGTTCTTTCTGCTCGGTGCCGCCTGGCTGGTCCTGATCCTGAGCCAGGGTTTTGCCGGACCGCGCCGCCGCTGGGCCGGTTGGTGGCTGGGCCTGCTGCTGGTGGCCGACCTCGGGCGTAGCAGCCTGCCGTGGATCATGTATTCGAACTATCCCCAAAGATACGCCGCCAACGACGTCCTCCGGTTTCTCCGCGAAAAGCCGTTTGAACATCGCGTTGCCCAATTGCCCTTTCAAACTCCACCGGACTTGCAACTACTGAATGAGGTTTATGCCATCGAATGGATCCAGCACCAATTCCCCTATTACGACATTCAAAGCCTGGACATTGTCCAGCTGCCGCGCATGCCGAAAGACATGCTGGCCTACGAGACCGCACTGGCTCCCAAGGGCGATAGTACCACGTTGCCGCTGCTCGCCCGCAGGTGGCAATTGACCGGGACCCGCTACCTCCTGGGACCGGCCGCCTTCCTCGACGATCTGAATCGTCGACTCGACCCGGACCAGCGGCGCTTTCGCATTGCCCGCACCTTTGCGGTGGTGCCGGCTGGCGGCGTCGCCGGTGCGCCGCCCGCCGCGAAACCCGGGGCCTTCGCGGCCGTCCCGCCGGACCAGCTGACGGCCATCTTTGAAACAAATGCGCCCTACGCCATCTTCGAATTCACCGGGGCGTTGCCCCGGGCCGCGCTTTACACCCACTGGCAGGTGAGCACCAACGATCCGGTGATCCTGGCGCAACTGGCCAGCCTGGACTTTGATCCGCTGCAAACCGTGCTGGTGGATGGCACGCCGTCGGCGGAACTGCCGGCGGAGAATCCCGGCGGCGCCGACATCGGCAGCGTGGAATTTGTCAGCTACGCCCCCAAGGAGATCGTCCTTTCGGTCCGGGCGAAAGCGGCCTCCGTGCTGTTGCTCAATGACCGGTTCGATCCGCAATGGAAGGTGATGGTGGACGGGCGGATGGCCGCGTTGTTGCGCTGCAATTATCTCATGCGCGGGGTGGCCGTGCCGGCGGGTGAGCACACGGTCCGGTTCAGCTTCCAAGTTGCGCCCGGCCTGCCGTTGCCGCATCTCGATGTGGAACCGGACACGCAAGCGGTCTCGCTGGTCTTCCCGGTTTCCAGCGGGGTTACGTCGTACGTGACGCTGGGCGCCTACGGTGTGGGCTTGGGGCTCGTGGCCGTTTTGGTGGTCGGACGCCGGGTGCGGCGAACGGAAAAGGGGATGGCGTAAGACGTTAACTGAGTGCAGAACCAGCTATGTGCGGAAGGCGGAGTGCTTTCGGAGCGCGCCCTTCCTCGGGCGCTGAGATGTGATTTT
>CAYTJG010000385.1:0-5101 GCA_964437865.1 uncultured Bifidobacteriaceae bacterium | reverse complement strand
ACTCTGACCGTACAGGATCCACTCATCGTGGTGAGCGCCCCGCGATCACTGGTCGAGCGGGCCGGGGATCACGTTGCCTTTGTGGCCGGCGTTTCCGGCGGCGGACCGCAATTTCAATGGAACTTCAACGGCAGCCCGATCACCGGGGCCACCAACAGCGCCTTGGTGTTGACAAATGTCCAGGCAGCCAACACTGGCACCTATGCGGTGACGGTCTACAATCAAACCACCGCCGCCCGGCAACTGACCGCCAGCTTGACGGTGGTGACCAACGCCTTATTCCCGCTGGCCGCGACCAACCTCATTGTGGCGCGTGTGGGGGATGGAGTGCAGGCGCTCAGTGGCGCCACCGGCAATACCCTGTACCTGGACCAATATACGCCGGCAGGAAATTACGTTAGCACGCTGCAAATACCAGACGAGGCGGTTGCCGCGCCCTATGGCGCCGGCAGCAGCGCGAGCATTGGCGGCAGTCCCGCGTTGATTTTCCAAGGGGCGGGCGATGACGCGCCAACTTCGGCGTTTCTGACCCGTTCGGGTGGCGACCAGGAATTCATCAGTGTCGCCGGTTATTGTTTGTCCTATCCGTTCTCCGGCAGTGACGTGACCGTGGGCGCCACGGGAGGGGCCTATTGGCGTGGTCTGGCTGACATCAACGCTTTTGGCGTGTACACGCTCGCCTACACGAACACCGGACTTTACAGTGGTGGCAACCATACGATCCGTTCGGCGGTAACCCTCGACGGCGTGAGTTTTTGGACCACCGGCCAGGCCGGTGCAAACGGCGTCAAATACGTCAATGCGGATGTCGCCAGTTATGCCACTGGCAGCGGCATACCCACGATTACGTCCAGTGCCACCGGCACGGAAGTGGTGCAGGTCATCAACGGCAATCTCGTGTTCTCGGATGCCACGGTGGCTGCCGGCGGACTTTATATCACCGCGGGAATACCCGAGCCCTTGCCGGCCAATAACGACGCATCCAGCCAGTTGTTAAGCGAAACCAGTTATCCGATCGATTTCGCCTTCAGCCCGGATTTAAACACTGTTTACATCGCCGATGGCGCGGGCTTTGGCGGCACCAACGCGCAAGCCGGTGGCATTGAGCGGTGGGACACCAATGTCGTCACGGGCGGCTACACGTTTAGCTACGCCCTGCCGGTTGATCCCAGCCAGACTCTCGGAGCCGCGGGGGTGGCGGTGGACTTCAGCGCCGCCAGCACTTGGGGACCCGGCGTGACGGGCGCGAAAATCTTCGCCACTACGTATGGCTCGGTCAGCAACAGCTTGGTATCCCTGGTTGACAGCGGGCTTAATTCCACCCCGGTCACCCTAGTCACGGCCGGTGCACAGAACGCTCTGCGTGGCGTTCGCTTCGGGCCGGCGGCGGTATCGCCCTCAGTCCTGACCGGGCCGGTCAGTCAAACGAATTTCCCGGGCAACAGCGTAACCTTCTCCGTGACCGCCGCCGGTTCGGCGCCGCTCTATTACCAATGGTACGGCCCTGCCGGACTGCTGGCAGACGCCACCAACAGCGTCCTCACTGTCAACGGAATCAACTATGCGTCCGCCGGCGGCTATTACGTGGTGGTCAGCAACCCCACCGGCACCAACGCCGTGAGCAACGCCGGTGTTTTAACGGTCACGGAGGGGAAACCGACGATTACGCCGTCCGGGTTGCCCAACTACCAGGAAACAGCCGGTGATCATCTGGCCTGGGCCCCGACCATTGACGGTTCCACGCCCCTTACCTACAACTGGTACAAGAACGGCAGCCCCACACCCGTGGCGGGCGGCACCATTACCAATCTGGGGGCCGGTAACGGTGGCTTGGTGTTGGCGAACATCCAGCCTGCCGATTCGGGCACCTACAGCTTGGTGGTCGCGAACATCTACGGAAGTGCCACCAACATCGGTGGCGGCACGCTTACGGTCACGACTGGTCTGCAGCCGCTGAGTCCCACGAATCTGGTGGTCGCCCGGATCGGCGATGGGGCGCAACCGTTGAGTGCGGTCACGGGGAATACGCTGTATCTGGACCAATATACCCCCGCCGGACAATACGTGAGCACGATTCAAATTCCAGATCAAGGGGCGGGGGCGGCGTATGGCACGGGAGGTGACAGCAGTGCCGACCTGCCGACGAACAGTCAACCGCTGTTGGTTGTCGGGGCGGGGGCGGATGCACCGTACGAAGGTATCTTGACCCTGGCGCCCAATGGTCAAAGTCTGACGTTCGGCGGCTATGTGGAAGCCTATCCTTTCTCCGGTGCCGATGTAACCACGGGGGCAAACGGAGGCGTTAACTGGCGTGGTATTGCCGAGGTGGACGCCTATGGATTTTACACCCTGGCTTATACCAATTCCGGTCTGTACAGCGGCGGCTATCACCAGATCCACTCGGCCGTTGACAGTGACGGCAGCGGCGCGGACTTTTATACGACGGGCGAAGCCGGAGGGGGCAATGGCATCAAATATCTCAGCGCGGATTTCGAACCGGCCAGCGGTTTGGGGCTCACAAGTGTTGGGGGGAGTTTCTCTGGAACCCGTGTGGCCCAGGTAGTCGGAGGCAATCTTCTGTTCTCGGATGCCGGGGCCTCCCTGGCGGGCCTTTACGCCTTCTCCGGTTTGCCCACTGCCGCGGCCACGGCCACCCTGATACTGGAGGAATCCAACAGCCCGGTTGACTTTGCGGTCAGCCCGGACCAAAACACCATCTACATTGCGGATAACGGCGCCTTTGAGGGAACTGGGACGCCGGCGGGCGGAATTCAAAGGTGGGATGGCACCAGCGGCAGCTATACCTACAGTTACACCCTGGCAACTGGCAGCGCGTCAACCGTTGGCGCGCGGGCCTTGGCTGTCGATTTTAGCGCGCAATCCACCTGGGGTGCTGGCGTGACCGGCGCCAACCTCTTTGTGGTGACTGCCGAGCCATCGGGCAACCGGTTGGTTGCGATTACGGATGTCGGCGCGAGTTCCAGCGCCAACACCCTGGCCACGGCTGCCGCCGGACAGCTTCTGAGCGGTATCCGTTTCGGTCCTTCCGTCGTGGCTCCGTACATTGTGGAGCAACCGGAGTCCACCAACGCCCCGGTGGATACTGCCGTGGTTTTCTCGGCGGCGGCCGGAGGCAGCGGGCCGTTTACCTATCAATGGTATTTCCAGAGCAACGGCGCCGGGGCGGGCGTGGCGATCAATGGGGCGACGAATTCGTCTTTCTCCATCAACAGCGTGACCAGCGCCAATGTGGGCAATTATTACGTGATTGCCAGCAACCCTTCATTGGCAACCGCCCAAAGCGAAACCGCCTCGTTGGGTTTGCTGGCCCCGCCTCAGTTTCTCGGCGAGACTTACCTTGGCGCCGGGCAGGGTTTCGGACTGACCTTTACGGGGCCCTCCGGCTCCAGCTACTCCTTGTACACCACCACCAACTTGGCCCTCGGCAGTGCGGGTTGGACCCTGCTGACTACCGGTACGTTCAGCGGCAGTCCGGCAAGCTATACTGATGCAAACGGCGGCAATAATCCGCAGCAGTTCTATCTCCTCAGCACTCCTTGAGAAACTCACGGGGGGGAATGTTGGAAAGTGTTTGAATAGCCTTCGGCCGGCGCTGTGCGAATGGCGCCGGCCGTACCTCACAAGAGTTGGACGGATAGCAGCCGGTTCAGCCGTTTCCAAACAGCACCGCCTTCGGATCCATTGCGATTTGAGCATATTGATAAAAAGCGTTCACTTGGTACCAAGAAACACTAGTGTCCATGAAAAACTCCATTCTTGTTGGTTATGCCCGACTGGCTGGGCTGGGTGCCGTTTGCCTCTCCCCCTGGCTGACGTCACCCGCCTGGGCCGAGAACGGCGCGGAAGTTGTCGGCCAAGGAAATCCGGCTGGCGGGCAAGTGCCCCAAGTTTCGGGACCGGAACTTTGGAAAGATCCCAAACAGCCGGCTGAAGTTCGCGCGGCTGACCTGGTCAGCCGAATGACGCCGGCGGAAAAGGCCTCCCAATTGCTGGCGGATGCCAGCGGCATTCCGCGGCTGGGCATTCCGGATTACAGTTATCGGAATGAGTGTAACCACGGCGTCAGCGCACGTGAAGGGTTCACCACGGTTTTCCCGCAGGTCATTGGCATGGCCGCCACCTGGGACAGATCCCTAATCCACGCTGAAGCCGACGTTATTGCCACCGAAGCGCGCGCGCATTTCAACGACTACTCCCATAATCACTCTGGAAATAGCGTGCTGCACGAGGGAATCAGCTTCTACGCCCCAAACATCAATATTGTTCGCGACCCGCGCTGGGGGCGAGGTCAGGAAACCTATGGTGAAGACCCCTTTCTAACGGCGCAGTTAGGCGTGGCATTCATTCGCGGCCTGCAGGGCGACGATCCCCGGTACGTCAAAGCGCTCGCCTGTGCCAAGCATTACGCCGTACATAGCGGCCCCGAAAAGACCCGGCACGTTTTTAATGCCATGCCCTCGGAAACAGACCTGTATGACACCTACCTGCCTGGTTTTGAGGCGGCAGTGTGTGAGGGGCACGTCGGGTCTGTCATGGGTGCTTATAGTGCGCTCGACGGCATTCCCGACTGCGCCAACCCGTTTCTGCTGACGCAACTTCTGAAACAATGGAAATTCAATGGGTTTGTGGTTTCGGATGGTGGAGCGATCGTGGATATTTATCTGCATCACAAATATGCTGCCTCTTCCGAAGAGGCCTGCGCCGCCGCGGTCAAGGCGGGGTGCGATTTGTTTTCCGGCACCATTGTCGGCGGCCCGGGAGGACATTACCCGCATTCGGATTATGAGTCCCTCGGCCGGCTGCTTCAGCGAGGGCTGCTCACACCGGAGCAGTTGGACGGAGCTGTTCGCCAAACCTATGCCGCCCGGTTTCGCCTGGGCCTCTTTGATCCGCCCGCGCTGGTTCCTTGGTCGGGCGTTACTCTTGCACAGAACGACACCCCGGAAAACCGGGCGCTGGCCTTGAAAGTGGCGGAGGAATCCATTGTCCTGCTGAAAAACAACGGCCTGCTGCCACTGAATCGGAAGGAGTTCAAACGGCTGTCTGTTATCGGACCCAACGCCGATTCGACACGAGCGCT
>CAYTJG010000384.1:0-5195 GCA_964437865.1 uncultured Bifidobacteriaceae bacterium | reverse complement strand
CATTGGTGATGATGATGGTGTAATTTCCCGCTTCATTCATTGCGGCGGCACCCAACACCAGATTGGTGGTGGCTGAACCTGAAAGATCGCCGCTGTCGGTCAGCGCCAGCCCGTTATATTGCCATTGGCAGCTCAAGGGTGCGGTCCCCGAAACCGCCACACTGAAATCCGTCGCGGCCCCGACCATTACAATTTGGTTGGTGGGCTGCTGCGTGATCACCGGCGGGAACACCACCGTGAGGCTGGCCACACTGCTGGTAACGCTGCCCCAGGCATTAGTGACAATGACGGTGTAGTTCCCCAAGTCATTAGTGCTGGCCGCGTCTAACACCAGGTTGGTGCTGGCTGAACCCGAAAGTTCGCCACCATCGGTCAGATCAAGCCCATTATTCTGCCACTGGTACCCTAGGGGCGCCGTGCCGGAAGCCGTTACGCTGAAATTCGCCGTGCCGCCAACCACGACTATTAGGTTGGTGGGTTGCTGCGTGATCACTGGTGGCGCCAGCACCGTGAGGGTGGCCATGCTGCTGGTGACGCTGCCCCACGCGTTGGTGACGATGATGGTGTAATTGCCCGCTTCGTTTATCGTGGCGGCACCCAACGCCAGATTGGTGGTGGCTGAGCCTGAAATTTGGCCGCCATCAGTCAGATTTATTCCATTCTTCTGCCACTGGTATCCCAGGGGCGCGGTACCCGAAACCGCGACGCTGAAACCGGCGGGATTACCGTTGGTCACCGTCTGGCCTTGGGGCTGGCTGGTAATTACCGGCGGGAACACCACCGTGAGGGTGGCCATGCTGCTGGTGACGCTGCCCCACGCGTTGGTGATGATGATGGTATAGCTCCCCGCGTCGTTCATCGCGGCGGCACTTAACACCAGGTTGGTGGTAGCTGAACCTGATAGTTCGCCGCCGTCGGTCAGATCCAGCCCGTTCTCTTGCCATTGGTATCCTAGAGGCGCAGTGCCCCAGACGGTGACGCTGAAACTTGCCGTGCTCCCTCCCACGATGGTCTCGTTGTCGGGTTGCAGCACAATGACTGGCGGTGACAAAACTGTAAGGGTGGCCACGCTGCTGGTGATACTGCCCCACGCGTTGGTGACGATGATGGTGTAGTTCCCGGTGTCGGCGATCGTGGCGGGGTTGAAGGCCAGACTGGTGGTGGCCGAACCGGACAGCTCGCTGCCATCGGTCAGATTCACCCCGTTCTTCTGCCATTGAAAGCCCAAGGGCGCCGAACCTGAAACCGTGACGCCGAAGCCAGCCGGACTACCGTTGCTTACCGTCAGACTTTGGGGTTGGCTGGTGATCACTGGCGGGAACACCACGGCGAGAGCGGCCACACTGCTGGTGACGCTGCCCCAGGCGTTGGTGATGATGACGGTATAGTTTCCCGCGTCATTGGTGCTGACCGCAGTCAATATCAAGTTGGTGGTAGCCGAACCGGACAGCTCGCCCCCATCAGTCAGCTCCAACCCGTTCTTCAGCCACTGGTAAGCCAAGGGCGCCGTACCCGAAGCCGTGACGTTGAAGCTCGCCGTGCCTCCGCCCATGACTGTCTGGTTGGTGGGTTGCTGCGTGATTACTGGTGGCGCCAACACGGTGAGGACGGCCACACTGCTGGTGACGCTGCCCCAGGCGTTGGAGATGATGACCGCATAGCTTCCCGCGTCATTGGCGGTCACGTTATACAGCGTTAGCGTTGGATAGGCCGATGACAATATCTTCCGGATGCCGTTGTTGCCCGAGTCCGCGACGAACAGATTGCCGGCGCCGTCCACCGCCACGCCGATGGGGTAAGAAAGAGCGGCATTGGTGGCTGGGCCGCCATCGCCGGAATAACCGGCACTGCCATCCCCTGCGACCGTCGTCGCCATGCCGTTGGTTTCCACCTCGCGGATCCGGTTGTTGCCCGAGTCAGCGATGAACAGGTTGCCGGCCCCGTCCACCGCGATGCCGGCCGGGGCAGAGAAGGTGGCATTGGTGGCCGGACCGCCATCGCCGGCATAACCCGCATTGCCGTTGCCCGCCACCGTGGTGATGATACCATTGATATCCACCTTGCGGATGCGGTTGTTGCCCAAGTCCGCGATGAACAGATTGCCGGCCCCGTCCACCGCCACGCCGTAAGGATAAGAAAAGGCGGCATTGGTGGCCGCACCGCCGTCGCCGGAATAACCCGCATTGCCGTTGCCCGCCACCGTGGTGATGATGCCATTGGTATCCACTTTGCGGATGCGGTTGTTGCCCAAGTCCGCAACGAACAGATTGCCGGCGCCGTCCATCGCCACGCCGTAAGGATAAGAAAAGGCCGCATTGGTGGCTGCACCGCCATCGCCGGCAAAACCCGCACTGCCATCGCCTGCCACCGTGGTGATGGTTCCGTCCGAACCCCTCTCGCGAATGCGATTGTTGTCCGCGTCCGCGATGAACAGATCCCCAGCCTCATCCACCGCCACGCCAATAGGGTTATCCAGGCTGGCATTAGCGGCCGGACCACCATCGCCGGAATCACCCGCAATGCCGTCACCCGCCACGGTGGTGATGGTTCCGTAAGAATCCACTTGGCGAATGCGGGCGTTATCCGTGTCGGCGACGAACAAGTTGCCAGCATTATCGAGCGTTACACCATAAGGATTATCCAGGCTGGCATTAGTGGCCTGGCCACCGTCGCCGGAAAAGCCCGCGCTGCCCTCGCCCGCGAGGGTGGTGATGATACCGTCCGGCAGGTTGGTGCCGTTCAACTGCCATTGGCAAGTGAAGGAGCCGATGCTTGAGATTACCACGCCGAAGGTCGCCGTGCCGCCCACCACCACCGTCTGGTTGGTGGGGGCAGCCGTGACTACGGGTATCTCTCCGATGCTTAAATTGAACTGGCGGCTTTGCCCGACACCGCTATTCAAATTGGTGAACCACACGGTGGTGCCATAATTCCCGACCGGCAGGTTGCTGGCGGTTGAGTTCAAGCTCATGGTTACGGTGGTCGACGGCATAGTGGGTGTCATGGCGCCACCACCAGTCGATGCGTTGAGCCAAAGTGAAGTGTTTACCAGCATCCAATTCAACGGAATGGCCCCGTTGTTGGTTAGCGAGAAACTTTGTGACACGGTGGCGAAGGGGCCACCGGCCGGTCCGATGAAATTGAAACCAGAGGCCGGCGTGACGACCAGTGCCAGGGATTCTGGATCGGCCAGCGATTCGATCATCATCTGTCCCCTGGGCGTGCCCCAGCCGGTGCACAAGTCATAGCCAGTCACCGCGTGGAACTGGTCGGGACTGTTGCGACTGAGGTTGTTGCCGGTTACGATGTCATGGAAAACCGCCGGGTAATAGGTTCCGGTACCGATTGACGCCGCGGCTGGGGCGACAAAACCGATCGGGGATTTGGCCCTGGCCGTTGCCTGCTGGTTCGCCAGGGCCGCAAAACCCGCCCACAACGGGGCCGCACAACTCGTGCCCCCAACGATATCATCGGCGCCATCCACGCGCACGTAAACATTCTCCGCTATCATGGCCACATCCGGAATGTTGCGTCTGGTCGTCGAGCCTCGATTCGACGTCATATTGATGTTGGTTTGCCAACTCGGGATCGGATATTGCGTGCTGATACCGCCGCCGCTCCCCACCCCGGAACCCCGGTTCCAAGCGGTTTCCGACACCCAGGAGCCGCCCGGCCCGCTGGTCGTCAAGGTTGTCCCACCCACCACCGTGATGTAGGGTGAGTCACACGGAAAAGGAATCAGGCCGGTGAAGGCATCATCATCACCCGAAGCGGCAAAGAAAGACTGTCCCTGCGCCGCCATTTGCTGGAAAATCTGATCTGCCACCGCGTTGGAGACGCCATCGATTTCATACCACGAACAACTGAGTTGTTTGGCCACGTTGTCATTGGCCATGCGGCTCAGAATATCCTCCCACGGGCTCGGATTGGGCGTCATGTAAACCACCACTTCGGACAAGTTCGTCGCCATGGAAATGGCCATTTCTATGTCCAGGGACACCTCGAGTTCGTTGCCAGTGGGTTTTCCGCTGGCCCCGTCAACCAACACGTTTGACAAGGTGACACTTGGCAATCCTGCCCGGCTTTCGTAATAAGAAATATCACTGGCAGTGTAACCATCAAATTGCAGCAACCCGACCACCTGCCCCGAACCATTCATGACGGTATCCGGCGCGTAAGCCGCCCGGAAATCCCCGCCCAAGTAAGTGCCGCTTGGTCCGGAGCCGGTATTGGGAGATGCGCTTGGCCCGTTGGTCAAAGCTGTCGCCCACAGGTGCGGGCGCGGTAGCGAATAGTTGTCCAAACCGCTGATGCCCAAAACCGGAACCGGCAGATCCAGCGATGGCTCTGTGTCCGGCGCATGAAAGAGGCGCTTCTCGGTCGGATGCTGGAAAACCTGGAACTTCACATGTAACGCCTTTTCCACGTCTGTGACCGATGCGTTCACATCCACCAGTATCCGGTTGGGATGTGTGGCGGTCACCCTCAAGCCGTGAGCCTTTGCAAAATCAATTACAGTCTGATAGTCCTTCTCCGTCGGCCCAAACCGCTCGGTGAATTGTTTTGGGGTCAGATAATGGCGATAATTGGGGCTGGCTGGGTCGTAAATCTGCCGCAACAAGTTGGTGAGGGCCTCCGGATTGCGGAGCGGCAGCCCAATGGCCAGGTTCAACTGGTTGGTGCCCGGATAGCGTTCAATCGGAGGCAAGCTCCGGACGGCGGCTGGAAGGCGGTGGTGTACCACCTGCGTCCCCGCCGCGTGGGTGACGGTGGTTAGTGAGAGGAACAATGCCGTGCTTACAGCACCGATCAACCCTTGGATGCCCAACTGACGCGCAATCATTTTAAAACCTTTGCTTTTCGCAGAATCGGCTCTTCCGGCATCGCCAGATTTTTGCAGCAAAAAAACCAGCCGCATGATGGCTCGCAAAGCCGTTTCCTTCCATAATCTTTCACAGTTCTCATCTGGTAAGAAATAGCAGCAGATTTGCTGCCATTACCAAGCGTGCTGTATGGAATGCGGTTTGCATGCGTTCGCCCAGGTGCTGTCCCAAAAAACGCGGATGACTAAGAGTTCAATACAGTAAAATGACAATTCGAAGGAGTGTCAATAAGAATCCGGTCAGAAGCAGGGCAACAGGCAGGGTCTTTTTTTCTTTGAATGGAAGTAGTTGAAACGCAGAGTAAAAAGATTT
>CAYTJG010000383.1:0-5223 GCA_964437865.1 uncultured Bifidobacteriaceae bacterium | reverse complement strand
TTGTTCTCGAGGCCAAGTTTCTTCGCAATGTCGTAAACACGAACGGGCATAAATTCTTTCTGCTGCCGCTGACCGGAATGTGCGCTTGGCCGTCATGGCTCAGATTGCGCTAGTCCAAACAGTTCGGCTCCGCTTCATAAATCCATCAAACTGGTGCCGCGGACTCGCCGCCCAGCGGCAAGGTCCGGCGACCCACTTCGGCGCGCGCCGCCGCCAAAATGGCCGCCGCGCTTTCGCCGATTTGCGGAATATCCGCCAAGTCTCCCGCTTCCGCCGATAACAAATCTTCCAGCCGCGTAATGCCGTGATGGACCAGCACATCGGCCTGCTCCCGCGTGATGCCCGGAATGGCCGCTATGTGCGCCACCGCTTCCGCCACCTTTTCTTCAAATCCCTTGGTGACGATTTGTTCGGCGTCGATATTCACTTCCCAGCCCGTCAGCCGGGCCGTCAACCGGGCGTTTTGACCGCGCTTGCCAATGGCCAGCGACAATTGGTCTTCCGACACCATGATGTTCAGTGCCTTCTTGCCCTCAACCACTTCGATGCTCTTGATCTTGGCTGGCTCCAACGCCTTCGTCACAAAGGCCTTGATGTCGGACGACCACGGGATGACATCCACTTTCTCGTTGTTCAGCTCGCGGACAATGTTCTTCACGCGCTGGCCGCGCATGCCCACGCAGGCGCCCACCGGATCCACCTTGGAATCCCGCGAATAAACCGCCATCTTCGTGCGGAATCCGGGTTCGCGCGCAATGCCCTTGATTTCAATCGTCCCGTCGTTGATCTCGGAAACTTCCAGCTGAAACAGCTTCACGATGAAGCGCGTATCCGCGCGGGACAGGATGATCTCCGGTCCGTGCAACCCTTCCTGCACGGCCTTGATGTAACAGCGGATGCGTTCGCCCACCTGATATTCCTCGGTGGGTACGCGCTCTTTGTTCGGCATGAGCGCTTCGTACTTGCCGAGGTCCAAAATAACATCCGACCGGTCAAACCGCCGTACCGTGCCGCTGACGATGTCGCCCACGCGGTCTTTGTACTCGGTGATGAGCATGGCTTTTTCAGCCTGACGCACCTTTTGCATCAGCGCCTGTTTGGCGTATTGGGCCGCAATGCGGCCAAATCCCTGGGGCGTCACTTCCTTCTCGATCTCATCGCCCACTTTCGCATCTGCCTTCAGGCGGCGCGCGTCAAAGACTGAAATCTGGTCATGCTGCGAAACCACCCGGTCGGCTACAATCAGCTTCGCAAATGCCTTGATATCACCGTTTTTGGGATCCATGTCCACCCGGAGCTCACGCGCCGGGCCCACCGCCTTCTTGGCTGCTTGCAACAATGCATCCTGAACGGCAGCCATGAGGGTTTCACGGCTGACGCCTTTCTCTCGCTCCCAGAATTCCAAGCCAGCTATAAAATCGGCATTCATAAGGCACACGCTGCGCGTTATCGGCATCTGTTCCGGCGAATAAAAAAGTCGGAAAGACCTGTGTCTCCGACTTTCGCACGGCTGATACGACCAGCCAATACCGCTTTGTTCTAACAAGAATAAGTTTTTCCCCGCCAGCGTCAAGCGTAAAACCTAGGGGTAGGTTTTGCCCAGCGCGGCGGTAGAGGGGTAAAATCAACCCCTCCGCCGTTCGCTGAACGCCACTATTTGGCGCGCACGGGCTGCCTGCTCCACCGGAAAGTGGGTCGTTGGGGACGGTTCCCCGAATGTCGCTATCCGCTATTTGTAACGCTAATAAGACGACCGCGTGTCACCCGTAGTATACCGCAGTCTTTTTTGCTCCTTAAATATTATATGTTGCACTACGGTAAATACTTGTGAAGTTATTGTTCGTTCCGTGCCGGTATGGCGGACAAGCATCAGGCTGCTTGGTGGTGTTGGTGGACGAAACCGGTGAAAGGCTTGGTATTGGGCTACGGCTTGGCGGGCGGATTGGTTTCAGACCCGGGAATTATGGAAACCTCCACGTGAGTAACATTGTTAACCCCGTTCACTTTGGTCGGGTGGCGTTTGGGCGTAAAATTCACGGCGGGCGTCAGCAAACAGATCACGACGATTGCCAGCAAAACCAACAACCCAGTCTTCAGGGGACTTTTCATACCTTTGAAGTGACACCGGACCGGCCATTTTTGCACAAAAAATTCTCATTCACGCCTGGGGCAGGTTGGAAAAATTAGGTGCGCTCTGACCGGAACCGGACTTCCCTCCCGCCTGCCGCCGGTCGGCAATTCCTCCCCCCCACACTTGAAATCCGGCCTCTCTTCCTTTAGCGGGAGAGGGTGCTTGATTTGCCCGGTGGCTTTGAGCTTGACCGGCTGAGCGCGGGCGCCTCCTTTAAATGAATTGGACGGGTGCCTCCTTCAGGTGGCGGGTTTCCAGCAAACGGGCGATTTTGCGCACAATGTTCCGGCGCAGGTCCAGTTCCACCGGCACATTGGGATCCTGATGAGCTTCATTAATGCGTGTGCCCACCATGAACTCCACGATGTCACTTTGCAGCATCAACGAGATCAGGTCGGTGGCCGGGTTTTTCCGGGTCATTTCGGCCGCGTTGCCTCGCTCCAGAATCTCAGCCACCCTGGCCAGGGTGACGGTGCCTTCGGTGACGAGATCCACCCCTTCCATAACTGCGGCCGGCGGAATTCCCGGATCCAACTGCGCCAGGTTCATGGTCACCTTGCGGCCCAACAATCGCGACACGATGCCGGCGGTGGTGCCGCCGCAGATCACTTTGCGCCCGTCAAAGGTCTGCGCCAGATCCGCCAGTTCGCCGTCCCGCTCGCGGTTGAAGGGCGGGCCGGTGATCACCAGTAGTCGGCGCGGCCGCCGGTAATAAATGACGCCGCAACTGATATCGTCCTGGGCGGCCTGGCGGTCGTTGACCAGCGCCTCGCCCACCACCTGGTGCGCGAGTTCTCCGGCCGAGATTTCATTCTCGGCGGCGATCTGCCGCTGTACGAACTGGGTGACGCGCTCCGAGCCCCAGCCCAGCGGCAGGCCCACCCGCCCGAGCCCCGACTGGCTGACCCCATCCGAATAAAACACGATGCGGTCGCCGAGCTGCGTGTCGAATTCGCTGTAATGAATCACCCGGTCCTTCCACGCTTCGAGCGTAAGGCTGACGCGTTCGATGGGCACGGGGGATTGCCCGCGCAGCAGCAGGAGCGGCGGGTTGCCGTGCTCGATCACGCGGGTCTTTCCATCCTCGTCCAGGTCCACAATGGTGAAGGTGGAATAGCTGATCTTGCGCACTTCGCAGACCGGCAGGGTGTCCATGATGGTCTTGGCGCTTTGGCGCACATCCACAAACGCCATGGTGTAGCGGAGTGCCATGGTGGCGGTGAGGTTGGCGAGCACGCCGGCCTTCACGCCGCTGCCCAGGCCGTCGGACAGCACGGTGATGACGCGGCCTTCGGCCTTGATCTTGCGCGAAAGGAAAATATCGCCGGCCACCACCTGTCCATGCTTGGCCTGCTGATAATGATCAACGTCGATAAAGCTTTCGCCAGTCATTGGCCTCCTTGGGCTCGTCGGGCTTGGGCGGCGAGAAGGAATCGATGATGGAATTCAGCGTGATTTCCGCCTCCGCCGCGTTTTCACCGAGCAGGTAGGCAATCTGTTGCGTGGTGGCCAGTTGCTTTTGGATCACCTCGCGCGCCTTGCGAATCACCTGTTCCTTGCGCACGGCCGGTTTGGTGATGTCCTGCAGAATGCCGCCCACCAGGCAGTGCTTCTCAATGCTGAAGATGGTGGCGTGCAAAATGGTGTTCTGGTAGCGCAGGTCGCGGTCCAGGATGTCCTCGCCGCTTTTCATGACGCCCTGAAACAGACTGGCAAAGGGCATGATCTCGGCCAGCGCCAGGCCGTCGATGGCCGCCGGCGGCATGGCGGTGCCGGGTTTTTCGGCGGCAAACAGGCTCACGAAGGCGGTGTTGAACTCGATGATCCGGATGGCCTCGTTTACGATCACCACGGCCGAAGGCATTTTCTGGATGAGGGCGTTGGCCTTCTTGTGGGCCAACTGGCGCATGTAAGTCACGCACATGGCGCGCTCCGCCTTCTGGCTGATCAGCGCAATGCCGAAATCGCGGCAGGAATCGTAGCCGCAGCCGCCGCAGTTCAGCTCATCATCGGCCGAACTCTTGCCCACGCTGCGCAGGGCCTCGCGGATTTGCGAATCGGGCACCACCACCGGGGCCGGCCGCGGCACCAGAAAACTCGTCGGTGTGGCCACCTGCGGCGGGCGGGGCAGGGCGGTCGCCGCCGGCCGGGCCGATTGGAAAATGCGCTGCCGTTTGGCCACCGTGGCGCCGCGGCAATGCACCTTGGGACCGTTCACGCAGCCGCCCTCGCAGGCCAGCAACTCCAGAAACAAACCCTGGTCCGGCCGGAGCCCCTCCACGCCGTCCAGCGCCTTCTTGATGGCGCCCAGACCCGAAAATGCCATCAGCGAGCCGTCGTTCACGGCGCAGGTGTTTTTCATGCCGGCGATCATGCCGCCATCCACCGGATACCACGCGCCTTCGGCCGCGGATTCGGGCACAAAATGGTCGGCCGGCGCGGGCGTCAGTTCCTCCAACAGCACCTTTTCCTGGCCCAGCCAGCGGCGCAGATCTTCAAACGTCAGCGCCACCTCCAGCAATTCCGGATGCTGCGCGGCCTCGAGCTTCTTGGCGATGCACGGGCCGATGAACACGATGCCGATCTCCGGGCCCAGGGCCTGCCGCAACATCTGGCAATGGGTCAGCAGTGGCGACATGAGGCCGGTGAGCAGGGCGGCGCCATTGGGTCGGTGTTTTTGCAGGTAGGCGACCACGGTGGGACAGGCGGACGAGGCGAGCACGCGATCGGGACGTGCTTGCAGCAGGGCGGCAGCCTGCGCGGAAACCTGCTGCGCGCCCAGCGCGGTTTCCGAGACCCCGGCAAAGCCAAGCCGCTTCAGCGCGCTGACCATCTGCGGCGCCGTGACGCCGGGAAATTCGGTGACGTAGGAGGGCGCCAGCGAGACCAACACCGTCGGCTTGCGTGCCAGCAACTGCCGCGCATTCGCCAGATCATCGCGGACTTTCTTGGCGCCATTGGGACAGACCTCCACGCAATAACCGCAGAAGATGCACAACTCCGGCACCACCGAGGCATATCCCCCCTCCACCTTGATGGCCTTCACCGGGCAATTGCGCACGCACTTGTAGCAGTCCTGGCACTCGCGCTTC
>CAYTJG010000382.1:0-5236 GCA_964437865.1 uncultured Bifidobacteriaceae bacterium | reverse complement strand
TGCAGCCAAATTGAGGGATCTGCATAAGCCGAATAGAATTGCCTGATGCTACGCAAATTTCGCGCTGAAAAACCGGATGTGCCTGGGAATGCCTCTTGAAGATCGCGGGAGATTTGGTCAATCACCGAATCGCCCCAACCCGAGGTTCGCTGTTTTTCCACGATGCCACGCCCGAGGTCCCAATAAAGCAGGATGAGTTCGTGATTCACCACGCGGGCGGCCGAAATGCGGGCATGGAGGATGCGCGCCTTCAAGCCAGCAAGAAATGCCGGATAATCAGGATGAGTAGGGGGCGTGGTCATGGCTTGGCGGTGACCGCTGCGAGCATCTTGGCGACCCGGCAAAATTCCCCTTCCCAATCGCTGTCGAGGATGGTCCAGAGGATATGCATTACGAGAATGGAGTTTTATTCGTTTGGCCCTGAGGCGCAAGGGTAATTGTGGATATGGCTCAGAAGGCCGAAGGCCGAATCCCCGAAATCCGAAACCGACTGTTTAGCCGCCAAAACACGCAAAAAGACCCAAGAAAAACCTTCAGAAAATCGAACCAAGCCGCGTCGTCCTGCCTCGTTAGTGGTTCAGGTCTTCCCGGACAAAGACGACCAATCCGGCCCCGAAAGCCGCCACGGCAAAAGCGACCGACAACCAGATCATCCGCCCGAGTTCCGGCTGCCATTGGTAGTCCATGCCCTGCGCCAGTTGCAGGAGCACGACCCACGGATACCCGAGGTCCTTGGTGAAGACATACGGCGCCAGTCCCACCAGACTTTTGAGGAAGTCGATGACCAGGAAACTGCCCGTGGCCACCGTGACCGCCGCGCCGGGGCTGCGGACGATGGTGGAGACAAACAGGCCAAAGGCCACCAGGGCGCCCAGCGGAATCCAGCTCAGCACAAAGCCCAGCAGGAATTCGCGCAAGGCGATTTCCGGGCTGTAAACGACGCCCAGCGAATCCCCGACCGGCCCAAAATGATAACGCAGTTTGGCCAGGGCCACCGAAAATACCAGGCCCGCCGCGGAGAGCATCAGCATGTAGAGCAGTCCCACCGCGGCCTTGGCCGTGTATAACTCCCAACGCTGCACCGGCGCCGCCAGCACGGACCGGATGGTGCCGGTGCCGGTTTCCTGGGCCAGCAGCATGGCGGCGAAATTGATGACAAAAACCGGCCCCAGATCGGTGAACAACAATTGCATGGAAAAGGCCACGTACCCCCAGCCGTTGAGGCCGGCGGCATGGTTCGAGGCGTTCGCCGCCGTGAAGACCACCACGGAGAGCAGCCCCAGCGCCACAATGCCGAAATACGGCAGCCGCCGGCGGGCGGCCTTGGTAATTTCATTGCGCAATAATGGCAGCAGTTGGTTACCCATGATTTTGATTCGCCGCGGGCGCGCCCGTGATGGTGAGGAAAAACTCCTTCAGCGTTTTTTGCTTCGGCGTCAGGGCCGCGACGCGGAAGCCCGCCTGGTGCAGGCAGCCGTTCAACCAGGCCGAGTCCTCGCTGCCGAGCGTGATCTCGAGCGTGTCCGCCGCCACCGTTTCCACGCGCAGAACGGGCGCCTGGCGGGCGAAGAAATCCGGCTCGGGCAGCCGGCCCTGAAAGGTCACCCGCACCACGCGGTGACGCGACTGCAACAGCTCCCGCACCTGGCCCGACGCCACCAGCCGGCCGTGATTGATCACAAAAACCGTGTCGCAGAATTCCTCGACCTCGGACAAGAGATGGCTGGAAATAAAAATGGTGAGTCCGTCATTCCGCACCCGCTCGCGCAAAAAGGACAACATCTCCTGCGTACCCTCCGGGTCCATGCCGTTGGTGGGTTCGTCCAGAACCAGGAGCCGGGGCCGGCCCAGCATGGCCCGGCCGATGCCCAGCCGCTGCCGCATGCCCGTGGAATAAACCCGCACGCGGTCGTGCTGCCGGTCCGCCAGCCCGACGCGTTCCAGCAGGTCGTCCAGGTCCCGCGCCGAAACTCCGGGCAACAGGCGGGCCGCCAGTTCCAGATTCTGGCGCCCGGTGAGATAATCATAAAACGCGGGTGACTCCACCGTGATGCCGACCGGCTGGATGGCCTTTTTGTAATCCCGCCAGATATCCACCCCAAACAGGCGGATGCGGCCGGCGCTCGGGCGCACCAGCCGCGGGATCAGGTAGAGCGTGGTGCTTTTGCCCGCGCCGTTCGGCCCCAGGAAACCCGCCATGACGCCGGGCGGGATGGCCAGCGAAAGCTCATCCACGGCCAGTAGCCGTCCAAATCGCTTGGACACTTTTTCCAAAGCCAGCGCTGGAGTTGCGTCGGTCATGGGTTCCCTTTCCTGGAGGATGGCTGCGTCAGGAAGATGAACACGCGGGGATCATCCGGGTCCCGCATGACCACATCCGCCCGGCCGTCGCCGTTGAGGTCGCTGATTTGAAACACGCGCCGGGGAACATAGCCTTGCGTCGGCAGTTCCAGTTTCATCGCCGGTCGGGGATCAAACCAGTGCCCGTCGTTGGTGCTGCCGAAGACGACCCAAGTCGTGGCGGAGCGCTGGACCAGCAGGTCCGGCCGGCCATCACCGTTGAAATCGCCCCGGATGAAAAACGGCCATTGGCCGGTACCGAACCACGATAACATGACCGTCAGCGGCACGGACGCCTCCGCCCGGCCGGCAAAAGCGCCGCGGGCAAACGGCCGGATCGTCAGGGCCAGATCCACGCCGCGCGAAACCAGCATGTCCGCCAAGCTGCTCAGCGAGGTGGTGGCGAACCTCGGCTCCAGCAGCACCAATTCATAGGTGCCGTCGCCCTTCAAATCCGCCACGGGCGTGGGCTCCAGAGCGGGGCCAGCCGGGAAGGGAAAACCGCGGCAGTGCAACGTCTGCGTCGGTTGCGGGGGAAGCTTCCCATCCGCACCCCGCAGGAAAACATAGATGTCGGTCTTGTCTTCCAAGTCACCCGTGAGGTGCCAGAGAATCAAGTCCGTTTGTCCGTCCCGGTTCAGGTCCAGCCGCGTGATCCGCGGCGTTTGGCCGGTTTTGCCCAACTCTGCCAGGTACCGCTCAAGGACGTCGTGATCGGACTTTTCCTCCGCGGCCTCGTTCGTGGTGGCACTGAACGAGGCGCGGGCCTCCAAATGGTACGATGAATTCAATCCCATGCTCCACGCGGTGGCAAAACCGGTCCACGAGCTGTGGCCCGATTCGAGTGTCACCGGCGGTCCGGACGTCCATGCTGACGCCTCCTTTTGCCGGTACGACCATGCTTGCGTGGCGGAGATGACCGGAATCGCGCCGTTGGTGTCCAGCGAGATCAGGCTGGCCCAGTCGTGGTTGGTGAAAACCTGACTGGTCCTGACCAAGGGCTGCGGTTCGGCCGCGAAAACACCGTTGCTTTGCTGGAACACCGCCAGCCCCGCCGCGGTGGACACCACAAGTTCCGTGACGCCATTGGCCACGGTGCGATACGGTGCGACCCAGGCGGTTTGCGGCGGCAGGGCCAGGCTTTGGTCCGGCGTATTGGTGAAGCCGTCCGCCCGCTGGCGGTAGATCAACAGCCGGTTGGCCAGCGGGTCCAGGGCCAGCAGATCGCAGCGACCCCGGCCGTCCAGATCGGCAAAACTCAATGCGGCGTCCTTGACCGGCAGCGTGAGCATTTGGCACGAGAACCCTTCCGGCTCCGCCCCGCGGCCAGTCGCCGCCGACAGAATCACGCTTCCCCAAACCGCCATGTTCATCAGAAAACGCATATCGCTATTGGCCCTGGCTGGTAAAGATCCGGAACCGCGCCTGATCGCGGAGCTTGACCACCAGATCGCTGATGCCGTCGCTGTTGAGATCCTTCACCCGCCACCATTCCACCGGTTCCGGGCAGTGGAATTTCAAGTCTGGCTGGGTGCTGAAGCCCGTCGTGCGGGACTGGAAGAAAAACACGGAGATGGCGTCGCTATGATCGCGCACGAGCAGGTCCTTTTTACCGTCGCCGTTGAAATCACCGTTCAGGCTGAGAAATTTCTCGTAATAGATGCGCTGCTCCCCGGTCCAGATCAGGTCATGGTCAAAATAAATGGACAGCGAGCGTTGGTAATCCGGCTCCGGCAAAAAAGGGCGGCCGGGCCGCGAGAAATGAAACTTGAGATTCAGGTTCAGCTTCCCGGCGGCGATCAGATTGCGCACGCCATCCCGCGAATCGATCGGCACATAGCCCAGCACCAAGTCCAGGTAACCGTCGCCATCCACATCCACCAGCGGCAGGAAAGCGGACCAGTCGCCCTTGCGGAACACCTGCTGCGGCGCGGGCGGAATCCGCCCCTGGGCATCGGCTCCGTAGGTCGCCACTATCACCTTGCCGGACTGTAAACCCGGCACAAACGACGGCTCGTCTGAAATCGTGCTCGTGATCAAATCCAGCCGCCCGCTGTGGTTGAGGTCGCACCAGGCCAGCGCCGTGTGCCAGTCCGCCGTATTCGTGTAAACCAGGGCCGGCTGAAGATCAAACAACCCATTAGTGGTTTGAAGATACAGCGTATAAACCTCGGTGCCGCCGGGGGCCGGGCGCATGACCATGAGATCCTCCCGCCCGTCGTGGTTCACATCGCCCACGCACAGGTTGAGTGCGGACCTCCGCGTATAGCCGGGATTGGCCACCTCCGGCAGGAAACGCGTGACCACCCCGCCGGGAATGAACTGCGCCTGCCGCCAGCCGTCGCCGTGCTGCCAGACCTGCAGACCGTCGGCCACGGGCACCAGCAGGAGCGGCCAGCCGGTATCGGACTCGACCGCCAGGGGAAACGACTGAACCTGCGACTCCGTTTGGGTGTCGGGAATGATCGTTGGCTGTTCGATGATCTGCCGGCGCGCGGGCGGCGCCGTGCGGTTGGTGAAATCCAGTTCCGTCACGCCCCGGCTGGTCCACACGAGCAGGCTGGCGGCCGGTCCGCCCAATTTTGCGGGCCAAACAACCGACGGCTGGTCCTCCAAGCGATATACCTGCTGCGGCTGGCGCGGGAATCCTGATTTGGCGTCCTGAAAAAACAGCGAGCAAGTCAGGTCATCAATCAAAACGGCATCGTCAAGGTGATCGCCGTCCAAGTCACCGAAGAGCAGCTCGGAACCTTTGCCCTCGAGCTCGCTGGCCGTGAACGCCGGCTTGCCGGCCGCCGGCTGGGCGCAGGCGATGGCCGCGCCCAACAGGAGCGGGAGGAAGATTCTCGGGCAGGGCATTGGCAAATCGGCGTTATTCAATAAGACCGCTCCGCCG
>CAYTJG010000381.1:0-5240 GCA_964437865.1 uncultured Bifidobacteriaceae bacterium | reverse complement strand
CGCCCAACACCGTGCCCACGAAGCTGAACAGCGTGGCAAAACAGACAATGCCGTAAATCATGCGCGCGAGCGATTTGCTCGTGGCTGCATCCAGCGTGCGCGTGAAGATCCCGCGCACCAGGTAAATGAGCGCCAGGAAACCGGCCACAAACGTGCTCGCGTAACCCACCGTCACCGCCACCACGTGCGTGGCCAGCCAGAAGTTGGTGTCCAACACCGCGCGCATCATCTCCATGGTGTCGCCTGCCAGCGCCAGATGCTGCGCGATGATCAGCGTGATGAAGCCGATGCCGGCGGCCACCACGGCGCCGATGCCGTTCTTATGGAAACCTTCGAGAATGAGTCCCAGCAGGCACGAGCCCCAGCCGATGAAAATGGCGGAGGAATAAAGATTCGTCACCGGCGGCCGCCCTTCCAGCACCATCCGGTACACCAGCCCCGTGGAATGGATGGCAAACGCCAGCCACAGCAGCCAGACCGCGGACCGCCGGAGCGTCTCGGATAAATTGAACCAATAGCAGCAAGCCAGCAACCCCGCCAGCACGTAAATGACGATGGCGTTGTAGAACGGTTGCATCTGGTTGAAAAACACCTCCGCCCGGGCCTTGGCCATGGCGCGCGGCTCCTGACGCTCCAGCAGCGACCGCAGATCGCCGAGCGCGGCGTTGAATTCGGCGGGCTGGTTGGCGGCCAGGGCGCCCGCCATCCGGGCGTAGTCATGCACGCTGGCATCCAGCACCGGGTTCTTGGCCCGCGGCGCCTCCAGCAACGCATCGCCCATGCGACGCCATTGGCCTTGGGATTCCGGGGGCAGGAGCAGCGGCGGCTGTAGGCTGGACATGAATTGAAATTCCTGGATAAAAGCGGCAAACACGGCGAAGTTGGTCTGGCTGAAAGAATGGCCGGCTTGCTGGGCTTGGGCGGCCGCCACGCCGTCGGGAATCAGCTTTTCAAACGCGTCCACTTCCTCCGGCCAGTTCTGCGCGCCGGCCGGTTCCACGGCGTTGCGCAGGGTGGCGTACAGTTGCAGGCGTTCGGCCATCTTAGCCACGGCGTTCTCGAACGCGGTGCGGGTGGGCGCCTCGATTTTTTGCACCCGCTCATTTTCCTTCCCGAAGGCATCTAGCATGGGCTGCATCTGGTTCCACGAATAATGCTTGCCATCGGATTTCTTTTCGGGATCGCGGTCTGGCAATTTTAGCAGGGAGACCAGCTCATGATTGTCCACGCGAAACACGGGCCACTCGTCCGCCGCGGCCGGATTCATCATGACGGTGGCCAGCCATTCCGTGGCGGAAACCATCTGGGGATGCTGGTTCCAATCCTTCCACGGTTCAGTGTTTACGGTTTGCTTCTCGCGGATCTCCAGCAACGAATTGCGCGCCAGCGAATCCATGGGCTCAATGCGGCCGCTGGCGGTGAGGGGCAGTTGGGCAAATTCGCTGAAGGCAAAATCCCGGTCCTTGGGCGCTTGCAGATTGCCCAGGAACCAGAGCGCCATCACGCACATCAGCAACGGCGGCGCCCATTTTTGGAAAAACTTTTTCATGGCCTCTTTCGCTTGGAGACAAAACCAACCAGGTGAAACATAAATTGAATCACCAAGCCGAGTCCAACCATCGCGCATCCAATGTAGGGTGTCAACCAGCCCGGATTGCGGACCACTTGCAGGGCGGACCAGGGTGCCCGGTTGGCCTGGTCAGCCACTTGGTTGGGATCCATCTGGTACTGGTAATAGGTATAACCCCCATAACGCAGCGGATGATTCATGGAGATTTCCACCTCGCGATGCTCGCCCGTTTTGGGGTTATCCAGGCGCACCCGGCTCCGATAATCCTTGGGCGTGTCCGAGCCTGGATAATACGTGTGTGTGGCTTGCAGCAGGGTCAGCGAAAAGGGATGAATCACCCGCGCCGGCCGCAGGGTGAACACGAATTGTCGCCCACCCACGGTGACGGACTGCGGCACCACCAGTTCCCCGGCAATCTGCTGGGCCATGGCCGCGCCCATCTGTTCAAAACTGGAGCGGACGGCGGCCACCAGCGCCGTTTCACCCGCCCAGTCGCTCGCCACCCACGTGCCGAGCGAACCCGACGACGTGCGGAATTCGAGCACCACCGTGGGGATATTGCGCTCGTCCACCGTCTTGACGTCGTCCTTTTTGACGAAATCGAAGTGGAGGGCGATGCCGTTGGAAGCTTGCGGCGGGCCGTTCTGCATCATCGGCGCGCGGAAACCGACGTCGGAATTATGCCAGTGATCCTTCACCCGGACGTTGAACGGCAGGCTGGTGATTTGCAGTTCCGTGCCCGGCTTGAGCAGTTTTTCGGGGATGGCGGTCACCTCGTTGCCGGATTGAAATACCAGTTCGAACTCGGTGGCGCTGTCCGAGTAGTTCCGCGTTTCGCCCTCGTTCAGGCGCATCTGGAGTTCGCGCGAGAGCAGGTCGGTGGAAAGCTGGCCGACGAGCAACACAATCACGCCCGCATGCGCCAGTTGGATGCCGCACTTGCGGTACGAGAATTCAAACCGGTAAATGTGCGAGGCCACCAGGTTCACCAGCAGCAGGGTGCCGATGAGGTAGCCGCCCGGCAGCAGCACGGGCACCGTGTGGCCGAACATATGCGCGCCAATCACGAGCCATTGCTTGAAGTAATGCGCCTGCGCGCCGTAAAGTCCCTCATCCGCCTGCGCCAGCGTGCCGATGAACACCAGCACAATCGCAAAGGCCAGCAAGACAACCGTGAGCTTCAGCGAAGTGAAAAAATTGACAATTTTCTTCATCACGGATATTTGGCCGACTGCACGAACTGGATCAGGGCATCCTTTTGCCGGCCCACCAGGTCCGGATCACCCATGAGTTTATAAAACCACGTGCGGCCGTTCAATGGCAGCACCACACCCACCAGCCGGGCGGCCTTGCCCGTGCGCGCATCGGTCCCCGTGAAATCGGCCACCACCGCCTTGGCCCCGGTGGCATCGATGGTCGGCAGCTTGGCCGCGTCGTCATCGCTCAGGGCGGGCTGCCCGAGCTGGCTGCGCCAGCGATTCAGGTTCGGCAGCAAGCCGCCGCCGGTGCCGTCCAGTTGGCTCACGTTCACCGCCGCTGAAGCCTCGCCGCTGCCGGCGATGATGTAGCGCGCCACCAGAAATTGCATCAGTTCCCCTTCCTTCCAATCCGGGGGAACGGTCCAAGCAGGCTTGTCGGCCGCCGCTGCGGACGTGGCGGTGGCCGCCGTGTCCATCCCGGGAATGGCCGGATGTGACGCCGGCAACTGGCTCATGTCCATGCCCATGCCGGTGGGCGCGGCGCCCGATGGCGCTTGAAATTGCACGGATTTTAAGAACGCCACGAAAGCCGGCTTGTTCTTCTCCACCAACGCCGAATCGCCCATCATCTTGAAATACCAGGTGTTCGCGTCCGTGTGCAGGATGGCGCCCACGATGCGCTCGTCCTCGCCGCTGCCTGGATTGGTGCCGGCCACGTCATAGAGATCCGCTGGCTGGTCGCCAATTTGGGCCGCCTCCACGGATTTCTTCAACTCGGTTTCATCCAGCGCCGGCTGTCCCACCTGGCCGCGCCAGCGGTTCACGTTGGCGGCGTCACCGCCGGCCGAGCCGCCCAGCGGAATGACGCTCACATCCGCCGCCTTGGCACCGTCCGTAATCGCAAAACTGGCCACCCGCAACTGGGTCAGCGGTTTTTCCGACCAGCCGGCGGGCAGGGTGTACTTTAACTTGGGTAGGCCGGAATTGTCCGGCACCGGCAAGCCTTCGGGCATGGTCGAGGGCATCATGCCGGGAGCCGTGGCGGCGGCGGGAGCGGCGACCGCGGCGGGCGGAGCGGTGGTGACTGCCGAATCCCCGGCGTCCACTTTATAAACCTTGACGTTGTCCCGGTCGCAGCCGGCGGCGAGAGCCAGGAGCGCCGCGGCGGCGAGCGGCAGACTGATGGAATGGGTGGAACGTCTCATTGCAATGGTGCAAACACTACTGTAAACAGATTTTGGCAGCGATACCTTTGTTGGCATTCGATAAACATATATTGCCATACGTTTAGCAAGAAATGAACACCTAACTCGCCGACCGCACCCGGCCGGGATTCAGCCCCCCCACGGTTGGACTGGACTTCGCCGGGCTGAAAAATGGACAGCACCGGGATGTGGGCGGAAACCGGCGGCGCTTCTTTCCCAGCGATCGCATGCTGTCCCGCCAGCCTGGGCGCCTGGCGTTGAGGGTTGGGTTTTTCCCTCCCCTCATCCGCGTGAATCCGTGCAATTCGTGTCTCGCTTGAGCCGCTCAGCCCACGCCCATGTTGAGCAGGAACTCGATGTTGCTCCCGGTCTTCTTGAGCTTGCCCAGCAGCAAATCCATGGCTTCCACCGGCGGCACGCCGGTCAGCGCCCGGCGCAAAATGACCACCCGCGAACCTTCGTCCGGATGATACAGCAGCTCTTCCTTGCGCGTGCCGGAACGTTCGATGTTGATGGACGGGAAAATACGGCGGTCCACCAGCGCGCGGTCCAGGTGCACTTCCATGTTGCCC
The DNA here is from genome assembly GCA_964437865.1 of uncultured Bifidobacteriaceae bacterium. Taxonomy (GTDB): domain Bacteria; phylum Verrucomicrobiota; class Verrucomicrobiia; order Limisphaerales; family UBA11358; genus UBA11358. The sequence goes on along the minus strand of CAYTJG010000381.1, from coordinate 694 downwards.
GTGCCCTTGAACTCTTCGAAGATCACTTCATCCATGCGGGAGCCGGTGTCCACCAGCGCCGTGGCCATGATGGTCAGCGAGCCGCCTTCCTCAATGTTGCGCGCCGCGCCGAAAAAGCGCTTGGGCTTGTGCAGCGCGTTGGCGTCCACGCCGCCGGACAGGATCTTGCCCGAATGCGGCTGCACGGTGTTGTAGGCGCGCGCCAGGCGCGTGATCGAGTCCAGCAGGATCACCACATCCCGCTTGTGCTCCACCATCCGGCGGGCCTTCTCAATCACCATCTCCGCCACCTGCACGTGCCGTTCCGGCGGTTCGTCAAACGTCGAGGAAATCACCTCGGCGCCTTTGCACGACCGCTCCATGTCCGTGACTTCCTCGGGCCGCTCGTCGATGAGCAGGATGAAGAGATACGATTCCGGATTGTTCTTGAGGATCGCGTTGGCGATCTTCTGCATCATCACCGTTTTGCCCGTGCGGGGCGGCGCCACGATGAGGCCGCGCGTGCCCTTGCCGATGGGGCACACCAGGTCGAGCACCCGCGTGCTCAATTCGTCCGGGGAGGTTTCCAAGATGAACCGCCGGTTGGGAAACAGCGGCGTGAGGTTGTCGAAATGCGTCTTGTCCTTGGCCTTGTCCGGCTCCTCGCCGTCCACCGCCTCCACCTTGAGCAGGGCGAAGAATTTCTCCTTTTCCT
>CAYTJG010000380.1:0-5259 GCA_964437865.1 uncultured Bifidobacteriaceae bacterium | reverse complement strand
GCCCGGGGGCGGCCTTCAATAGCTTTTCCAGTTCCGAATCATGCATGTGTGCCTCTGTGCTTGCCCAAAAGTTTTTGCGGTATTCATTCTACCCAAGGATAAGACGATGCAAACCGGGCAAAGCTTTGAAATTCCCGCAAACAATTATGGCTGTGGTAGTTTCGCAACCGCCACAGCCATGCTCGAAAATTCAGTCAGAACGCCGCCCCGTCACCCCTTGGGGCTCACCGCGGGGCGGGCGCGACGGCCGTCCATTGGCCAGCGCCTTCCTCCAGGTAGCGCTCCCCGTTCAACTCGGTATAGCGGAGATATTGGGTCCATGTGCCGCCCGGCAGATTGGCGGTGGAATCGCTCCGTCCCAATTCCACTTTGCCCATTGATCCCGTCTGTCCGCGCAAGGCTTCGCGCAACACGCGCCCATCCAACGGCGCTTGGGATTTGACGTTCATCAGCCAGAGCAGTGTCGGGGCAATGTCCACGTTACCCGATGGCAGGGTGTCCACCACCCCCGGACGGAAATCCGGTCCCGCCGCCACGCACGTGTTGTGAAGGTCGGTGGGGCTCAACGTCACATGCATGCCGCAGCCCGGCGTGTATTCCTGGTAACCGTCGTTGTAAACCTCCACCAACGGGTGGTCGTCATGCGCCGGCCGGCGATCCCAGCGCAACGCCACGATGACATCGGGCGCCGTGGCGCAATCCAGCCTCACCGAGTCCAGGGGAAACGTGCCCGCCATCGCCATGCGCGTCAGAATCACCCCGCTAAACGGCTGGCGTTGCAAGGTGGCCACCAGATTGCTGATCACCGCCGGTGAGCGGCCAGTGACGTAGAGCATCGCCGAACCGCCGTTGCCCACCACGGTCACGTCGCCGTCCTGCGGCGGCTGCGTCCAGGTGGCGCGTGCATTGAAACCGGCCGCCCGCAGCGTTTCCCCCACGTCACAGATGGCCCCAATCGTCGAAAAGCCGTGATCGGACACAATGATGATATCGGTCTGCTCGCGCACGCCGCGCTGTTCGAGCGCCCGCAGCACGGTGGCCAGACGATTATCGCAACTGCGAATGGCCGCGAGCGCTTCGGGCGAGCCCGGCCCGTGCAGGTGCTGGGAGGCATCCGGCTCGCTCAGCCACAGGAGGGAATAGCGCGGCGGGTGATCGCCCCAGAAAGCCTCCGTCAGACAGCGGGCGGCCCATTGATCGCGGGGAACATTCGGGCTGACCGGCTTGGGGAACACGCCGAGTTGATTGGTCAGCGCCTCCCAGCGCGAGGCGGGCAGCACCCCATCGGCAAACCAAATGGGGTTGGGCGAATCATCGCCGCGGACCTGGCGGTCGTGCAGCAGCGCCACCGGTTTGGCGCCCACCATGGCCGTGGTCTCGTTTTGCGCGTGCAGCAATTCCGCCACGGTGGGTACGGCGAGGTATTTGCCGCCGGTGACTTCATCACCACGGCGGACGGCCGCCAGCGACTGCATGGCCACGGGCGTGAGCGGATCGATTTCCGGGCGGTATTCGGTGTTGGCCACGATATGGCTGTGACCGGGAAACACGCCCGTGGCCAGCGCCGTGCCATTGACTTCGGTGGAGGACGTGTAAACCGGATGATGATTGGCAAACCACACGCCCTGCTCCCGCAACCCGTAAAGTGTGGGGGTGAGGTCGGGCGTGACAAAATCGGGCCGCATGCCGTCCCACACCACCAAAACGTAATACTTGGCCGCGCCAGCCGCCTGCAAGGCGGGAGCCAGCGTCAGCCCCACGGAAACGCACAAAACCAAACGCCAAATAGACTTGAGCATAGCGGAAGACGATTTCGGTTTTCACGCCCGGAATCAATCGGGAAGTTGTTACGATCTGGTGAAACCACGACAGTTGATCAGCCACCGATGGCCGTCATAATCCGTCGCGGCTGGTAATGGGCGCGGAAAGAATGTGCCTCGGGCTTCAGATGCGAGGCGGTCTTAATAACTGTAAGGAATCTTCCTCTCGCGCGACGAATCTGTGTAAAGACGCGGTGTGACAGGCCGCATTTGGAAAGCACTTTATGAATTATCTGCCATACCAGGCCAGGCCATGATCGCCGCCATATTCTTGATCCTGCTGGCAGCTTATCTCGCGTGCGGATTGTTCTTTGCCGTGCCATTCGTCTTGTTCGGTGTCAACCGCATTGACCCACACGCCCGGCGGGGAACCTGGGGATTCCGTTTGCTGATTATTCCTGGCGCAACCGCGCTCTGGCCATGGTTGTTGTCGCGGTGGCTGAATGGAATTCATGAACCGCCGGAAGAATTCACCCACCATCGGCGCGCGGCAAAATCAAGGCTATGATTCGTCCTTTGCGCCAACTTCACAATCGCGCTTTCATGGTGTTGGGCATTGCTTTGCCAACGCTCTTCGCCGTCGGTATGGCTGCCCGTAAACCCATGCCCGTCATCGCGGAAATTCCCGCCGCGCTTTCCGGGGAGCCGCAAAGCTTCAAATTCGTTGAATGGCAGCGCGCCGACCTGTTTGCCCATGCCCCGGTGCAAGTCCGGCTCTTGCGCGACGAGAGGAAATCCGGCCGGTACGGACTCAAATTTTTCGCCGACAAGGATTTTATAAAGCCAGACCTGATGGTCTACTGGTCGGCCGGCAATCCCACCACGACCAACACCGTGCCGGACAATGCGATTCTGCTCGGCGCATTCGGCGCCGAGGCGCTGCCGCTGCCCGTGGCGGTTACCATGTCGGGCGGCGTTCTTTTGTTGTTCAGCCTGGCTGACGGCGAAATTGTGGATGTCTCGAAGCCGTTCTCCATCCAAGCGACCAGTCCCTCAGCAAACTAGAATTCATGGGCGTCGAATACCAGGCAGTGCAATGGAATCGCCAGAAGCGAATTTACGATGTCGTCTTGGTCGGCAGTGTCGCGGTGTATTTGCTGACGTTTGGCGGAGTGACAACATATTTGTTCCCGTACGTCACCCCGGAGATTTTGCTGATGCGCACGTTTGGCACGGCGGCGTTTCTGTTGCTCCATGTCGTTCTCTGCATTGGACCGTTGTGCCGGCTAAACCCGCTGTTCCTGCCGCTCCTTTACAACCGCCGTCATGCCGGCGTGACGCTGTTTCTGCTCGCCCTCATCCACAGCGTGTTGGTGGTTGCAACGTATCATGCGGGCGGCGATACGAACCCCATCTTGAGCATTTTCGTCTCCAGTCCGCTCACCGGCTCGGTGGCGGGCGTACCGTTCCAGCCGTTCGGCTTTATGGCGCTGGTAATTCTATTCCTCATGGCTGCGACGAGCCACGATTTCTGGCTGGCCAACTTGTCCCCGCCGGTTTGGAAATCGCTGCATATGCTGGTTTACGTCGCTTATGCGCTGCTGGTGTTGCACGTCACGTTCGGCGCGCTGCAAGCCGAAGCGAGTTCGATTTATGCCGGCGCAATGGCGCTGGGCCTCGCGCTGGTGGTTGGGCTGCACGTCGCGGCGGCGCGGCTGGAGGCCAGGGCGGATGACGAGTTTCAGGTTCGGGCCGGCGAGAGATTCATCGATGTCTGCGCGGTCGCCGAGATTCCAGAAAACCGCGCGCGTATCGTCTGCCTCGCCGGTGAACGGGTGGCCATTTTCAAATACGAGGGCAAAATCTCTGCCCTCTCCAACGTCTGCCAGCATCAAAACGGGCCGTTGGGCGAAGGCAAAATCGTAGCAGGCTGCGTCACTTGTCCTTGGCACGGCTATCAATACCGGCCGGACACGGGCGCCTCGCCACCCCCATTTGTGGAGAAAGTGCCCACGTTCAGGGTGCGTGTGGAAAACGGTCGCGTCTGGATTGATCCCGTACCGAATCTTGCGGGCACGAAAGTCGAACCGGCATTGATCAAATCATGAATGACGAATTCTACATCGGGTGGGAACGCAGGGCCGCGCCGGGCCCCGGTCGGTTCATGCGCATGCTGGTGACGTTGACATTAGTCATCGCGTTCGGGCTCGCCCTGGCGCTTGCGGCGGCGCAGCACACGATTGGCGTATCTGTCTTTGAATGGGGCACCGTAAAAAAGTTTTCCGGGATTCTCCAGATCCAGCCGTATCCGCACTTGCTGGTGCCGCGACCCGGCTTGGTCGGCGTTCAACCGAGTTACTCCACGTTTTATCTGGTCGCGCCATTCAAGTTCGGACTCAACCGCGAGAAACTTGCGGCCCTCGACGGTGAAACGGTTTCCTTGCAAGGTACGCTGATCTATCGCGGCAACCAGACGATGGTTGAAGCAATCCCCGACACGATCAAAGCCGCCGACCGGCAATTGCCCGCGCCAGAACACGTGGGAAACATCGCGCTCGGACGCCACACGTTTGTGGGCGAAATCGTTGACAGCAAATGCTTTCTCGGGGTGATGAATCCCGGCCAACTCCTGCCACATCGTGCCTGTGCCATCCGTTGCCTCAGCGGCGGCATTCCGCCGGTATTGCTGGTGCGATCGAAACAGGGTCCGGCCATCTATCTGCTGCTGGTTTCCGCCGATGGCAAACCGGTGAATCAGCAGGTGCTCGACTTGGTTGCCGAGCCGGTGCAAGTCACCGGTGAAGTCGAACGCCAGGGCAACTGGTTGATTTTGCGTGCGGATCCAGCCGGATATCAGCGCGTGAGATGATTTTATGAAATGCTTCAAACATGAAACCGCTGACGCCGTGGGTGTCTGCATATATTGTGGGCGGGCACTCTGTCCTGCTTGCATACCCGCTCCGGCGGCCAGCCGCCTGGTATGCTCCAGTGGATGCCAAGCCGCGCTTGAACGGCGGGAACGGGTGGTGCAATTGTTGCTCGACAAGAGTGTGCAAAACGCCCGCGCCAGCGCCTTCTACTGCTATCTCTGCGGAGGATTGTCGGCCGGGGCGGCTATTGCCGCCTGGTTCATGTTGCCTTCGCCTTTTCTGATTTACTTCACGGCCGCCTGTGCGCTGGTATGTTTTGCCGCGGGCTTCTGGCATGGCAATGGGGCGAAGAAGGTTTGATCAAGGACGATAAGGACTGGACTCAAGATGTCATGAGCCAAACCGGGCAAATTCGTTCAATCCGGAAACAGAGCTCCAAAATGTTTCCGTGGGTCGCCCGGGGCAAGGTTTGTGCGGATTACGGTTTGACCAAGCCGGCCTTGACAAACGGCGCAAGCTGGTCGCCGTAACCGGCGGCGGCCATTTGCTCCAGCGGGATGAACGTCAGCGAGGCGGAGTTGATGCAATACCGCTGATGTGTCGGGCCGCGTCAATCGTCCAACACGTGG
>CAYTJG010000379.1:0-5259 GCA_964437865.1 uncultured Bifidobacteriaceae bacterium | reverse complement strand
ACCGTCAGCGAGGAATTGGCGGCGCAACTGGCGGCCATTGAACAGCAGCCCACCATTGATCCAACGAATGTGCCGGATGGTCTAATGGGAGGAACCTATTATTCCGCCCAATTTCCCCTGTGGGCTCCGCTGCCCGGAAACATCTTCCATGTTCCGGTCTGGAGTCTTGGCGGGGACGTGTATTTGCTCGACGACCTCGGGATTATCTACGGCGGCACCACCGTAAAGGCCGATATTGTTCGCACGGGAACCATAAGAAACGATTCGACCAACGGTGGCGTAAGGGCAGATTTCCAGACACAAAACGGAGTCCCCTACCTGACCATCGTGTCGACGGGAAGCAACGCGGTTCTCGTCACCGTCTGGAACAACCTTGGGGCGACGAATTATGATATTTGGACGACGCCCGTGCTCCTTGATCCCATCTGGACGCTGGCGACCAACGGCATGCCAGGGCAATCGAATTTCGTTCTGAATCTTGGCGCGTACTACACGGGGTTTTTCCGCGCGGTGCTGGACACGAACGCGATCCCGACCTGGGAAGCGGCAGACCCGAACAATCCCGGCGCCGGGATTTTAACGGTCTACATCGACAGTCCGACCAATGGCGCGGTGATTCAATGAGGCAGGCAAAAATTCAAAAACAGAAATCACATGAAAACGACTTTTTTTGCCGCAATTTTGGCCTTGTTGGTCAGCGTGACCAGCCGGGCGGAAACGCTGTACTGGTTTGATAATTTCGAGACGAATGCCACGAGCCATTGGACCGTCAACTCGCCGTGGTCCATTGGAACGCCGTCATCCGGGCCGGGATCGGCGTATTCCGGTACGCACTGCGGGATGACGGAAGGTTACAGCGGCACCTCGGATGCCCGTCTCATTTGCACGAGTTACTTGGGAGCCAGCACCCTCACCGTTCCGGCCGCCGATCAATATCCCCGCTTGCGCTTCTGGCATTGGTTTAACCTGGCTAACGCCCTGGGGTACGTTGAAATCAGCACCAATTCGGGCAGCGGTTGGATTCAAATTTCACCGACCTACACCTACCAAAACAATCCCACGGGCGGCGGCGTCTGGTCGCGCCCCTCGCTGGATTTGCGGCCGTATGCCGGGAAAAGCATCCAAATTGCGTTTCATTTCACCTCCGGAGGCACCAGCAATGGCAAGGGCTGGTATGTTGATGATGTGGCCGTTGTTACCGGAACGCCGATCGTCAACGAGCAGGAAGGCTTTGAATCCGGCCAGGGCGATTGGGCGGTGGATTTTGGAGCGTGGCAGGTAGGCACCCCCGCCAATGGGCCGTCCGCGCATTCCGGGCACAATTGTGCCGCCGTCGGATTGGATGCCAACTTTGCAAGTTATTTGAGTACGCGACTGATCAGTCCGCCTTTCACCGTACCCAACGTGACGAGCCCCACCTTTGGCTACTGGCAGTGGTGCGATTTCAAGAATGCCTACGGTATTCTGGAAATCAGCACCAACGGCTTCAACAATTGGAATTATCTAACGGACGAGGATTTGAGCGATACCAATCAGACTTGGGTATATGAAACAGTCGACCTATCGGGTTACATTGGAGAAACCATAGAAATCGGCTTTGATTTTGTTTCCGGCGGCACCGTCACTGGGTACGGCTGGTTCATCGACGATATTTCGATCCCCTACACCATGCCGATTATTACGGTAACCGCCAGTTCCGCTTACGCGGCCCAAAACGGCAAGGATACGGGCGTATTTTCCATTAGCCGCAGCGACAACACCAACACTGCCGTGACGGTCAACCTGGCCGTGGGCGGCACCGCCACCGCCGGAACGGACTACCGGGCGTTGCCGACGACCATCACCTTTGATGCGGGCCAAATGTACACCAACCTGACCCTTTCGGTGATCAATGCCGGCATCACCAACGCCAAAACCGTGGTTCTGTCGCTCGTGACCAACGGGGCGTATTTTCCGGGGCTGGTCACCAATGCCACCGTAACCATCATACCCAACTCGTCAACGAGCAATTCCATCACTTCGGCCGTGGGCCGCTATTGGCGCGGCACCGGCGGCGATCCAACGTACTGGTCGCTGGTGGTGCCCCTGGACACGGAGACCGGCATCCTTTACAGCAACCTGAGCGGCAATTGCTCCAATTTGTATTCTGGCCTCACCGCTTGGAGCAGCCAGACGCTTTACCATTACAATGCCACGAGTGGATTGTCGCAAACGAATCTCACCAACCGGCTGGCGTTCAATAATCCGGTGGTGGCCTTTGGCGAGCGGGTTGGCGGCTCGGCGCTCTACGCTGGCCAGATGTATAGTTTCGGCCTTTACGCCGGGGACTTGGCGTTGTCCAACCAAGCGGTTGTGATTCAGGCGTACTATCGCACCAATTTTCAATTGGCTGGGTCCGTCAGCCTGTATCCGCCCACGACCGCCAGTGCCAGCGCTTGGACCAATTTTGCCGCCCACGGCTTTCAAATGACCACCAACGCTTACGGCTTGACCACGGTGTTGTTTGGCGGGCCGGACATTACGTGGGGGCAGAATTCGGCGGGCGGGTATCAACTCAGCCATACCGCCACCGGCCAGGCAACCAACTATTATTATGTCGTGGCCGCGGGCGGCTATCCGGCCGATGGCAGTATCCCCATGGTGGTCAATGGCTCCAACCAGATAGCGTCATCCCTGCTTTATTCACTTGAATTCGAGACCCGGCCTGCCTGGCGGGCGGTGGTGCTGGATCAGCCCAATTTCAACGGCAGCCCGCTCCCGCCGTATTATGCGGGCGAAACCCTCGCGGAACTGCTGACCAACACGTGGGTGGTGACGAACGTGGTGAGCCTCAGCCCCACCCAAGCCCTGAGCTTGGATAACAGCCCCGAACTGCGGCGGCATCCCATCCTCGATAATCTTGTGGCGAGCATGGGCAATGATCCCATTGCCCTGGCCAATTACGTCATCAACCAGATCGGACTGACCGACCCCATTGATTACAATGATGACGGGAATGTGGCGGAGGATTCGGTGAATCCGGGCGGTGTGACGCGGGGGGCCTTGGGCACTTTCCTTGAAAAACAGGGCTCACCGGTCGAGCAATGCGCCTTGCTCGTTTATTTGTTGCGCCAGGCCGGCGTGCCGGCCGTCTATGAATTCGCGCCGCACAACGGTCTGCAAATCCTGGATGCCCGGCTGAGCGAGATGCTCAAATTCCAAGTGCAAAGCAACGCCAATTATGCCGGGCAACTTTACACCACCAACACCATGATCCCGGTAAATTACCCGTGGGTGGCGGCCTACATCGGGACCAATTGGGTGCATATCTTCCCCTGGCTCAAGGATTACCAACTGGTTGAAGGATTTAACCTGTGGGAGGAAATGCCGACCAACTACAGCACCGCCTCTGCATGGGTGCATGATTACCTCTACGGCAACAGCAACCTGCTGTCCCTGGCGGAGGATGACGACGACACGCCCCGCGTGATTTTCCCAGCCTACGTGAAACAGACCCTGCTGCAAAATGATCCCGATCTGTCGGTTGACGACCTCGGCGTGAATGTGATCAACCGCCAGCACTATTTCTCCCGCTGGCAGGATTTCCCAACGCCCACCTGGTTGACCAACGTCAGCACTGCCATCACCAACCTGGCGTCCATCGCCATCACCAACGTCAATCCCTCCCTGACCAATGTTTTTGACACGCTGAGCGTTGAAGTCTACAGCCTCAACAACGAATCCAAGGATTTAAAGACGGGTGATTTGCGCCTGTGTGACCTGCACAACCGGGAGTTCTACATCTATCAAAGCATGTCGGGAACGAATGTCCAGTTGAGCCTCATTCTGGCGCCGTTCCGAACCAACGTCACTACCACGGCGGCGTTTACCAACGACGCCAACTTGCTTTCCAAGGAAGTGCAGACGATGACGTTTGGACCCAGTGATTATCAATTGGGTGTGCGGTTCAAATATCACCGCCATCGGGCCATCACTCCGGCCTACGCCATTGATCCGAACATCGTCTATATGGGCGACAATGGCTTTGACGAAATTGACTTCGAACGCCCGTTGTTCGTCGGGGATCAAGCGGCCATTTGTCTGAATTTCGGCCAGGTGACCCATGAGATGCTGGATGTGCATGCGGCGGATCTGTGGCAGATGGAAAACACCGTGGCCGCGAATCCCTCGAAAGCCGGCAGCGTTTCCGCGGATGTCTATGAGGGCGCGGTGATGTACCTGGCCGGCATGTCGTACTACGAGAAATGCGGGGAATTCGACCGGTTCAATCAAAACATCCAAAAGTTTGTCAGCCTTTCGTCGTTTGCCGCCGGCCTGTCCAAGATCGTGCCGGGGCGGAACAGTTCCGGCGCGTTGACCAATGGCATCGATCCGATTCTGCCGTGCGTGGACATGTTCTTTTACACCACGATGCTCGTGGGCAATGGCACCATCCATCCCGGCTCGGGCCAGAATTATGCCACCACCACCGACAATTATTTATACCTGAGCATTGCCGATCTTTCGGCCGAGGAACATCAAGCCATCAATCGCTTCTACCAGCAGACCAACGCCGTGTCCACAGTGCGTTTGTTGCAGTTGGCCCAAAGCAGTGGGGCGGGCATCGTGCCGCTCAATTATTTGAACTATTTGGCGGCTGGCTCCGTCAGCTATCAAGGCAAGGCGTTGGCCAATTGGGATTCGGGTGTTTGGCAGGAAATAACCAATGTTTTCAATGGCAATTATGGTTCAAAGGTCCTGGCATTTATCACGCCCGGACCCATGACCAATGCCGCGTACCGGGGCATGGGGGCCTTCATTTTGTCGCTCGATATGGGCGAGGCCTTGATTTCCCCCAACAGCATCAACGGCGGATTTGCCAGCGAAACCCTCCCACCGGCTACGGTCGCCGCCGCCAACACGCCCAACTACGATTTAACCGCTGAAACCGGCGATTATTCGATCGGCTTGACCGCGCCCACGATCGACTCCGGGGTGTTCTCCGGCGACACGGCCAATTCGGGTGTTTCGACCACCATAGCCGACATCACCGCCGGGGATGAGGTGATCTCGCCCACAGAAGCCACCGCCAGCATCAATGTGGCGCAGGCCTTGGGCATCACCACCGACGGCAGCGATGCCACCTACGCCTTGGTCTACGCCACCAGCCTTGATGCGGGTTTCATCAGCGGTTCCATGATTGGGGATGAGCATTATGAGCTAATGGGCGATCCCGTCAACAACATCACCGGCGAGTTTTACGTGGATGAAACGGATCTT
>CAYTJG010000378.1:0-5328 GCA_964437865.1 uncultured Bifidobacteriaceae bacterium | reverse complement strand
TGCGCCGGGTGGACGATGATTTCTGCGACCCGCTGGAGTTGCGCAACGATTCGATTCTCGGTGTGCCGGGCCTGATCGAGGCGATTCGCGCCGGCAACGTGGCCACCGCCAACGCCCTCGGCACCGGCCTGGTCCAAAGCCCGGCCTATATGCCGTTCCTGCCCGGCTTGTGCCGGCATATCCTCGGCGAAGAATTGCGGCTGCCGTCCGTGGCCACTTGGTGGTGCGGCCAAAAGGCGGCGCGCGATCATGTCCTCAAGCACCTCGATGAGCTGACCATCAAGCCGGCTTTCCGGACGCATTGGCGCACGCCCGATCCGGACCAGGCGCTCGGCGAGGAAGAGCGCGCCGGGCTGCGGCGGCAGATTGAATTCGACCCGGACATGTTTGTGGCCCAGGAACGCGTGGAATACCCCACCGCGCCGTCGTTGGAAACAGAAGGCCTGATCGCGCGGCCGGTGGGCCTGCGGGTCTTCCTGGTGGCCACGGAGGGCGGCTACCGGGTGATGCCTGGCGGCCTCACCCGGGTGTCGCCGGAAGCCGGCGGCCGCTTTATCTCCATGCAGCGCGGCGGCACCAGCAAGGACACCTGGATCACTTCCGAAACACCGGTGGAGGAATTCACCCTGCTGCGCGGCACGCAGCAAAACGTGGAACTGCGCCGCACCGGCAACAACCTGCCGTCGCGGCTGGCTGATAATTTCTTCTGGCTCGGGCGCTATTCCGAACGGGCGGACGCCACCGCGCGCCTGCTGCGCAGCGCGCTGCAGCGGTTCGACCCGGAACGGGGCGTCAGCGCGCAGGCGCTCGTGGCGCCCCTGTTGCAAACGCTGGAGGTGATGGGACAATTGCCGGATCTCGCGGCCCGGCCCGAGCTGCGGCAAAATGCCGAGGCTTTCGAAGCCGAGTTGCTGGCCGCCGTTTTTGACCCCGCCCGCCCGGGCAGCCTGCGCGCCACGGCCGATCAACTGCAACGGCTGGCCATGCACGTGCGTGATCGCACTTCGCATGACATGTGGCGGGCGCTGAACAAGCTGAATGAGCGCCTCGCCAATTCCCCCAAGAAACTCATCGTGCTCGCCGGCGACGCCACCGCGGTTCTGAGCGAGACCCTGCTGGGCCTGGCGGCGTTTCATGGCCTGGCCCGCGAAAACATGACGCGCGCGCAGGCTTGGCGCTTCCTCGACATGGGCCTCCGCATCGAACGCGCCGTCTACCTGTGCACGCTGCTCCAGGCCACCCTGCATTCGCCGGATGCCGAGAATCCCAGCGTCCTCGAAGCGGTCCTCGAGGTGGCCGATAGCAGCATTACGTTCCGCTCGCGGTACACGCTCCTGCCCACCGTGCCGCCCGTGTTCGATTTGGTGCTGCTGGATGACAAGAACCCGCGGTCGGTCCTGTTCCAAGTCCGGCAGTTGGCCAAGCATTTTGAGCATATGCCGCGCGATCGCGAAAGCGGCCCGACCTCGGGCAAAAGCATCGTGGCCAAATGCTTGGCGCGCTTGAACCAGACGGACGCGCGTGAGCTGGCCACGCCCGCCAATACCTGGCCGCGCACCGAGGTCAACCTCGTCATCCATGAGGTCCTCCAAACCCTGCCGAAGCTTTCCGACGCCATCGCCGCCAATTACTTCGCGCACTCGTCGTTTTCCCGCACCGGAAGGGGCAGCGAACAATGACCTACCACATCACCCATCGCACCCTTTACGAATACGCCGCGCCGGTCACGGTGTCGCAGCACGTCACCCGGCTCGAACCCCGTTCGCAGGGCTTTCAGGAATGCGAGCGGTTCTCGCTGAAGATCTTTCCGGAGCCCACCCTCCGCAAGACGCGGCCGGATTATTTTGGCAACCGGCTCTGCTTTTTCACCATCCAGGAAATCCACAGCCAATTGGAAATCATCACCCACAGCCGGGTGACTGTCGCCGCCCGCCAACTGCCCGGGGCGGAGACGACGCCTCCGTGGCATCACGTGGCCGGCCTGTTCCGTGATCCGGTCTCGCCCGAAGTCCTGGAACCGTACCAGTTCGTTTTTGATTCTCCGCAGATCCGGGTGTCGTTTGACCTGGCGGACTATGCGCTGGCCAGTTTCAGCGGCGATACGCCCTTGCTCGCGGGGGTCGCTGACCTGACCCGCCGGATCTTTACGGATTTCAAATACGATCCCAAGGCCACCACGGTGGCCACGCCGCTCGAGGAAGTGTGGAAGCATCGGCGGGGCGTCTGTCAGGATTTTGCGCACCTGGGCATCGGCTGCCTGCGTTCACTCGGGCTGCCGGCCCGCTACGTCAGCGGCTATTTGCGCACCCGCCCGCCCGCCGGCCAGCCCCGCCTGGTGGGCGCCGACGCGAGCCACGCCTGGTTCCGGGTCTTTTGCCCCGGCCTCGGCTGGGTGGATTTTGACCCCACCAATAACGTCCAGCCTGGCGAGGAACACATCATTGTCGCTTACGGCCGGGATTTTGACGACGTGAGCCCGGTGGCCGGCATTCTGACCGGCGGCGGCGAGCACGAAGTGAAGGTCTCAGTGGACGTGGAGGAAGTTTGCTAACATGAAGTTTGAAATCATTCATCGCACCATTTTTCGCTATGTCTCGCCCGTGCACGATAGTTTCAACGAGGTCCGATTGCAGCCGTTCTCGAATGAATACCAGTCCGTCGATGATTTTCTGTTGAAGGTGCTGCCGGCGGCCCGGCTGCAGCATCACCACGATTTTTATTCCAATACCATCCACCGCTTTGAAATTGCCGAGCCGCACTCGACCCTGCTGGTGGAAAGCCACCTGCGGGTGACCACCCGGCTACCCGTCTGGCCGGCCCGAACCGATACGCCTTTCCCGCTGGCGCGCATCGGCGAGGCGTTGCCCGAACCGCGCGTGTTTGATTTCCTGCAGGACAGCCATTATGTCGAGGCCTCGCCCGAAGTCTGGCGACTGGCGCTCGACGCCACGGCTGGCATCACCGATACCTGGCAGGCCTGCCTGGCCCTCCTCAAGTTCATCAACGACCATTTCAAATACGAGTCCAACTCCACTTCCGTGCACACCCACATGCGCGAGGTGCTGCTCGCACGGCGCGGGGTTTGCCAGGATTTCGCCCACGTGATGATCGGTCTGTGCCGCGCGCTCAAGATTCCCGCGCTGTACGTGAGCGGCTATCTGGCCACCGAAATCGCCAGCGCCAGCCATGCCTGGGTGGAGGTCTTGCTGCCCGGCCTCGGCTGGATCGGTTTGGATCCCACGCACAACCGCCCGGTGGATGATACCTACGTGAAAATCGCCGTCGGCCGCGACTACGCCGATGTGCCGCCCGTGGCCGGCCATTACAAAGGCACCACCGACCGCCAGTTGGATGTGAAGGTGGATATCAAACGGCTCGATCAGCATTGAACCACCGGGCCTGGCGGACCCGGCCGCTTCGCCGGCTGGCCAGCCAAGTGCCGGGAGCCGTCAACTGCCTTGCGGTCCGGCGGGCAGGGCGGGGATCCGTTCGAGTGTTTCCGCCACGGACTCGTCCGGACGTAGTTCCAGCCAGCGACCACGGCTGCGGCGACGGAGCCAAGTCAGTTGCCGCTTGGCGAACTGGCGCGTGCGCGATTTCACCAATTGGATGGTTTCCGAGAGTCCTCGTTCGCCGCGCAAGTGCTCCACCACTTGGCGATAACCGATGGCCTGCATGGCAGTCTCGTTCCCGGGCAAACCCTGATCCAAAAGACGGCGTGTTTCCTCCACCAATCCCCGCGCAAACATCTCGTCGACCCGCACCTCAATGCGCCGGTGCAGGTCCGCCGGCGCACGGGTGAGGCAGAGGAAACGCACGTTTTCGACATCGGACATTGGTTCGGCGGAGGCGGAGCCGACCGAATCTCCGGTGCGTTGGGCGTCTTTGGAATCGCCGGTCCAGGCGGAGCGCTGTTCGGAAAATTTCCGACCCGTGAGACGGATGACTTCCACGGCGCGGATGACGCGCCGGGGGTTTTGGCGGTCGATCTGCTGGAAGGTGGCGGGATCCTGCGTTTGCAGTTCAGCCAGCAACTGTTCCAGGGGGGTGGCGGTCAATTCCGCCCGCAGGGCGTGGTCCCGGGGCGGGGCGTGGCCGAGCCCCTCCAGCAGCGCCGTGAAATAGAATCCCGTGCCGCCGCAAAGCACCGGCCTTCGGCCGCGCGCCTGAATTTCGGCCATCGCTCGCCGCGCGCGTTCCACGAACTGCGCCGCGTCAAATGCCTCGCGCAAATCACAGATATCGATCAGGTGATGGGGCACACGCGCCCGTTCGGCACCGGTGGGTTTGGCGGTGCCGATATCCAGCCCGCGGTAAACCTGCATCGAGTCCACGGAGATGATTTCGCCGCCGGCCTGTTCCGCCAGCGCCAGTGCCACGGCGGATTTGCCCACCGCCGTCGGCCCCGCAATGAATACCGGTTCGAGGTTGGTGGGGGAAGGTTGAATGTCGAACGTCTCTCCCATTCACGGTCCTCCCATTGCTATCCTCGTTTTGCTTGTGCCGCCGCGCGGTGCGCAAACCAGAACCAGGCGGCGATGCCGGCGATCAGGATCGGCAGACTCACCAATTGGGCCGGCGTAAAGTAACCGGCGTGAATGTGGTCCGGGGGATAGTCGCCCCGGAAACATTCCACGATGGATCGGCAGATCGCGTAACCGATCAGGTAGAGCGCAAAGATCTGCCCGTCGAATTTGCGCCGCCGAAACAACCACGCCAAGCCCACGTACAACAGCAGGTTGAGCAAACCGTCGTAAATCTCGGTGGGATGCACCGGCTGCCCCTGGGTTTCGTGGTTGAGGGGGAAATGGATGGCCCAGGGTAAATCGCACACGCGGCCATAGCAGCAGCCGTTGAGCAGGCAACCCACGCGGCCGAACACGCTGCCCAAGGCGATGCTGGGGGCCATGATGTCGGCGATCGTCCACACCGGCAGCCCTTTCCACGCCATGTAAACGATGCCCGCCACGGCCGCGCCGATCAACCCGCCATAATAGACCAGCCCGCCGTGCTGGATCATGAACACCTCCGACCACGGTCCGCCCGCAAACTCCTGTTTCCAGTAGGTCGTCACGTAGGCAATGCGGGCGCCTATGATGCTGCCGCCCATCACCCACATGGTCACGTCTGTGATGACCTCGCCGGAGACGTTGACGAGTCGGGCCCGCCGGGTGGCAGTCCAGAGGCCGGCCAGAAAGGCGGCGGCCATCATGATGCCATACCAGCGGATGGGCAGGGTGCCTAGATAAAATGCAATCGGATGCACGGCAGCAAATTAAATCGCCGGCGACCGAATTGAAATCAGATTGTGTTCCGGTCGCGCGGACC
>CAYTJG010000377.1:0-5368 GCA_964437865.1 uncultured Bifidobacteriaceae bacterium | reverse complement strand
TGTTTACAAAACATGTTCGATTTTACTTGTGGTAGGGCCGGCTTTTTGGGCAAACTCCACCAGAATTTAACACAACTGTTAGATTTGAAGAAATAAGGAGTTCCGATGCTTAGTACGCTCGGAATAATTTTGTTTGAAAGTTAAACACTGCGGCGGCTTTTGCATGCCTACCTTGGTTTGCGAACGACGTCATTGTTGAACGGTATTGTGTTGTCGTGAACTGATTTTTGAATCTTAATAATCCTGATTGTTTCCTGCCATTTTTAACCCCAAAAAACAAATTCCCGGTTCGCGCGGGCAAGCAGGGGCGGTTGTAGTGTGACCGGAAGTAAACAAAACCAAAATAAGTAGATAGAACTAAATATGTATAAGAACAGAATAAGACTAATCCTGCCAACCATCTTGATCGCCGGTTCCAGCCTCCTGGCGCGGGCGGATAACACATTCTCCAACGCCGTGGCGTCGTTGTCGCCGGTGGCGTTCTGGCCGCTGAACGAAACCACGCAGCCGCCGCTGGCCGGCAATATCGCCTCCAATTTGGGCACGGCCGGCGCCGCTTACGATGGCTACTACGGCAGCGGCGTGACCGCGGGCGTGTCGGGCGCCCTGGCGGGCAGCTCGGATACGGCTGTCGCTTTCAACGGCAGTGCGGGATATTTGGATATCCCTTACGGTTCAGCCGCCTCTATCCAGTCGCCGTTCACCGTGGAAGCGTGGCTGAATGCGGAGGGAAATACCGCAACTGCTTGCGCTGTTTCCGCGGGAAATTTTAACAGTCCGCGTTCGGGCTGGCTTATCTACAACTTCGGCACGGGCTGGAGCTTCCGCATGTACAACCAGAACGGCACCGCCACCTCGTTAAATCTCACGGGTGGCACCATCGATTCTAACTGGCACCATATCGTGGCCGTTTTCGACGGCACCAATGGCTATCTTTATCAGGACGGCACCTTGGTCGCCGGTCCCACTGCGGCCACCGGCTACGTCGCCAATCCAAACACCGACATCTCCATTGGCGCGCGCAGCGACGGCGGCTTCGTCTTTAACGGCGACATCGACGAAGTGGCTATTTACACCAATGCCTTGTCCGCAGCCAATGTTTTGGCACATTACCAAAACGGCAGCAGCAGTAGTCCGTCGCAATCCTATAGCTCGCTGATTCTGGCGGCAAAACCGGAGTTTTATTATCGCTTGGACGAAACCATCGGCACAGTGACGTCAGATGTTGTGGCCAACAACTATGGTAGTTTCGGAGCCGTCGTCAACGGCACGTATCTTCCCGGTACGACACCGGGGGTGCCAGGTCCCAACGGCAAAGGTTTCGGGGCCACAAGTTATGGCTGCAAATTCCTTCCCGCTACCGGCGGTTATGTGGACTGCACCGGTGATTCCAGCTTGGATATCATCAACGCAATCACCGTGGTGGCTTGGTTCAAAGGGGCGCCGGCCGACAGCCGCTTCCAGTCGTTTTTGGGACGCGGCGACGCTTCCTGGCGCGCGGATCTTGACGCCAGTGGCTATGCACACTTTGCCGATGGCGCGAATCCTGATGTGATTAGCTCGAACTATGTCAACGACGGTAATTGGCATTTCTTTACTGGCGTTTACACCGGGACCAGCAACTACCTTTACATCGATGGCGCGCTGGATGCCTCGGGCCTGGCCACGAGCGGCGTGAATGGCGATGAGGCTCATGACATGGTGATCGGTGGCGTGGGTGATTACCTGACGAGCCGATTATTTGATGGCGAGGTGGCCGAGGTGGCCGTTTTTACCAACGTACTGACCGCGGCGGACGTACAAACCCTGTACTACGCCGGCGAACTCCTGCCGACCATTAGCAGTGAACCTTCGGCGTTGACCTTGGGCTTGGGCACCAGTGGAACGCTGAGTGCGACCGTCCAGGGCAATCCAACATTGGTGTATCAATGGTACCAAGGCACAACCAAGTTGACCGACGTGTCAGGCAACATCTCCGGCTCCGCGACTGCCACGTTGGCCATCACCAATATTCAGGTGTCCAACGGCGGCAACTACTCCCTGGTGGTCACCAATACTTACGGTTCGATTACCAGCACGGTGGTCGCCGTAACGGTTGTGCCCACGCCGGATATCACCGTACAACCCGCTTCAAATACGGTGGTGTACGCCGGCAACGAAGTCGGCTTGAGCGTCTCTGCCATTGGTGCCCCCCCATTATATTATCAGTGGTATAAAGGTTCGACCGCGATCAGCGCGGCCACGGCAACCAATTTGACAGTTACACCGGCAAATGGCACCAGTCATTATAGCGTGGTGATCACCAACAGCTACGGCTCCATCACCAGCATTTTAGCGTCCGTGGTTGGGGCCAGCGCCCCATCTGGATTGGTGGTGAATTTTGCGGTGACGCCCGGCGGTACTGCCAGCGAGGTTTACAGCGGCCAAGGTGCGTACAGTGATCCGGGCAACAACTATTGGAATGCCGTCCCGTCCGGCTCAGGGAGTTCCACCGGTAACGCCTACAATTCGGCATCAAACTTGACCTTCGTCTCCGCCACGTTCGACTTCGGCTTTAACAATGGTGCGACCGCTGATACCACCAATGGTACGCCATCCTATCTATTGAGCTATGAAGACGCCGTCAACAGCTCGTCCTATGGCATCGGTACTGCGACTGCGCCGGAGGGGGAGATTGTCATCAGCGACGTGCCGCAAGGAACGTATCAGCTCTATCTCTACGGGGCCAATTACGACGGTGACCGCGGCTCGTTGTTCACGGTGGCAGCGGCCAATGGTGGCGAGCCCGACCAGGGGCTTGACGCGACGACTAATAGTTCGGTCATCGGGGCCAACGCGATTGTGGATGGTGTCTGTACGTTTGCCGAGGGTGACAATTATGTTCTCTTCACCAACGTAACGGCGGACGTTTACGGCAACATTACGGTCACCTACACGCCCATCGCGAACCAACTTACCGGCAGTTCTGGCGAGGCGCCGTTCAACGGGGTGCAGGTGGTGGGAAAAGTGATCCCCACGCTCGCGATCCAGCCTTCGAGCCCTGGTGTGGTCCTCACTTGGAGCCCCGCCGGTGCAGCGCTGCAATCGTCCACCAATGCAGCCGGTCCCTTCAGCACGGTCACGGGAGCCTCGTCGCCCTATACGAACACAGCCACCAGCGGTAATCTGTTCTTCCGCGTGAAGGACTAAACTGTCTCTCTTCATCACCAGGCCGGGGATGTTTCATCCCCGGCCTCTTTCCGTTTCCGGGGGGACATTTTCTCCGTGCATCGGCGGGCTTTTTTATGGTATTCCTCGGCCATGCCGATCTTGAAGCTGGAAACCTCGGTACCTCTGACGGAGGAAAAACAGAAGGCCATGCTGGCCGCGCTGGGCAAGCTGGTGGCTGGTACGATTGGCAAGCCCGAACAATACGTGATGGTTACCTGCGGGCCGACGGCCATCCGCATGGCCGGGCGCGATGGTGACGCGGCGTTCGTGGATATCCGCAGCATCGGCGGTCTGACCAACGCCGTAAACCGCAAGCTTTCCGCCCAAGTCTGCCAGTTGCTTGTCGATGCGCTCAGCATCCCGGCCAACCGCGTTTACCTGAACTTCACGGAAATTGACGCGGCCAATTGGGGCTGGAACGGCAATACCTTCGGGTGACGCGGCGATGAGGACGGGCGGCGATTGATCGTGATGGCTGGAGCCACGCTCGCGCTGGACAACGCTCCAGTTAACCGTTAGCGTAAAACCCATCAACCGAAGTTGTCGCGGCCATGTCCAAAACCACGCCCAAATTGTTGTTAATCGGGAAAGAAACCGTCTGCACCCAGACCTTGCCCGCCGGTTCTTTCGAAATTGTCCGCACCGAGTCGCTGGCCGCGGGATTAGAGAAGCTTGGCGCGCACACCCACGACCTCATTGTGCTGGACCTGGCTTTGCCGGACGGGCAGGGGTTGAGCGCTTTCAGTCAGGTACATGCAGCGGCACCGCAAACGCCGATCGTGGTGCTAGCGGACGCCGTCGGTGAGGAAATTGCGGCGCGCACCATATCCCTGGGAGCCCAGGATTATCTGGTCAAGGAACAATTGGCTGGCAAGGCGCTCGGCGTGGCCATCCGCAAGACTCTTGACCGCTACTACTGCCAGTTGACGCACAGTCATGAGGCATTTCTGCTGCAGACGCTGATGAACAGCATCCCGGACGCCGTTTATTTCAAGGACACACGCAGCCGGTTCATCATGATCAGCCGCGCGCTGGCCAAGAAACATCACCTGGCGGATCCGCAAGAGGCGGTCGGTAAAACCGACGCCGATTATTTTACGGCACCCCACGCAGAACAGGCGCTGGCGGACGAGCAAACCATCATGCGCACCGGGCAGCCCTTGCAAGGCATCGAGGAATCCGAAACCTGGCCCGATGGCAGCATCACCTGGGTTTCCAGTACGAAAATGCCCCTGCGCAATCAATCGGGCCGCATTGTGGGCACCTTTGGCATCTCCCGCGATATCACGGCCCGCAAGGAGGCACAGCTCGCGCTGGCAGAACAAACGCAGTTGCTCCACAAAAAGTCGCAGCAGATGGAGGACGAACTGAAGATGGCGCGCGAGCTCCAGTTGGCGATGCTGCCGCAGGACTTTCCGACCGTCACGATCGAGGGGGCGGAGGCGCTGAAATTCTATAGCTACTACATGCCGAGCGGCGCGGTCAGCGGCGATTTCTTTCACGTCTTGCAGTTGTCGGAGACGGCCGTGGGCATCTTCATCTGCGATGTGATGGGCCACGACGTGCGGGCGGCGTTGGTCACCGCCATGATTCACGCCTTGGTGGAGGACCTGAGCCTGAAGGCGGCCAGCCCGGGCGATTTGTTGGCTGAAATGAATCTGGCCCTGTTCAAGGTCTTCAAACAGGCCGGCACCACCATGTTTGCCACCGCGGCATACATGGTGGCCGACGTGGCCACCGGCCAGGTATCTTACGCCAACGCGGCCCATCCGCACCCCTTGCGGCTCCAGCGGCCCGCCGGCACGGTGGACGTGTTGAAACCCGATGTCGCGGAAAAGAAGGGTCCCGCCCTGGGTCTGTTTCGAGATTCCAACTATGCCACCAGCCAGCGTCCGGTGTGCCCGGAGGACTTGCTGGTGTTTTACACCGACGGTTTGATCGAGGAGGAAAGTCCGACCGGCGAAATTTTTAGCCAGGAGCGGCTGGCCGAAGCTGTCATTGGCCAACGAAATTTTCCACCGAAGGAGCTGCTAGCCAAAGTCCTCGACGAAATTCGGCGGTTTTCCGGCCGGCAGGATTTTTCTGATGACATTTGCCTGCTGGGGGTGGAAGTGAAAAAACTGAAGTGAAGATGGTGCCCACGACAGGACTTGAACCT
>CAYTJG010000376.1:0-5376 GCA_964437865.1 uncultured Bifidobacteriaceae bacterium | reverse complement strand
TACATCCGCTCCAACCTGGTGGCAATCTACGACTATTGGATCCAGACGGCGGGGTTCGACGGGTATCGCATCGACACGGTCAAGCATGTGGAGTCGGGGTTCTGGCAGTATTGGTGTCCGCGCGTGCGCCAGTTTGCGGCCGGTGCCGGCGGCAAACCAAATTTTTTCATGTTTGGCGAAGTCTACGATCCCAGCGAGACGTTGTGCGGCTCGTTTACGGGCACGCAAGGCGGCGGGGCGTATGAACTGGATTCCGTGTTGGATTATCCGCTGTTCTTTCTGGTTCGGGGCGTGTTTGCCCACGCCGACACCGCCACCAGCCAGTTGGATGCCCACTATGCCAACGTGGTCGCCCAGTATGATACCAACGCCCAAATGCGGCTGGTGACTTTTTTGGACAATCATGACCAGCCCCGCTTCCTCCATGAAAGCACCACCAATCGACTACAGGTGGCCCTGGCGTTTCTCTATACCGCCGCCGGCGTTCCCTCCCTGTATTACGGCACCGAACAGGGCTTCAACGGCGCCACTGATCCCGATGACCGCGAAGACCTGTTTGCCGGCCCCTTCAAGGACCCCGGCTTGGCCGGGGTGGACAGTTTCAACTTTACCCATCCGCTGTTTCTGTGGGTGGCCAGACTGAATAATCTTCGCCGCCTCTATCCGGCGCTGTCGCTGGGCACACAAGTAAGACAGTACAGCAATTTTATCGGTCCGGGCCTCTATGCGTATTCCCGCCGGTTGGGGGCGCAAGAGCTCCTCGTGGTGCTGAACACCGCCGACGCTGCCCAATCGTTGCCAGCCCTCCAGCTCACTTATGCTCCCGGTACCGTGCTGGTGAACCTGCTCACGCCCGCCGAAACCGTAACGGTCTCGGCCGCTTCGCGCACGCCCGTGCTTTCCCTGCCGGCGACGGCCGCCAAGATCTTTATCGCCCGCGACCAAGTGCGGCCGCTGGACCCGGTGGTCACGGCCAACACCCCGCTTCACAGTGCCACCCAGGTGCCCATCTCGTCGCCCATTACCCTGCAATTCAGCGAGCCGATGAATACCAATCGCGTCCAGGCGGCCTTCAGCCTTCAGCCGCCGGCCGCGGGTACGTTTGAGTGGTCGCCCGCCCATGATCGGTTGATCTTCATGCCGGGAACCAATGGACTGGCGGCCGGCACCAATGTAGTGGTGCGCGTGGCGGATACCGCCATCAACGCGGCGGCCGGCAACAATTTGTTCGGGGGCTATGAACTGAAATTTGCCACCGCCGGTGGATCCGATGCGCCGGGTGCGCCACGCCAGACAACGGGGAATTGACGGTCGGGGAGGGGGTTAACCCCGCAAGTATTTCACCACGGCTTCGGTGCGGGAATGCACATGTAATTTCTCATAAACCGTCCGCACATAGCTGCGCACGGTATCGATGCTGATTTTCATGCGTTCGGCGATTTCCTTGTAGGCGTACCCCTTGGAGAGCTGGTCCAGGAATTCGCGTTCGGCGGGCGTGAGTTTGGCCAGACCCGCATCCTGCGGCGGGGGCTTGGAAAAGAACTGCACCACGCGCCGCGCCAGTTGGGGCGACATGGGAGCGCCGCCGTCATGCACGTCGCGCACGGCTTCCAGCAGGCGCGCCGAGGCGGTGCGCTTGAGCAGATACCCGCTGGCGCCGGCCCGGAGCGAATTGAACAGCGAGTCGCTGTCCTCATACACCGTGAGCATCAGGAATTGAATGGATGGCCGCGCTTCTTTCAAATGGCGCACGCAGTCGTAGCCCTTCATGTCCGGCAGGTTGATGTCCATCAAGACCACGTCCGGTTGCACCTGGGGAATTTCCTTGAGGGCGGTTTCGGCGTTGGCGTATTCGCCCACCAACCGGTAGCCGGAAGCGCGCTTGAGGAGCGCCGAGAGGCTGCTCCGGATACCTTCATCATCATCAACAATGGCAACTTTGATCTGCATGTCCTGCGAATGGCTGCCGCAACATAAGCGGTCCGGCCGCGGGGTCAACTCGGAAAGCTATAGGCAAACTCCATGCGGGTGCCGGAACCGGGGACGCTCGTGAGCGTCAATTGGCCGCCCACGGCGCTGGCGCGGCGGCGCATGTTTACCAGGCCGTTTCGCCGCCCGGCAGCGGTGGCCGCCGCCACATCGAACCCCTTGCCGTTGTCCGTGATCACAATCTCCAGGCGGGACGGCCCCACCTTGATCTGTAAATTGACCTCGGTGGCGCCGGCGTGGCGACGCGCATTGTTGAGCGTCTCTTTCACGATCAAAAAGATGTTGTGCCGCAGATCCGGCAACAGCGCGCGCACCGGCAGGTCCGCCGGCAAATCCAACCGGCACCGGGCCGGCCCGTTCTCAAACAGCTCGGCCGCAAAATGCGTGATGTAATCCACGAGGCTTTGTAGCGTGTCGCTGTCCGGCCGCACCGCCCAGACAATTTCCTCCAGCGACCGGACCGTCTGGCTGGCGGACAAGGAAAGCCGGGTGGCATGAGACTCGACCTGGGCGGGATTGTCCTTGTCCGCGCGCACCAGGTCGCTCAGCAGCGAAATGCGGGTCAGTGACGAGCCCAATTCATCGTGCAGGTCCTGGGCGATACGGGCGCGTTCCCGCTCCAAAGCGCTTTCCTGTTCCACGCGCCGCAGCCGGCGCTGATATTTGCGCCGCTCCACGAGCCTGACCGTGGTGCCCACGGCCACCAGCACCGCTGCCGCCAGGAGCGTGTTGAACCACCAGGTTTCCCAGAAATGCACCACCACAAAATCCTCGAACGAGGTGGCGATGGCCATGTCGCTAAACACCCAGCCGCCAAAATCGCCGCCGCCGCCGTGGCGGAGGTGGATTTCGTCGAATGTGGCGCGGGCCTTGAACTTGGTGGTGAGCTGGGCGGGTTGGTTTTCCTCGTCGGCGCCGCGCCGCAGCTTGGGTTCCAGCCAGACCGTGACCAAATCATCCCCGCCCGGCACATATTGCACTTTGAACACAATGGTGCGGGGCACGCCCTTATGCACCAGTTCGTACGGGCGGTACATGCCCAGGTTGACCGGCTCGGGATGCGTGGATTCCAGATTGAATTCGCCGGCGGCGCGGTTGGAGGGACCGGTCTCCGTGGCGTTGAAGGCCGAATAGGCCCAAGCCTCCAGCGCATTGCCCACGCCGAGCCGTTCCTCGCCCTGTTCGAATAATTGGAAGCCCGCAAAATACGGTTCCGACTTCCAGTCGGTCACCGGGTCCACGTGGAATTTGAAATACAGCACGTCGCTATCCGCGCTGGTCCGCTTCACCTTGCCGCCGAGAATGTCCAGCCCCGCGTTGGTATGGTGGACGGTGCGTTCCGCCGGATCGCTCCACAGGATCCGTGCCGGCGCGGAAGTGCAAAGGAACAACGCCAGCAGGGTGAGCGTCAGTTGGGTTGCGGCGCGGGACATGCCGGGAGTATGGCGCGGATATCCGCGGCATTCAAGCGCGGGTCTTTCTTTGCGGTCAAACCGGCTCCGCCAGCCTCAGCAAGGTTTCTTCGCGGCGAGATTCTGCACGTGGCGTTCGATGCGGTTGGCCGCCTCGATCAGGTGCTCGTAGCTCGTGGCAAAACAGGCGCGGCAGAAGCCGGCGCCGTTGGGCCCGAACGCGCTGCCGGGCACCATGGCCACCTTTTCCGCCTGCAACAAGCCGATGGCAAAATCCTTTTCGCCCTGCCCGGTGACG
Source organism: uncultured Bifidobacteriaceae bacterium (assembly GCA_964437865.1). Taxonomy (GTDB): domain Bacteria; phylum Verrucomicrobiota; class Verrucomicrobiia; order Limisphaerales; family UBA11358; genus UBA11358. The sequence continues at coordinate 1,677 of CAYTJG010000376.1, read as the reverse complement.
GATACGTCCGGAAAGGCGTAAAAGGAACCGCGCGGCAGATGGCATTTCAAGCCGATCTCGTTGAAACGGCGCACAATGAAGTCGCGTCGGCGATGGTAGTGGTCGCGCATCTTCTTCATGGCGTCCTGGCCGCGCAGCAGCGCCTCGATGGCGGCTTCCTGGCTGACGATGGAGGCGCAGAGCATGGAATACTGGTGCACCTTCATCATGGCCTCGATCAGGGGCGCCGGGCCGCACGCATAGCCAATCCGCCAGCCGGTCATGGCAAACGCCTTGGAAAATCCGTTCAGGAAAATGGTCCGTTCCTTCATGCCCGGCAGGCTTGCGATGCTCGTGTGCGTGCCGTCAAACGTCAGCTCGGCGTAAATTTCATCGCTCAGCACAAGCAGGTCTTTCTCGATCGCGAATTGGGCGATGCCGTCCAGTTGCGCGCGGTCGCAGGTGCCGCCGGTGGGGTTGCACGGCAGGTTGAGCATGAGCAGCTTGCAGCCGGGCTGCCAGGCGGCGCGCAACGCCTCCACCGTGAGCGCAAAATGGTCGCGCGCATACGTGGGCACCGGCACCGGTGTGCCGTGCGTGAGCGCCACGCTGGGATGATAGCTCACGTAGCAGGGTTGGTGATACATCACCTTGTCGCCAGGATTGAGCAGGGCGCGGCAGGCCAGGTCCAGCGCCTCGCTCACGCCCACCGTCACCAAAATCTCATTTTCCGGCGCGTAGGTCACCGCGAAGTATGTCTCCACATACTTGTTGATGGCCCGCCGCAGCTCGAGCAGGCCCAGGTTGGAAGTGTAATGCGTCTTGCCCTTTTCCAGCGCATAGATGGCCGCCTCGCGGATGTGCCAGGGCGTGTCAAAGTCTGGTTCGCCCACTCCCAGCGAGATGGCATCCTTCATCTTGGCCACGATGTCGAAAAAATCGCGGATGCCGGATTTGGGCAGGCCAGCGACGTGCCGGGCAATATAGCGTGAAGAGTCCATGGAACCGGAACCGACTTAGGGCGCCACCGTGAGCCGGGCGCTTTCCTCGTGCTTGCCGCTGATCTGGAAGCCGCGTTCTTTGTACGAGCGCAGCATGAAATGGGTGGCGGTCGATAATACGCCCTCCAGTGTGGAAAGCTTTTCCGAGACGAATGCCGCCACGCGCTGCAGGCTTTTGCCATTCACCACCACCAGCAGGTCGTACCCGCCGGACATGAGATAGCAGGACTCCACCTCGTCGAAGCGCGAGATGCGCTCGGCCAGGCGGTTGAAGCCGCCGCCGCGCTCGGGCGTGATGCGCACTTCGATGACGGCGTTCACCAAGCCGGTTTCCTCGTCCGGCACGTTCAGGATCGGGGACCAGCCCAACAATATCTTCTGGGCTTTCAGCTCGGCGAGCAGCCGTTTGACTTCATCCTCGGACAGGTTGAGCACCTGCGCCATCTGCGCCGTGTCCAGGTTACTGCCGTCCAGCAATAGTTTAAGCACCGGATTCATGAGTCGTGCAGTATCGCAGAAAACCTGTCCAATGCCACCCCAAACTGGCGGCCAACTGGCGGCGGTGGCGGCAAATCGACCGGAAAGAAAAGCCACCGCCGCGCTTGCTTTTGGGTTCGGCACCGGTCATGCTGGGAGTTCGTTTACAACCCCGCTTTGACGGGGCTTTTTTCACATGAGCAACATCGCAGACATGGGC
>CAYTJG010000375.1:0-5377 GCA_964437865.1 uncultured Bifidobacteriaceae bacterium | reverse complement strand
CCTTCACCGGGTCGCTGGTGGGCGTGACCAACAATGACAATTTGACGGTTTCCTTCTATACCGTGGCCGGGGTCCAAAGCGGCGCCGGGCCGTATAATATTCTGCCGGCTTTCAATGATCCGAACGGGGTGTTGGCGAACTATACGGTGACCACCAACGTGGGGACGTTGGTTATTCAAGCGGCGCCCTTGGGGGTCACGGCCGACGCCCAGACCCGGACCTACGGGGCCACCAATCCGATCTTCACCATCACGTACAGCGGCTTGGCGCCGTGGGATACGTCGGCCAGCCTGGCCACGGTGCCCGTGGCCACGTCGACCGCGACGACGGCCAGTACGATCGGCCATTATCCGATCACCGTCAGCGGCGGCGTTTCGCCCAATTATACTTTCTCCTATACCAATGGCACGCTCTCGGTCACCAAGGCCTCCCTGGTGGTGGCGGGTGCCAACGCCAGCCGGCCTTATGGCGCCACCAACCCGGTGTTCACGGCCACCCTCACCGGCATCGAGAACGGGGACAACCTCGCGGCCCGCTTTTCCACCACGGCCGGCACGAACTCACTGCCCGGGCAATATACCATCCAGCTTACGGTGTATGATCCCACCGGCAAACTCGGCCAGTACAATACCACGCTGAACAGCGGTATTCTCACCATCACCAACGCGCTGCTCACCGGCACCGTGCAGGATGTGGCCCGGCAATACGGTCAGACCAACCCGGTATTTACAGTGGCGTACACGGGCTTTGTCAACAGCGAGGGCACCAACCTGCTCAGCGGCGATTTGACCTTTGTTTGCACGGACACCAATGGCGTGAACGTGGATACCAACACGCCGGTGGGGGTCTATGCGATCGACGTGACCAACGGTCCGACGGCGCCCAATTACACGGTCCAATTCGTGAACGGCACGCTGACCGTGACGCAGGCGGTCTTGACGGTGACGGCCATCAATGCGCAAAAAGTCTATGGCACCACCAACCCGCTGTTGGCGGCGACCATTACGGGTTATCAGAACAATGACAACTCGAATGTGCTGAGCGGCACGTTGCTATTTACGAACAGTGCGGACGCCACGAGCACGGTGGGCGCGTATCCCATCACGCTGGGCGGCTTGACCGCCACCAACTACGCCCTGGACTTTGTGACCGGGACGTTGACGGTGACCCAAGCGCCGTTGGCGGTGACCGTCAACAGCACCAACCGCCTGTATGGTCAGGCCAATCCGACGTTCACCGGGGTGGTGACCGGCGTGTTGAACGACGATGAGCTCGGCATCAGCTATGGCAGCACGGCCACGGCGGCCAGTGCAGTGGGCACGTATGCGATCGCGCCCGCGTTTGCCGATCCGGATGGCCGACTGCAGAACTACACCCTGAGCGCGACGAACGGCACGTTGACCGTGCAGGCGGCGCCCCTGGCGGTGACGGCTTACAGCACCAATCGCCTCTACGGCCAGACCAACCCGATCTTTGCGGGCACCCTGGTGGGCGTGGTCAATGAGGACAACATCACGGCCAGCTTCGGCAGTACGGCCACGGCGGCCAGCGCGGTGGGCGCGTATGCCATTGTTCCCACGCTAACCGATCCGTCGTCGAAACTGGGCAACTACGTGGTGAGCAGCACCAACGGCACCTTGACGGTCTCGTCGGCCACGCTGGTGGTGACGGCGGCCAGCCAGAGCCGCAACTACGGCCAGGCCAACGCGGCCTTCACCGTCAATTACAGCGGCTTGGTCAACGGACAGGATGCCACCGTCGTCAGTGGCACGCCGAGCTTCATCTGTGTGGATGGCAATGGTATCGCCGTGGGGGCGACCACGCCGGTGGGCGTGTATGCCATCATCCCGGGCGGCTTGACGGCGCCCAACTACTCGCTGGTGTATTCCAACGGCAGCCTGACCATTAATCAAGCCACCTTGACTGTGACGCCCAATGCGGCCACCCGCACGTACGGTGCCACCAATCCGGTCTTCACGGCCACGTATGCCGGCTTTGCCAACAGCGAGACCACCAACGTGCTCAGCGGCCAGCCGGCCCTGGGCACGACCGCGGGGCTGACCAGCCCGGTGGGCGGTTACAACATCACTGCGGCGTTGGGCACGCTGAGCGCCACCAATTACAACTTCACCTTCAATACCGGCACGCTGTCGGTGACCGCGGCGCCGCTGTCCGGCCTGGTGGCGAGCTGGGAACGGGCTTATGGCCAGACCAACCCGGTCTTCGCGGTGACCTACAGCGGCTTTGTGAACGGTGAGACCACGAACCTGATCACGGGCGCCATCGGCTACAGTTGCCTGGACAGTAACGCGGTGCCGGTGGACACCAACACCTGGGTGGGCACGTATGCGATCACCGTGAGCACACCGCAGACGGCGGTCAACTACACGATCACTTATCCCGCCGGTGCGCTGACCGTGACGCAGGCGGTCTTGCTCGCCAGCGCGGATCCCCAGGGGAAGGCGTTTGGCACCACCAATCCGCCGCTGACCTACACGCTGAGCGGCTTCGTCAACGACGACGGCACCAATGTGGTGTCGGGCCAGCCGGTGCTGAGCACGGCGGCGGTCACCAACAGTCCGGTGGGCGCGTATCCGATCGAGATTGCCCTGGGCACGTTGAGTGCGACCAACTATTCCTTCAGCCTGAGCAACAGTGTGCTAACGGTGGCGCACTCGTTGCTGACGGTGACGGCCGTCAATCAAACCCGGTTGTACGGGCAGACCAACCCGGTGTTGACCGTGGTGTATAGCGGTTTTGTGGATGGCGACGACCAGAGCGTTCTGAGCGGCAGTCCGACCGTCACCACGGCAGCCACGACCAACACGGGTGTGGGCAGCTACCCGATTACGGTGGCAGTTGGCACGCTGAGCGCCGAGAACTACGCGCTGAGCCTGGTGCCCGGCACGCTGACGATCGGCACGACGCCGTTGGGCATTGTGGCGCAGAACGCCGCCCGGCAATACGGGACGGCCAACCCGGCGTTTAGCGTGGTGTATGACGGCCTGGTGAACGGGGAGACCAACAACGTGCTGAGCGGCGCGTTGACACTGACCAGCGCGGCGACGGTGACCACGGACGTGGGCGCGTATGCGATCGTGCCGGCGGGGCTCACTTCCACCAATTACGCGATCAGCTTCACCAACGGCACGCTGACGATCACGCAGGCGCCCTTGACGGTGGTGGCCTTTGGCACCAACCGCCTCTATGGCGCCACCAACCCCGTCTTTGCGGGCACGGTCACCGGCGTCCTGAACAGCGACAACCTGGGGATCACGTTTGGCACCACGGCCACGGCCGCGAGCCCGGCGGGCACCTACAGCATTGTGCCGGCCTACAGTGACCCGGAGAACAAATTGCAGGATTACGCGGTGACCACGACCGACGGTGTCTTGACCGTGGGCGCCACCTCCCTGACGGTGACGGCGGATAACCAGACGCGCGTCTACGGCCAGACCAATCCGGTGCTGACGGTGGAATACAGCGGCTTCGTGAACGGGGACGGCCCGAGCTCGCTGGCCACCGAACCGACGGCGAGCACGGCGGCGGAGCCGACCAATGCGATCGGGCAATACCCGATCACGGTGGGGGGCGGCAGTTCGCCCAACTACACCTTCACTTACGTGGCCGGCACGCTGACCGTGACCCAGGCCAACCTGAGCATCCTGGGCAACAGCGTGGCGCGGGCTTATGGCCAGACCAACCCGGTGTTCACCTCCACCATCACCGGGGTGGTGAATGGGGATGACATCACGGTCAGCTATTCGACGACGGCCACGCCGACCAGCGCGCCCGGGAATTACGACATCAGGCTGGTGGTCAACGATCCGGACGGCAAGCTGGGCGAGTATAGCCTGACGCTGGTCAGCGGCACGCTGACCGTCACCAACGCGTTGCTGCTGGTCACAGTGGACAACCAGAGCCGGCTGTACGGCCAGGCCAATCCGGCCTTCACGGCGGAGTATAGCGGCTGGGTGAACGGGCAGGGCACCAATAACCTCAGCGGCACGCTGGCGTATTCATGTTTGGATGCGTCGGGCCATGCGGTGAAGACCAACACGCCGGTGGGCGCCTACACCATCAATGCCTCGGGTCTGACGGCGACCGACTACAGCCTCGAATTTGTGCCCGGCACGCTGACCATCGGCGCGACGCCCTTGACGGTGACCGGGGCCAACACCAACCGCACTTACGGGGCGGCCAACCCGGCCTTCGGGGTCACCTACAGCGGGTTCGTCAACCTGGAAACGTCCAATGTGCTGGGCGGCACGCTGGCGATCACCACGCCGGCGGTGGCGACCAGTCCCATCGGCACGTACGCCATCATCCCCGCCGGGCTGACCTCTTCCAATTACAGCCTCACGTTCAATAACGGCACCCTGGCGGTGACGCCGGCGGCGTTGGCCGGCCAGGTGCAGGCCGAGGAACGGGCCTACGGCCAGACCAACCCGGTGTTCGCCGTGGTTTACAATGGCTTTGTGAACAGCGAGACCACGAATGTACTGACGGGCACGCTGACCTACAGTTGCCTGGATACCAACGGCGCGGCGGTGAACACCAATACGTGGGTGGGTACCTATCCCATCGCGGTGACCACGCCGCAGGTGGACACCAACTATAATATCACCTATCAAGCCGGTGCGCTGACGGTGACGCAGGCGGTCTTGCTCGCCAGTGCCGATCCGCAAAGCCGGCTGTATGGCGTCACGAATCCGCCGCTGACCTACACGTTGAGCGGCTTCGTCAACGACGACGGCACCAATGTGGTGTCCGGCGAGCCGGTGCTGAGCACGGCGGCGGTCACCAACAGCCCGGTGGGCCAGTACGTGATTACGATCGAGCCGGGGGCGCTGAGCGCGACCAACTATTCGTTCAGCCTGACCAACGGCGTATTGACCGTGGGCAAGGCGGCGTTGACGGTGACGGCGGTCAACCAGACGCGGCTGTACGGCCAGACCAACCCGGTGTTGACCGTGGCGTACAGCGGTTTCGTGGATGGCGACAGCCAGAGCATTCTGAGCGGCAGTCCGGCGGTGACGACTGCGGCCACGACCAACACAGGTGTGGGCAGCTACCCGATTGCGGTGGCGGCCGGCACGCTGAGCGCCCAGAACTATGTGCTGACGCTGGTCAACGGGACGTTGACCATCAATGCCACGCCGCTGGATATCGTGGCGCAGGATGCCACGCGGCAATACGGATTGCCCAATCCGGCCTTTAGCGCCAGCTACGCCGGGTTTGTGAACGGGGAGACCAACGGCGCGTTGAGCGGCACGTTGACCTTGACCAGTGCGACGGACGTGACCACGCCGGTGGGCACATATGCGATCGTGCCAGCGGGGGTGACCTCCACCAACTACACCATCAGCTTCACCGA
>CAYTJG010000374.1:0-5469 GCA_964437865.1 uncultured Bifidobacteriaceae bacterium | reverse complement strand
CCTTAGCCTTCAGCCTTTGTTTGTGTAGGGCGCAGGGCGCGTGCGAAGCCGACGTTCTGCCTCCGAGCGCTCCCGGGAGCGCCTTTGGCATTCCGATCTCCGAATTCCGAACGTAGGCGCCTGACTTTAAGGATCACCGGACAACCGCCCCCCAGCCCGGCAACGCTGAAAGCGTTGGATCAATTCCCGGCGGTCAATTCCTGATTTGAATTTGTCACGTGCCGCCAGCCTCTCTGCCGCGCCGGCCGGAGCATACTTGAAGCGGGCGGGAATTTTTGTTTTCCTTGGAGCCGGACATCACTCCGGCAACAGCATATTCATGAAGAGCAAATTGATGACGGTCATTCCGGTTTACAACGGCGAGCCGTTTATTGTGCAGACCTTGGAGTCGGTGGCGCGCCAGACCCTGCGTCCGGATCGGGTGGTGGTGCTGGATAACTGTTCCACTGATCGCACCCCGGAGATCGTGAAGAATTTTGCGGGATTACCGTGTGAATATGTTCGCAATGAACGAAATTTGGGCCTGTTTGGCAACCTGAACCGGGCACTGGATTACTCCACGGAAACGGATTTCCTGCAAATTCTGCATGCGGACGACACCATCGAGCCGCGTTTCTACGAAGTGATGACGCAGGCGCTGGCCGGCTGTCCAGGCCGGGGCATGGGCTGGTCGTTGGATGAGCGAATCGACGAACATAACCAGCATTTGAGCTTTTCCGGCCGGACGGATGGCGAAATCGAGGTGCTTTCTCGCGACGTATTCCTCCAACGCAAGGCTGAGCTGGGCAATCAATCGTTCTGTGCGGTGCTGTTGAAGAGTGCCGGGGAGCCCGCACCGTGCCGGTTTCGCGATGATTTTCCCATCCTGGGCGACACGATCTTCTGGGCGGCCTACGGGCTGCACTGCGAGAAAATTGTGCACGTCCACCAGGCGCTGGCGAAATATCGCTGGCACGGCAGCAACCAAACGGTGTTTCTGGCCCCGGGCCTGCAGCCGCTGATTTTCGACGAATGGCGGACGATGGAAACCAACGAACTGCTGCGGGGCAAAGGCTGGAGCCTGCTGCGCAAGCTCAAGCTCAAGGGGCTGTTTGCCGTCCGTTCCAGCATCAAAGCCAAGCGGGTCCGACAGAATGGCGATCCGAAATATTCCCGCGAAATTGCGCAAGCCGCGCGCACGGTCACGGGTTGGCCACTCTGGCTGGCCGGTCGGGTCTTGGTGGAGTTGCGCGATTTTTACCTGTTCACGGTGCTGCGGCGCACGCGGCATCCCAAAAACATTTACGGATGACGGCGTCGTGGTTCGGGGCCTTGTCCCCTTCGCATGGCCCCCCGGGCCACCAGCAAACTCATTTTCGAGCCGGGGCAGCTTGGGCTTCGGTCGGCACTTCCCCAAGCAGAGCGCCGATGCGTTCCCGATGAAATTGCCGAACGCCTTGGTTCCAGGAGTCGCGCAGCCGGGTGATGGCCTCGAAATACACCGGGAAACGGGCCCGAATATCCAAAATGGCCGCTTCGATCTGGTCGGGCACGGGCTCCACCACGCAGCCGGCGCCGGAGGCGCCGATGGTTTGAATGAAGTGCGCCGTGTTGGTGGTCACCACCGGCACATTGTTGGCAAACAACTGGAGGCACTTGGAGGGAACACCATAGTAACTGTAGCTTTGCGGGCTGGTGTTCCGGTACACGGCGTAGCCGCAAAAGCAGCGGGCCAGCACCTGGCCAATTTTCACATTGTCGTTGGTGATGCCGTGAAAAACCGTGTTGGGCGGCGCCAGGTGCCGGATGGATTGCAAATAAGGTGAATCGCCGAACACGTTGAGCTTGAACCCGTGCTTGCGGCAGATGTCGAACAGAATCTCCAGGGCGTGATCCGGGGAGGCGAAGCCGATGTAACCGATTTCTTCCCGCCCGGTCGGCGGCGTTCCGTTGTCGTCAATCAACAGGGGCAGGACGAAGTTCCGCGGGTTGACCTTGACGGTGGGGATGCGGGGCGAGACGGCCCAAGCCTCATCGGCGTAGCGGGCGGTCAGGCGGGTCCAGAGGCCGGTGATGCGCCGATGCAGGCGCACGGCGAAGCTGCCATGAGGCGGCAAATAATCCGAGACGATGCAGACCACCTTGCGGGTCTTGCCCGTGGCCCGCAACCACAAGGCGGCCACGGCCTGCATGTAAGCCGAAGCGATGATCAAATCGCATTTTTCGCCGTGCATGAGCCGGCGGTAAAGCTTCAGGTTGCGGAAAATGCCGGGCACATCGAGCGGCAGCATGGCGAGCCACCGCCAATTGGGCCCGCGGTTTTCCGGACCATTAAAGACGCGGGTGCCATGCTCCCAGATTTCCTCGTGGGTCACCGGGCCATCCTGCACCAGGATGGTGCGGCCAAACTCGGAGGCCAGACGGGCGGAACCGCGGTCATTGTTTCCAATGCCCACCAGCATGACAATTTGTTTCATCAGGCGCGAGGCGGGCGGTCAATCAAGCCACGGGTTCCACGATTTTGGGTTCCGGGATGGGCACGATGAAGCGGCCGCCGCGTTTCTGGTATTCCGTTTCGCGTTTGATGATTTCCGGGGCAAAGTTCCAGGCCAGCAGGAGGGCGTAGTCGGGTTGATCGGCCAGCAGCCGTTCCGGCGGACGCACGGGAATCCAGGAGCCGGGCGCGATCTTGTTCTGTTTGAACGGCGTGTTGTCGATGATGTAATCGAGTTCCGCCGTGCCCAAGCCGCAGGTGTTGAGCAGGGTGTTGCCCTTGGCCGAGGCGCCGTAGCCGATGATGCGTTTGCCCTGGGCCTTGAGGCGCCGGAGCAGGGCCGGCAGCTCGGTGCGAATGTGGTTCACCCGCCGGGCGAATTCCACCCAGGTGGCGGGGTCGGCCAGCCGCATCTGCTTCTCCTTTTCCAGCGCCTGCGCCACGCTGGCATGGGGCGGAATTTTCGAGGAGCGGTGCCGCAGGTGAAAGAGGATCGAGCCGCCGTGAATGGGATAATGATCCACCCGCGACAGCATGAACGGGGAACCCCGGAGCAGCGCCTCCACCGCGGTCACGGAAACGTAGGACAGATGTTCGTGGTACACGGTGTCGTATTCCGTGTGCTCAAAAAAATCCACGATGTAGGGCACCTCAAAGGCAATCAGGGTCTCCTCGTGGGAAACCGCCTCCAGGCCCGCCACCAGGTCGCGCAGATCGTCGATGTGCGCGAAGACGTGCCGGCCCAGGATCAAATCGGCCGCGCCCCATTCGCTGCGGAGCTTTTTGGCGGTGGCATGATTGAAGAACTCCTTGCGCGTGGGAATGGCCGTGGCCTGGGCCACGTCGGCAATATTCTCCGCGGGTTCCACGCCCAGCACTTCGCAGCCCTGTTCCTTGAACTTCTTCAAGAACACCCCGGTGTTCGAGGCGATTTCCAGCACCTTGGAACCGGCCCCGAGCAGCGCGGTGGAGAGCAAATGCGTCACCATTTTGTTCAGGTGCGTGTCCATGGTCCGGGAGGTGGACGTCACGTACGCATAGTGCGAATAAAGCACCTTCGGGTCCACCGTGTCGGCCAGTTGCACCAGGGAACAATCCGGGCAGAGCACGACTCGCAGGGGCAGCGAGACGTGGTAGTTGGGCACGTCTTCGGGCGTCAGGAAATCATTGACCAGGGCGGTTTTGCCCAGATCGAGAATGAGTTTGAGGTTGGCGGAGCCGCAAGTGCGGCAATGGGTGCGGGGATGGATTATGCTTTCGCTCATGATTTCGGAATTTTATACGGCGACTGGGGATCCAGTTCGTGGCGGATTTCATCCACCGGGTCGCGGCGGCCCTGGCCCTTGAAGAGCAGGCTGGTGACCGTGACCACCAGTCCCGAGGTCTGGCCCACATTCTGATAGCCGTGGACGACACCGCGCGGGACGTAAATATGGGAGGGCGCCTGTTCGCCCGTGTCGATGATCCAGCCCTTGGCCGGGCCGGCCGCTCCGGGGCGGTCGTCCCAGAGGTAAACCCGGAAATTCGACGGGCCGGCAAACGTGAAGTAATCATCCTGGCCCACGTGCTGGTGCGGACCGCGCGAAACGCCGGCATGCGACCACGAGGTGCAGGCCATCACCGGACCAAAGCCGGCGGGGATTTCATCCTGCCGATAAAGTTCGTGCAGGCTGCCGCGCGCATCCTGGAAGACCGGCAAGGCCTCCACCCGCACCCCGGGCAGGCCGGGAACCTCAACGATTCCCCGCACTTCGATCTGGTGCCATTCAGTGAACATGGAAATCAAAACTACTCAAAATCATTTCATCTGCGCGAGCATTTTTCGCAAACCCGGCCGCCAGGAACCCGGGCGACGCCCCAATTGCTTCGCCAGCTTCTCGTTGCTCATGATGGTATAATCGGGCCGGCGCATCGTGGCATTGAAAGCGGAACTTAAAACCGGCTCCAGGGCCGGTTGCGTGGTGATCAGGCGGGCGTGGCCGGCTTCCGCCAAAATGCACCGGGCCCACTCGAACCGGCTCAGGCCATCATCGCTGACGGCGTGAAACAAACCGGTGGCCCCGCCGCGCACCAGCTCCATGGTCCACACGGCCAGGTCGGTGGCGAAAGTGGGCACGGAGGCCTGATCCGTGGCGGATTTCATCGGCTGTCCCGTGCGCGCCAACTTCAAAATGGTGTGAATGAACGTCTTGGTTTGCGTCGGGTGCCAGTCAAAGACCCAGCTCGTGCGCAGCACCAGATGTGTCGGCGAGACGCGCAGGACGGCTTGTTCGCCGGCCAGTTTCCCGGCGGCATAATGGTTCAGCGGATTCGTCGGGTCGGATTCCACATAGGGCGCCTTCTTGGCGCCGTCAAAAACGTAATCGGTGCTGTAATGAACGAGCCGGATCTTCCGTTCGGCGCACAATTCCGCCAATTGGCCCGGCGCCGTGCCATTGACCGCCCACGAAAGCTCCCGCTCGGTTTCGCATCGATCCACCAGATTGTAGGCCGCGGTGTTGATGACCACCTGCGGCTTCAGTTCGTCCAGCCGTTGCGCCATCAAGCCGGGATTGGTGAGTTCAAACTCCGCATGCCCCAGAAAGACCAGTTCACAATCGCTGGGCGCCAGTTTTTTCAACTGATACGCCAGCAAGCCGTTGCCACCGGTGACGAGGATGCGGTCCATACGGCAGGCTAACGGTGACAGTCGCCGGAGTCAACGCGCGTCGGGGCATCAGAGTTCCGTTTGTAGGGCACGACGTCAGGAGTGCTTTTCGTTTCATTTTCCACTTCGGCTGACCTCTGACCTCTGACCTTGTAGGGCACGAGGTAACGAGTGCTCCCCGTAGAGGCCGAAACTCCGCATTCCGCAATCAATTGGCTCCTCACTGTTGAACTTTGTTTATTTGTGTTATTTACGGCCTTCGCCCCGCGCCGCCCGCCACCCTCCATGTCGGTATTGTCCGCACCCCGCCAATATAACCGATCCCCGAACCAGGTGGCAGACGTTTGTT
>CAYTJG010000373.1:0-5547 GCA_964437865.1 uncultured Bifidobacteriaceae bacterium | reverse complement strand
CTGGCTTTGGTCCCGCTGCTGGACCCGCATACCATCATGATCGGCATGGCCACCCCGGAGGAGGCGCGGACGATGGTCGGTAAGGCCGTGGAGTTCTACCGCCAGAACGGACGGGCAAATCTCCTGAAAGAAGTCAATAACCCGCAGGGGCAATTCCACCAGGGCGACCTTTATGTCTTTATCTACGACCGGAACATGACCTGGCTGGCGCATCCCATTAAACCGGAGCTGGTCGGCCAGAACTGGATTGACCGAAAGGACTGGTCCGGCGGCAAATATTTTCGCCGGGAAATCCAGCACGTCGCCCGCAAAGGCAAAGGCTGGGTGGAGTTCGAATATTTGAATCCCCTCAACGGCCAACATGACCACAAGACGACGTTTGTTCAGGGCGTGGACGACCTGGTGATCTGCGCCGGGGCCTACAAGGGCGATGGGAAAATCTGCGCCTTGTTGGGATTGAAGTTCGATGCCGGCGGTTGGAACCGGAAGCTGGCCCTGGCGATGCTGCCGGCGGCCTTGCTCACGCTGGCGATGGTCACGATTTTGCTGGCAGGCTCGGGGCTGTCGGCCCGCCGCTCCCCAATGACCGGTTGGCCGTCGGGCTGGATGCAGCGGATCGAGCCAATTCTGGTGGCCGCTTTTGGAGTGGTCCTCACTGCGTACGTGGCCTGGATGTTCCACCAGCGCGAGACGCGCGAACGCGACGAAACTTTCAGAGAAATGGCCGCCAGCCGCACGGCCCAGGTTACTCAAATGCTGAGCAACGTTGGCGGCGCTGAAATTGAAGGGCTCGCGCGCTTCTATGAAAACAGCCCGACGGTCACGCCCGAACAGTTCCGCCGGTTCACCGGGTTTCTGGCGAAGAATCTGAACGTCCAAGCCTGGGAATGGGCGGCGGCAGTGCCCGCCGCGGCGAAATCCCAATTCGAAGCCAACGCCCGCGCCGCTGGTCAGGAGGGATTCGAAATTTGGCAGCGGGACGCCCAGCGAAAACGGGTTCCGGCTGCTCTGCGCCCGGTGTTTTATCCGGTCACCCAGACCGTACCACTGGCGGCCAACCAATCCGCCTTGGGCTTTGATTTGGGCTCGGAACCGACCCGCCGGACAGCCTTGGAAACCGCCGTACGCACCAGCCTCCTCACTGCCACCGACCCGATCACGCTGGTGCAGGAAACCGGCACCCAGAAGGGCATGCTGATTTTTCGCCCCGTTTTCGATAGCCAGGATTCCACTCACCTGCGGGGCCTTTGTTTGGCCGTGCTGCGGATGGGCTCCTTGATTTCCGGCCTGGACCCGGACCGCTCCGTGAGTCTGGACCTCACCCTGCTGCGGCCCGGCGCGGCGCCCGAACTGCTGTCCTCCTCCAAGGACAGTGACCTTCCGTCGGCGGCTGACCTGGTCATGGCGCGTCCGGTCCTCGCCTTTGGCAAAGTGTTTCTGGTCACGGCCCACGCCGGCCCGGAGTTTGTTAGCCTGCATCCGCTGCGCGAGGGTTGGCTGTCGGCCACCCTCGGGCTGGGGCTCACGGCCGCGATTGCCATCGGCATCAACGGAATTCTGCGTCGTCGGCTGGAACTGGAGCGCATTGCGGCGGAGATGCGCGCCCAGCGGGAATCGTATCGCGCGCTCACCGACAACGCGCCGGACGCCATCGCCCGCGTGGACCGCCAGCAGCATTTTGTGTTCGTCAACCGCGTCATGGAAAAGACCGCCGGCGTTCCCGCGGAGAAGTTTCTGGGCAACAGCGCCACCGACTTGGCGCTGCCGGCCAGCGCCGAAGTGAGTGCCGCCATCAGCCGCGTGTTTCAGACTGGGGAGATGCAGTCCCTGGAATTTGTGGATGACCGAAACCCCGGTGCGCCCCGTTTTTTGGAAGCCCGACTCGTACCCGAACACTCCCCCAAAGGCGAAATCCAGTTCGTGCTGGTCTTGCTGCGTAATGTGACCGAGCGCCAGTGGATGGAGGAAAAACTGGCGTATGAGCGCGATTTGATGCAGGCGCTGATGGAGGAATCGCCGGACTTCATCTATTTCAAGGATCTGAAATCGCGTTTTCTGCGTTGCAGCAAGGCGCTTTCGGCCAAGTTCGGCGTCAAGTCCATGGAGGATGTGGTCGGCAAGACCGATTTTGATTTTTATGGGGCGGAACACGCGCGGCCGGCCTTCGAGGATGAGCAGGAAATCATCCGCACCGGAAAACCGATGCCGGCCAAGATCGAGCAGGAGACCATGCGGGGCACCGGCCAGGTCACCTGGGCGCTCACCAGCAAATTGCCGCTGCGCAACCGCAAGGGTGAGATCATTGGCACCTTCGGCATTTCCAAGGACGTCACCGAACAGAAAAAGGCGGACCAGGAGCGCCAGATCTTGGAGGTCCAGTTGCGCCAGGCCCAAAAGCTCGAGTCCATCGGCCAGCTCGCCGCCGGCATAGCGCATGAAATCAACACGCCCACGCAATACATCGGGGACAACACCCGTTTTCTCAAGAACTCCTTCGAGGACCTTGGCCGGGTGTTGGCGGGTTACGAACAGTTGCTGGCCGCGGCCGGGGACAACCGGCTCACCCCGGAGCTGGTCGCAGCAGCGCAAAAGGCGCTGGTGGAGAGTGATCTGAAATTTCTCCTGGAACAGATCCCCCCCGCCATCAACGAGACCTTGGATGGCGTGGCCCGGGTCAGCAAGATCGTCCGCGCCATGAAGGAGTTTTCCCACCCCGGCGGCACGGACAAGCTCGCCGCGGATATCAACCAGGCCATCGAAAGCACCGTTACCGTGGCCCACAATGAATGGAAATACGTGGCGGATATGAAGCTGGACCTGGATCCGGAACTGCCGGCCGTGACTTGTTTTCTCGGCGATTTCAACCAGGCGATTCTCAACCTGATCGTCAATGCGGCGCATGCCATCGGGGACGTGGTGAAAGACAGGCCCGGCACCAAGGGCGAGATCACCGTGAGCACGCGCCGCGCCGGGGATGGAATCGAAGTGCGCGTGCAGGACACCGGAACGGGCATACCGGATGCCGTCCGGCCGCATATGTTTGAGCCGTTTTTCACGACCAAACAAGTGGGCAAAGGCACGGGGCAGGGGCTGTCGATCGTCTATGGCGCGATTGTCAAGCGGCACGGCGGCTCGGTGACGTTTGAAAGTGAAGTGGGTCAAGGCACCACCTTCATCATCCATCTGCCCGGTGTCCCGTGCGAGGAACTCCCGCCGCTGGTTGTTAAAGGCTGAATGCTAAAGCTGAACTTCCCGAGCCCGGCCAAGCGTGACCCGGTTGAAGGTCCCCATGAGCCCGCACTCGTTACCTCGTGCCCTACTAGAAAAGGCTGAAGATAAAAGCCAAAGGAACAAAGCGGAAAGCGGGAAGCACGGACACGAATTTCACGAACCGCTAGTCATTCCGGAACAGATTGACGCAAATTGAACCGGGTGCGAATGGGTTCATTAAATTCGCAGTCTTGAACTCCTGCCCTGGGCTGCCCGCGACTTGCCGGCCGTAATTTATGGTGCTAAAGTGCAGTATTAATCAGATAGCCCCTTTAATGTGAATGAAGCCAGCCCGCCAGCTACCGGCATTCAACAGGGAAGATGACCGTGACGTATTTTGCTCCATTTTTGACCGCGTCGCCGTGGGACTCGCGCAGATGGAGCTGGCTTCGGGACATTGCCGGCGGGTGAACCAACGGTTTGCCGAAGTATTCGGGCGTTCGCCCGATGAGCTCGAACACCTCGAATTCCAATCTCTACTTGCGCCGGACTCCCGGCTGGCTTACCGCACCGGGTTGGATCGACTCGCGGCTGGCCAAGTCCGCGACTTTTCTGTGGCTGCGCATTGCTTGCGCGGAGACGGCGCGAATATCGTGGTGAAGCTCAGCGCTTCGGCCCTGTGGGGCCCCGGGGAGGCACCGGTGTGTTTCATTCTGGCGGCTGAGGATGCCACGGAACTGAACCGCATTGAGACTGCCCTGCAAGCGAGCGAGGATCGGTTTCGCACCTTGGTTGAACAGGCCCCGGACGGGTTCGAGTTGCTGGATCAACAAGGGCGGTTCGTTGATTTGAACCTCGCCACTTGCAAACAACTCGGTTACTCACGGCCGGAGCTGCTCAATCTGGGGATTCCGGATATCGACCCGATCTTCAATCTGGGCCGGTTCGAGGCCCTGTTTGAGTCTTTGCAAGGCAAGAGTTCCACCTTTGAGACGATCCACCGGCGGAAGGACGGTTCCACGTTTCCGGTGGAGGTGACGAGTTCCGTAGTCATGTTGGGCGGTGAGCGGCGCATGGTTTCCCTGGTCCGTGATATTACGGAACGGAAACGGGCGGAGGAGGAACGCGAGCGACTTCAGAATCATCTGTTTCAAGCGCAAAAAATGGAATCTGTTGGCCGGTTGGCCGGCGGCATTGCCCACGATTTGAACAACGTCATCAGCGCCATCCTTGGCAATCTCTATTTGTTGCAAGAGGAGGTTTGCGGCCGCCCTTCGGCCCGCGAAAGTGCCGGCGAAATTCTCAAGGCCGCCACGCGCGCCAAGGAGTTGGTGCAACAAATCCTGACTTTCAGCCGCCGACGGGACCAGCAGAAACAAATTCTCCGGCTGGATGGCATCATCCACGAAGTGGCCAAACTCCTGCGCGCCTCCTTGCCAGCCAATATCTCCATCGACTTGGCGATTGATCCCCAAACACCACCGGTGCTGGCTGACCCCACCCAGATGCACCAGGTGCTCATGAATCTGGGCACCAATGCCTGGCAGTCCATGGAAGCCCATGGCGGGCACTTAACCATCAAGCTCGACCGCTTGGTCCCGGGTGCAGCCCTTGCGCGGCAGTACCCGGAATTGAAACCCCAAGAGTATTCACACTTGACGGTGGCCGATACCGGACAGGGCATGGATGCCAGGACAATGGAACATATTTTTGAACCCTTTTTCACCACCAAGTCGGCGGGCAAGGGAACTGGCTTGGGCTTGTCGGTCGTGCATGGCATTGTCCGCGCCTGCGAGGGCGTTATCACCACGGCCAGTGAGGAGGGACGCGGAACCACGTTTGAGATTTATCTTCCCAGCCAACCCGCCGCTACCGGGAGCGTGTCGGTGGCTCCCGTCCCCGCCGTGGACGGCCAAGGCCGTAGAATTCTCGTGGTCGACGATGAGGAGGCGATCGTTAGAGTTCTGCTGCTCACGTTGAAGCGTTTCAACTACCTGCCCACCGGTTGCCACGATGGCCCGGACGCGCTCCTGCGGTTCCAAACAGATCCCGGTCAATTTGATTTGGTGGTGACGGATCTAAACATGCCGACGATGAATGGCTTGGAGGTGGCCACGCGGATGCACGAACAGCGGCCCGATCTCCCGGTGATCTTGTGCAGTGGATTTGCCGCGGAATTGACCGAGGAGAAATTGGCCTCGGCCGGGATATCCAGAATCCTGAACAAGCCAGTCTCCCCCGGCGAGCTGGCCGAGGCCATTCAGCAAATCCTGGGGACCTGACAACCATCCTGTAGGCGACGACGTGAGGAGGCGGGGCGCGAGGGGCCTGTAGGCG
>CAYTJG010000372.1:0-5600 GCA_964437865.1 uncultured Bifidobacteriaceae bacterium | reverse complement strand
CTGCAATCCGCCATCTTTCTAAGTATCAAATGAAATAATTAGAGCCAAACTCCAGACCCGGCACGTTGTGCCGGGTTTATTTTCAGCGTCGCTCCGCGACCTCCCTTTTGAATTGCGGAATGCACATCGTTGGGGTCATTATCCAAACCTGTGAAGTGGCAAGCGCGCAATTGTAGCCATTGGCAGAATGGCCGGGACCAACCAAGCCTCCGGGAAAAGCATGTTTCAGCAGTTTTCTTGCCCTGGCTCACGCTTTGTATTGCCGTGCAACTTTCCACCGCGACTTTCGCCACGGCCGGCCCGGTGTTCGACACCAGCACACCCGTCAGCTTTTTCACCAATGTCGCGGGCCGGCTCCTGTCCAGCGAGCTGAATGTGAACTTGAGTCGGATGGAAGTTTATCCCACGAACCAGTACACCCCCTCCGTGCACCGGTTGCTGCAAGTCACCGCCAACCTTCTGGATGCCCAGAACACGAATTTTTACCCGTCGGTCTTTAGGCCGCTCTTTTCAGAAGACGCTGCCAGCAACATTTTCATCACCGGCTATGAACCCGTGACGAATGTTTCCGGAACCTCCGACCCGCAATTGGCTGCGCCGTATGATGCCGCCTCCCTGGCCAACCTGACCAACGCCACGAATCCCCTGGCGGACAGCAATGGCCCGGTAAATATTTATGGCATCCCTTGGGTCGTGGGCGCAAAAAAAGGGTTGCCCAATTTCAATCAACTCTCCCTGCTCACGGCCGCCACGGTCGTGCGCAAATTGGAACTGACGCGCACGACGTCGGATCCAAAGACCGCCACGTACGCAACGAACCAGGCGTACATCATTTGGGTGACCAATCAGTTGGGAATGACCTTCTGGAATTCTTACAGCAATACCCTTACGAGCGCCCAATATAATGGGCAGCAGATCCAGGTCATGGTTTTGGATTCCATGCAAATGTCCATGACCAATCAATGGAATGGGTTTGCCAATTGGGGCGTGGGCACGAATTTGAATACAAACATCGTCTTCAATACGTGGCCGGGCGCGGCTTGGGGAAGGAACGGAGGAGGGGCGCCGCCCAATCAAACACCGTCAGCGGCATCGTTTCTTTCGTTTAGCTGGCCGATCCTTTATCAAAATCCGCTGGTCTATAATAGTTCCACCCATAATTTCTCGGGCGGTTCATTTGAACCGATCGCGCCACTGGATCAACTCGGACTGGTCGTGACCAACTATCTGCAGGCTTACATTTTGATTGGCAATCAGGTGGTCGATTACGTGCAACTGCGTGCCCCGATCATCGTCGGCGGTCTTAATCAGGCTTTGGCCGACCCGAATTATGGCACGAACGATACCACCTTTTACCAGTGGAGTACGAACGACTATGGCAATGCTGAAAATATTCCTTATGGCGTGGTCAACCAATTGTGGGTTTCGGGGCACCCGTCCAGTGCACCGGCGGTCGGCGGGCAATGGAGCACGGCGCAAACGCCTATGGGTGATGTCTCACCTACGGCAGAGGCGGCTTTTTTTAAAGGCTTTTTCACGCCAAGTTTTATATATGAAGGAGCGCTCTATACGAATCTAGAATTGGAAATGCAGGTGCCTTATACGCCGAGCCGAAGGGTGTATGGAGCCTTTCTCTTGCAGGCGAATGATCCGTTGGTGCATTACACAGCCAGTGATTTGGGAGCGCAGTATGGCATGCTGGCCAACTGGGCCAACGGTGATTACCTGAACGGTGTTTGGAACCGCAGCGACGATCCCAACAGCGAACCTTTGCCCGTACCGCCGATCATTTCAATCGGGGGCCGCTACCAGCCCTGGGGAAATACCGGGCAACTGGCCAGAACGGCGGCGGTGGATTCTAATCCCTACAACCTCGCCTACAAAGATCCCCTGGTTTGGAACCCTGATCACTGGAATTTTCCCACGGGCCAGGTTTGGGGCCTGAGTTGGATCGGGCAGGTCCATCGCGGTACTCCGTGGCAGTCCATTTTCCTAAAATCAACCAACATCTTGGCCGCCATAAATGGCTTTCAGACTTGGGAGGCTTGGACCGGGAACTTTCTACAAACCAACGACAAGGAGTCCTCTTTTGAGGTGTTTAGTTCCGCGCCAATCATGGATTTTGAGTTGGTGAGCTTGTTGGCGGCAACACTCAGCACCAATAACTACAGCCAGCAATTCCCGGTGAACAACCCCGACACGAATGCCTGGGCGGTTCTCTTAAACGGTTTGGTCGCCTTAACCAATACAACCCCATCGCCCATTTCCAAAACGACCCCGCAATTCGCTTCTATCTTCATTTCGTCCAATTCGATTCAGGCCCAGATCATCGCCAAAGCCATCCAAGCAACCCGACTCAATACCAATCTGTTTCCCAATCAGACTTTCGGAGAAATCGGCCTGATCTTGGCCACGCCCGAGTTGAGCATTCGGTCGCCGTTTTTAAACACGAACGCGGGCAGCATCGGCGGCAGGCCGGGTGTAGCAAGCCAAATTGACTTCGGCATCACCGATCAAGCCTATGAAATGATTCCCAGCCAGTTGTTGCCTTTGCTGAGGATTGATGCCGTTGCAAAGATGCTTTCAACGAACGGGCAGAGGCAACTGGAGTTCGGCGGGTACGACGGCCTTGAGTATGCGATTCAGGCCTCCCCGGACCTCGTGAATTGGCAAACCATCAGCAGCAACTACACGGCCTTTGGAACCTGTACGGTCACGCTCCCGACGACGACAAACAGCCTGCAATTTTACCGCACGCGATTGCTTCAGTAATCAAAGGTGCGATTGAAAATCGAAAGAGCGTAAGTTCCATTTCCGCCTACTGCCGGCAGCGCGCCAGTTCCACCCCCTCGACATGGCGGGCGCGCCAACTGCCGGGCGTGGTACCCTCCCAATTCTGAAACGCCCGAAAAAAGGAATTGGCGTCTTCGTAACCCAGCAAATACGCCGTCTCGTTCAGTTCGATGGTGCCCTGTCCAAGGTAGTGCCGCGCCAGTTCGCGCCGCGCATTCTCCACGACTTCTTGAAACGTGAGCCCGGCGCCGGTCAACCGCCGCTGCAAGGTGCGGGAACTCAGCCCCAACTCACGCGCCACATGCTGGATGGCCGGACGCCGTCCCGCCAGGGTGCGTTTGAGCGTCTGCTTCACTTGGTCCGCCAGGGGCACATCCGCCTGCTGCTGGCTCAGTTCCTGATCCAACTGCGTGCCCACCAGCGCGAGCAGATCCACATTGTGGGTGACGAACGGCAGGTCGAGCTGCGCGCTGGGAAACACCAGGGCATTTCGCGCGGCGCCGAACTTCACCGGGCAACCAAAATGCGCCTCCAACAACCCGCGCTGGGCCGCCGCCCGCGCGAGTTCCGCCCGCACCGGCCACACCTGCCCGCCGGTGCCGCGCCGCCCGATGGCCAGCACCCAGGCCAGACAGACATCCACCAGAATGGTGGGCTCTTCCCCGGCCCCCTCCAGAAAGACAAACTCAACCGAGGTCTCCCCGCCCCGCGCCCGAATCCGGATCTCTTCCGGACAGGTGAGCTGTTTGTACCGCGCCATGCGCTGCAATGCGTCCCGGAACGATTGGCTGCAGAGGGCCGCAATCGCCGACGGATTTAACCGCTCCAGCCGCGATTCCGAGCCCAGCTTGAGCCCGATGCCCGGATCATCGCTGGATTCGCCAATGGCGCGCCACAAGGCAAACAATTCGTCGGTGCTCGCGGTGATCTTCTCCGGACGGAAGAACTCCGCCGGCAATCCGGCCCGCTTCAACAGCGTGGGCAACACCACGCCTTGCTCCTGCAGCCGGGAGGCCAGCAGGCCGGAAACGCGGAATCGATTTCGCATGGCGCCCCTTACTTGAGCGACGCCATGTCGATGACGAAGCGGTATTTCACATCCTGCTTGAGCAACCGATCCCAGGCCTCGTTGATCTTCTGGATGGGAATCAGTTCGATATCCGAGACAATCTTGTGCTGGGCGCAGAAATCCAGCATCTCCTGGGTTTGGGCAATGCCGCCGATGGCCGAACCGGCGAAGTTGCGGCGGGGCAGAATCAGGTTGAACGCGGACACCGGCAGCGGGTGCTCCGGCGCTCCCACCAGGGTCAGCGTGCCATCCAGCTTGAGGAGGCTCAGGTAGGCGTTGATGTCGTGCTGCGCCGCCACCGCGTCGAGGATGAAGTCGAAACTGGTCAGGTGCTTCTTCATGGCGTCGGCGTCCTTGGACAACACCACTTCATGCGCGCCCAACCGGAGGCCATCGGCGACCTTGCCGGGCGACGTGGTAAACAACACGACGTGGGCGCCAAAGGCGCGGGCAAATTTGACGCCCATGTGGCCCAGCCCGCCCAGCCCCACGATCCCCACCTTTTGATTGGGCCCCACCTTCCAGTGGCGCAGTGGGGAATAAGTGGTAATGCCGGCGCACAGCAGCGGGGCCGTGGCCGCCAGATCCAGCCCCGCCGGCACGCGCAACGTAAACGCCTGATCCACCACGATGCCGGTGGAATAGCCGCCCAAAGTGGGTCCGCCGAGGAATTTGTCGTTCCCGTTATAGGTAAAGGTGGGAAACGCCTGGCAGTATTGTTCCTCGCCCGCCAGGCAGCTCGGGCAGGTGCCGCAGGAATCCACCATGCAGCCCACCGCACCCAGGTCACCCACCTTGAACTTGGTCACTTGCTTGCCCACCCGCGTGACCTTGCCCACGATTTCGTGTCCGGGCACGCACGGATAGACAGTGTTGTGCCATTCATTCCGAGCCTGGTGCAAGTCTGAATGGCAGACGCCGCAATATAGGATTTCCAGTTCCACATCGGTGGGGCTGGGTTCGCGGCGGTTGATGGCGAGGGGCGCGAGCGCGGAAGCTGCATTCTGCGCCGCATAAGATTTGGCTTTGGTCGTCATAATGGGAACATCATAATCCGTCGTCTGATTTCGTCACTAGCAAAGCGCGCCAATCTGCTCGCAAAGGGCGCCAATCGCGGTTCCGGCCGGGGGGCAAAAAGCGGAGGGACGAAGGGCACGAATTGGAGGCAAACGCGGAAAGCGGGAAAGCGGAAACAGCCGGAAGGCTTGGCCGCAAGACGGCGCAAGAGGCACAAAAATTTAACCGCGAATGGACGCGAATAAACGCCGACGAGCGGGAGACACGAATTGCACTGATTTTCGCGAATGGGATTAAAGGATTCTAAACCACGGATGGACACGGATGAACACAGATCGCAACAATGATGGAGGCCAAAGGTCAAAAGTCAGAACCTCGTGCCCTACACAAAAAAGGCTAAAGGCCAAATGCTGACCAAAAGCATAAGGCGATGGGGCGGGCTTACGGCCCGCCGGCCGGAAATGTTGCAGGTTGTTGCACCCTCGGTTGTCCAAATGTTGCACCTTAAATCGCTGACCATAAACATTGTAGCGGGTGTTGCGGGTTTTTAGAGTATATCATCATTGCACACCTTGAATTCCCCCCGGGATAGTTGGATGGGCCTCGGGCGATGGCGAGATAACGGATTATGGTACGGGCCGTTGGCCCTTATAATTTCAATAGGGTCGTGAACCTGGGCCGGTGGCCGAATGGCGCTTAGATAGTGCAAGAGGTTGGTTTG
>CAYTJG010000371.1:0-5611 GCA_964437865.1 uncultured Bifidobacteriaceae bacterium | reverse complement strand
TTCGATTCCCGGTAGGGTCGCCATCTTCGTCAAAGCCCCCAAATCATCATCGTAAACCTGGCTTGCTCATTTTTTCTATTTGTCGACGCGACATCCAAAATGCATCTGGACGCCGATTACCTGGGACCGAAGCGCCGACCATGGCTCGACCGGAGGGTGTGGGGAAAGCGAGAGTTGTGCGCAAACGACGGATGCCCCCCCCTTGTCGCGCCATAGCGAAGCGACGGCGGATGGTCGCGCCATAGCCTTGGCGTAAGCGGATGCCTTCTGACTTTTACTACCTCAACCGGAAAAAAGTGGCAGAGCCGGCGGGCGCATTGGTCACGCAACCGCCGATTTGTGACGCGCCCGCTGACCAGTTGGTCCAGTTCAGCGCCCCCACGTTCATCCAGTTTCCCGAAGCCAGGTCGGTTGTCGTCTGCAGGATGCGGTTCAAACCGTCATCGGCCCAGAGCCATCCACGTTGGTCCCCGTGGCGGGATCCGGTTCGGAAAACCGCTTAATGACCTGATAGCCGCTGCCGTCGGTGTTGATCCTAAAAATGACGCTATTGCGGTTCACCGAATTGCCGTCGGTGACCCCATAGAGTGTATTGCCGGCCAGGACCAGGCCATAACGCGGTTGGGTGCCATCGTTGCCAGTAAAGCTCTTGAGCACCTGGAACGGCGCTCCGTTGGTGCCCAAGGAATACACCGTGCCCCGATTGGAAATGCCGCCATCGTAGGCCGTGCCGTACGATTTCTGTTTAATCCAATATTTGGGACCAAATTCCCGGGCCTGTTTGTCTCCATTCCGCAATATTACTCCCCGGTTCCATGATCTGAGCGCAGGGGCGGAGGGAGGTGCGGGCGCCAAGGGGAGCTATTCCCAGAAGCGGTTGGCCTGGAGTAATGGTGCTGGCTCGGTCCGCAAGGTTGTCATCAGGGGCACTGCGGGTCGCCCGGAGAACATTCTTCACCGTGTCCAACAGCACCTCCACTGCAATGGGTTTCAACAACGTCGCCGCCGGGTGAAGCCACGGATATTTAGCCAGTCGCTGCGTGGCGGCCTTTTCTGCAACCAGCACCACCGGCAAAGACAGACGGGCCGAATGCAGCTTCTTGATGAGTCCAACACCGGTCACTTTCAGCAGTTTGTAATCGGTGATCAGGAGATTGTAGTTAAAGGTCAGAAGCTCCTTCCAAGCCGTGGCCCCGTCCTCAGCGGCTTTCACCTCGTAGCCATGCCGGAGCAGGACTTCGACATTAAAATTGAGGAGAACCGGGTCCTCCCCCATTACCAGAATACGATGAGTCGAACGCGTTCGGTCTTCAATTGGTTCGTTGGTTGACTCGTTCATATCAGAAATCTTATAGCATATAAATGCGGCGGGTGATATGGGGTGATTTACCCTGGCCGGCTGTTAGAGTCTGTTTTAAAAATCGACATGGATAAGAAATCAGGCCAGGCGGCGGAGTTGAATTCGGATCATGGCGATATAAATGCCGGCTTCAGCGCTAGAGATCGAGCGTTCATAAAATTGCGTCCGGGCACGAATCCCATCACCTTGAGCGGCACCGACAGCGCCGGCCCCCTTTAAGATCGGGCGCTTGCGCCGCTAATAAATTTGCGAGCGTTGTGTCATATCGGTATGAAAACAAGATTATTGAAACCTGTGAGCCTGGCCATTGCGGTGGTTCTCCTTGGCTCGGTCGCCATCTTTGCCCTCCGTGGCCAATCCGGCGGCTCCAATCAGACCGGTGCCGCAGCGACCGTCCGCCAGCATGGAAGCCAGCCGGTTGGGGACCCGGGAAATACTGGCATTTTCCTCGGGGAAAAGCCGTTAACATGGCGGTCAAAAAAAGATTTCAGAAAGTTGTTGCATTGCCCACGCCAGCAGGTATACTGCCTGCGTCTCTTAGAACGCTTGTCTCTTTAAAGGCATGGTAAATCCTCAAGTGAATTTACTTCAGTGATGATTTGAAATCCGGCCAACGGGAACAGTCTAGCAAAAGCAAGATTTAATCTAGGACAACAAAACATCATATGAGTAACAAATTGTTTGTAGGAAATCTTTCCTTCAATACCACCGAAAACGAGCTGAACGACCTGTTCGCCGCTTACGGAACGGTCACCGAAACCAACCTGATGATGGATCGCGCCACCGGCCGCCCCCGCGGCTTCGCGTTCGTCACCATGAGCACGGCTGAGGAAGCGGAAAAAGCCATCGCCGCGCTGGCTGGCAAAGACTTGGGCGGTCGCGCCCTCACGGTCAATGTCGCCAAGCCCCGCGAAGAGCGCGCTCCCAGCAGCGGCCCCCGTCGTGGTGGTTACAGCGGCGGCGGCGGAGCCGGTCGTCGCGAGCGCTATTAATGCGCCGTTGATTTAAGATCTCAGGGCGGAATTTGGTGAAAACCGAATTCCGCCTTTTTTTCTTTCCCCGATCGCCTTTGGCCCGCCAGGAGACCAAACCGCTACCCCCTCCAGAATTGGGAGGATACACGTTAACGGCCTCGGCCCCTTTGTACCCCACGAGTCTTCATTCATCCGCCCTTCCCCGGCAAACGTTTCCAACCCCACCTCCTGAAGACTAACAGAGTCAGCCCGGTCATTCCCCGGGCACTGAACCATCCAACGGGCGGGTGGGAGCAACGCCTCCGGCTCCCCACTTCATGCCGGGACCGGCCGCCGCTGCGGCGCGGCGCGCGGCTAGGAAACGCAAAATAGTGACGCCGTTGGCCAGGGCATTAAAGGATTCGAGGATGATTCCACCGACCGAGCCCGCGGCAATGTTGTTGACCAGCCAGCAACAAGTGCTGGCCAGCAAAGCCAGCCGCATGGGCAAACCTTGCATCAAAAACATGGCCACCGTGCCCAACACGCCGCCCAAAATCGGAAAGAACGCAATCCAATGGTGCGCCAGTGCCACCCCCGCCACCACGTTGATTACCAGGAAAATACCCGCGACCACGCGCGAACGGGTCTTGATGGCCACGCCGGAACGGACTCCCGAAAGAAACGCCGTCAACGCGGCCGGCAGATTTCCCAGCATCCAGAAATGCACCGTGTAAACGGCGGACTCCACCGCCAGCAAGCCCTTCAGCCGCGTGTCCTTTTTTTGCAGGAAAGCGGCCACCCCCAAAATACACGCCACGTATCCCAGACATTGAACCAGTGAAAATAAATGCATATTTCATTCTGCCAATCCGGGGCGGCGCGCTTGGCAAAATAACGGTCGGACCAAGTCCGCGCGGGCACGTGGTTTGGCCTGACGCGCTGAATATACCAGCGAATCCGGGGAAACTCAATCGCACTTCCGCGTCTCCACGCTTCAACCGCCATCCAATTCTCCCCAAATCAGCACTCGTCAAAATGCGGTAAACCAAATAAATTAATCCGCGCTATGAGAACGACGCTTGATATCCTGAGGGTGGCCGTGTGGGGTTTAATCCTGGCGGTCGCAATCCTTCCGGCCACTGCCCAAACACAGGTCGGCGTGTCGTCGGCCCCGGTTTATGTGCCGAATACCCGGCACTCCACGGAACCCATGCCCCCCGGCGTGCTGGCGTGGGACCAGCTCCAGAAAACCGTGGAGGCCACCAACGGCCAGGCTTTTGCCCGCTTCCTGTTCGCCTTCACGAATATCGCCCGGGACATCACGCTGAGCCGCGCCACCAATTTCAACTACGTCACCAATTTCACCGTGCGGACGAATTCCAGTTTCTGGGACGTCATCTCCGGCTACAAATACTCGACGCTTCCGCGCGTCACCACCAACCGCAGCATTGTCAACGTTACCAACGTGGGCGCTCCGGCCGCGGTGGCCGTCATCAACGTGCATGCCTCCTGCGGTTGCACCACGGCGGAAGTGCCGCCCATGCCTTGGGTTCTCCCCCCGGGCACCAACAGCCAACTGCGCGTGAATGTCAATCTCGCCGGCAAGAGTGGCACCCTTTTCAAAACCGTCACCCTCACCACGGACCATGGCCGCATGGATCTGATCCTGCGCGTTGCCATCGCGCCCGAGCCGCCGCCCCGCGCCATGACCGAGGCCGAGCGCGCCCAGGGCGTGGCCCTGTCCAAGGTGGACCGCCAGGCCGTGTTCAAGGGGGATTGCGCCGCCTGCCACGCCAAGAATCTCCAAGGCCGGTACGGCAAGCAACTCTTCGTCGCCGCCTGCGGCATCTGTCACGAGGCCAACCCCCGCGCCACCATGGTGCCCGACCTGCACAATCTCAAGGAACCCACCAGCGAGGAGTTTTGGCGCACGTGGGTCACCTCCGGCAAAGCCGGCACCCTCATGCCCGCCTTCGCCTCCGTCCAGGGCGGCCCCCTGACCGATTTCCAAATTGCTTCGCTGGCCGCCTATCTGAACCAGACGTTCCCCTCCCGCGTACCGGCTGCCGCCAAGAAACCTTGACCATGTTCCGGGACCGTTTTCATCAGGCGGTCCACTTACCGCCGCGCACTCTCTGGGCGATCTTCGGCTCCGCGGTGCTGGCCCTTGCCGGCCTGCCAGCCGCGGGCCAGACGACTAATCCGGTAGCCAGTGCGCCGGTTTACGTGCCCAATCTCGCACACGCCAATCAACCGCTCAAAAACGGCCTCCTCGCCTGGGACGCCGAACTAAAGTCGGTCAACGCCACCAACGGCCAGGCCTTCGCCAATTTCGATTTTTCCTTCACGAATGTCTCCGCCGACCCGGTGGTGATCCTGGGTGCCCGGGGCTCCTGCAGTTGCACCACCGTCAAACTGCCCACCGCCACGCCCTGGCTCATCCCCACCGGCGGCATCGGCCATTTTGACGCCACCATCAACCTCGCCGGTAAAGCCGGCCTCCTGTACAAAGCCGTGATCATCAGCACTGACCAAGGCGTCAAGAACCTGATGCTCACGGTCAACATCGCGCCTGCGCCGCCGCCGACCGCCATGACCGAAGCCGAGCGCGCCCAGGGTGTGGCCGCCGCCAAGGTGGATCGCCAGGCTGTGTTCAAGGGCGACTGCGTCTCCTGTCACGCAAAAAATGTCCAAGGCAAATACGGCCCGCAACTTTTTGCCATCACCTGCGCCATCTGCCACGAAGCCAACCCGCGCGCCACCATGGTGCCCGACCTGCATAATCTCAAGGACCCCACCAGCGAGGAGTTCTGGCGCACTTGGATTACTTCCGGAAAAGCCGGCACCCTCATGCCCGCCTTCGCCTCCTCCCAGGGCGGCCCCCTCACCGATTTCCAGATCGGCTCACTCGCCAGTTATCTTAACCAACGGTTTCCATCGCACATCCTGCCGCCCGCAGCCAAATAAGGCAGATGGGGGGGGGGCACCGGCGTGTGTGCCTTTCGCTCCGGTCCGTGGCCGTCCCCGGCCGCTGGGACGCGATTCAGAGCCAGTCGTCACCTGAGAAGAACGCTCCGCAACGAAAGGCCGTTCCACCACGCGCTGCTCAACGCGCAAACGGCCGCTCCGAGCGAACGCCTCAGCGCCCGGGACGGGCGCGCTCCGGTCCGTGGCCGTCCCCGGCCGCTGAGACGCGATTCTGGACCGGTCGTCACCCGAGAAGAACGCTCCACAACGAATGGCCGTTCCACCACGCGCTGCTCAACGCGCAAACGGCCGCTCCGAGCGAACGCCT
>CAYTJG010000370.1:0-5624 GCA_964437865.1 uncultured Bifidobacteriaceae bacterium | reverse complement strand
ACCAGATGCCGGCCACGACCAGCACATAGGCCCAGACCTGAATCACCAGCACAACCGGGGCTTGGTCGAGGTGGGGCCGTCCGGTATCCACCATCACTTTACCCAGCACAATCAGCACCACCGCCAGGCCGCGCACCGCGAGGAAGTCCTGCACGTAGATGCAGGACATGACGCCGACGCCGACAAACCCGGCCATCATGTACGGCTTGAAGCTGGAAAAATCCGCGATCGGCTCGATATTGACGTTCCAGACGAACCAGGCGGTGCCCAGCAGCATCAAGGCGATGCCCACGGGCAGATTGCGCGGGAACTTCCGGGCCGCCGCGGCCAGTTGCGCCGGCCGCGCCAAGCCGACCAG
Source organism: uncultured Bifidobacteriaceae bacterium (assembly GCA_964437865.1). Classification (GTDB taxonomy): domain Bacteria; phylum Verrucomicrobiota; class Verrucomicrobiia; order Limisphaerales; family UBA11358; genus UBA11358. Next base: position 5,266 of record CAYTJG010000370.1, on the reverse strand, counting down.
TTGCGGCAGCGCCAACCCCACCCCCAAGAGCACCGACAGTAGCGACAATTTCATTTTTCTCATTAAAACATCAAACCACCCCCGTGGGCACGAAGAAATTTTCATTCGCGGTCGATTTCCGGGGCACGGCGGGGCTGAGGGCGGCCACGGCGATGGTCGTGCGACCCACCGGCCGGGTGGCTAGGGCGGGTAATTCGCGCCCCGCCACCCCGCTCCGGCAAAACGGTTTTTTGGTTTTTTGCTTTGGCTTTTGGCGCCATTTATGGTTTCCTTACCGCTCATGAATATGCTGCGCGTGATAACTTTGACCGCCGTTCTGGTGTCGGCCATGGCCTTTTCCGCGGAGGCCCAAACAAAGATGGCCACGGTGGATATGAAGAAGATCTTCAATAATTATTGGAAGACCCAAAAGGCCACCGCCTCGCTGGAAAGCCGGAAGACCGAGCTGCGCAAGGAAATGAAGGACATGGCGGACGGCTTGGAGAAGGCGCAGACCGATTACAAACAACTGCTGGACCAGTCCAACGACCAGGCCATTTCGGCCGACGAGCGCGACAAGCGCAAGCAGGCGGCCGCGGACAAGCTCAAGGAAATCTCCACCACCAAGACCACCTTGGAACAATTTCAGCGCCAGGCGGAATCCCAATTGGCCGATGAAAGCCAGCGTATGAGTGGCAATTTGGTGGTGGAAATTCAGAAAGCCGTGGCCGACAAGGCCAAAGCTGGCGGCTACACGGTGGTCTTGAACTCCGCCAACAGCGAGGCGTTCATTTATGTGAGCCCGGAGGTGGATATTACCGAATCCGTCTTGGGCCAGTTGAATGCCGGCGCGCCACCGATCGACCTCACCAAGCCGGCCGGCAGCCCCCTGCTCAACACCAGCACCAGCACGAATCTGCTGAAGTAACCGGGAGCCAACCGCCGGGCGAAAATTTAGAGCTTGCCACGGCAAATTAAAAAGTCTACATTCCGCGCTCTTTTGCTATTGAATTAAATTTATGCGACGTCCCAAAGGCATCAAAACACGAAAATCCGTGACCAAGCGGTTTAAGATCACCGCCACCGGCAAGGTTATGCGCCCGCACGCTGGCCGCCGTCACCTGGCCCAAACCAAAAACGCCAAGCGCCTGCGTCGCCTCGGCAAGGATGCCCAGGTGGATCCCACCGATACGTATCGCATTACGCAAAATCTGCCGTTCAGCCACTGAAATCCCCGGCGAGAACGAATTAACCCTTAACCATTTTTGACGAACCATGCGTGTCACCAACTCCCCAGCCTCCCGCAAACGTCGCGGGAGAATGCTTACTGCCGCCAAGGGCTACCGCCTGAAGCGCTCCAAACTTTACCGTTATGCCTCCGACGCCGTTGATCACGGCCGGGTGTACGCCTACCGCGATCGCCGCCGCCGGAAACGGGAATTCCGCTACCTGTGGCAGATCCGCATCAATGCCGCCGTCCGCGAAGCCGGCCTGACCTACAGCCGCTTCATGGAAGGACTCAAGACCGCGAAAGTGATGCTGGACCGCAAGGTGCTGGCCGACATCGCCGCCACGGATGCCGCCGCGTTCGGCACGATCATTGAAACGGCCAAAGCCGCGCTCAAAGGCAAGCCCGCAGCCACCCTGGCCAAGGCCTGAGCAGTCGAATCTGATTTTTCCAAGACGGGCGGACCGCACTGGTCCGCCCGTTCTCTTTTTTGCGGGCGGCCCTCCCCCACCCTCCGGCTTTGGAAATAGCCAACAACTGCCAATCGTCGAACAAATGTCCGGCGGCAAAAACGCAACTTTCGCGTGCGGGTGATGTTTAATTTGAACACATGAGACGTTACCTCCCGCTGCTCGCGATGACGGTGCTGGCTTTGCTGTTCACTGGCTGCACCAAACAGTCATCCGCCGCCGCTCGACCGAAGAACAATGATTTAGGGGTGATTGAGGTCGTGGATGGCAAGCCGAGCAGTCACCTCCTGGCCGATGGCCGGGTTTGCACGATTACACCCTCCATTTTATCCGACGGAAATGTCAAACTGAGCGCCACCATCGCCGAAACGAACGCTTCCGGAATCACCCGGAAGACCCTTATTTTTGAAAGTCCCGCAGTGGATCGTCCCATGACTTTTGCTTGTGACAAGCGCACGGTCATTACGGTGGCTTTGCACCTGCCCAAGTGACATCCTGCCCGCAGCCGGACCTCGATGGGCGCGGGTTGGGTGGTTGAGCAGGGCTCACAGTGAGACGGCGGCGGCGCAATCACGACCGGCTTGGAGCCCTGAGGATGCTGGCGGCATTTGTGCCGGTGGCACCGGGGGGTGAGTGACTGAAAGAGGCGACCTATCGGGTGCCAGGCAAAAAACACACCCGGATTTATTTTCATTTTTATCGCCTGGCGCACAGCCAACACCTGCCGGACGGCGGTTCGGCGTTCGACGCTGATCCGTTTTGCTTTCGCTCCCGCGGTGTTTCCGCTATGCTATGGGTTCGATCATTTTATGGCAGGATTTCTAGATCAAATCGAACCGCTCAAACAAACCGCCCTGACCGAATTGCGGGCGTCGCCGGACTTGGCGGCCCTGGAACAAACCAAGGGCGCGTGGACCGGCCCCCATGGCAAATTCACCGCGCTGATGAAACAGCTCGGCACCCTTTCCAAGGAAGAGAAACCCGCCGCGGGCAAACTCATCAATGCCGCCAAAGTGGAACTGGAAGCGGCCCTCGCGGCCCGGCGCGAAGAACTGGAGCTCAAAGCCGCCCTACCAAAGGAGCCCACTGATTTCACACTGCCCGGCCGCCGCCGCGCCCTCGGCAAATTGCATCCCCTCACCCAGGTGACCGACGAGATCGTGCGCGCGTTCCGCAAGATCGGCTTCGCCGTGGCCGACGGGCCGGAGATCGAGGATGAATACCATTGCTTCGACGCACTCAACACGCCCGCCGATCATCCCGCCCGCGACAGCCAGGATACGTTTTATTTAAAAACCGCGGCCGCAACCGGCGTGGCCACCACGGGAGCGACCGACCGGCGGTTGCTCCGCACCCACACCTCCTCGGTGCAAATCCGGGTCATGGAGAAACAGCAACCGCCCGTGCGCATCATCGTGCCGGGCCGCGTCTATCGCCGGGACAACGCCGACGCCACCCACAATCCCACCTTCCAACAGATTGAGGGGCTTTACGTGGACAAGCACGTGACGGTGGGTGATCTCAAGGGCACGGTCGAGTTCGTCTTCAAGGAACTCATGGGCAGCGACGTGAAGATCCGGTTCCGTCCGCATTATTTCAGCTATACGGAGCCGAGTTACGAAATTGATTTCACCAACGCGCTGGTCAAAAAGATGGGCAAAGACTGGCTGGAAATCGCCGGCTGCGGCATGGTGCATCCGAAGGTGTTCGAGACGGTGGGCTATGATTCGGCGGAATGGACCGGCTGGGCGTTTGGCTTTGGCATCGAGCGCATCGCCATGCTGCGCTACGGCATCAACGACATCCGGCTCTTTTACGAGAATGATGTGCGGTTTCTGAAACAGTTCTAAACTGGAGCGGCGAGCCATGACTCGCATCTTTCAATCATTTTGGCTGCTGCCCCTGGTGCTCGGGCTGGGCTCCGCGCGAGGGGAGTTGACGCTTGCTGCCGCGGGCAAAGCGCGCTGCGTCATTCTTCAAAACACCGGCGCCACGCTGCCGGAACAGACTGCGGCGCGGGAGCTGGCGGATTATCTCCAGAAAATCACCGGTGCCGCCTTCACGGTTGAGGAAACCACCAATGTTGCCCGCGCGCCCCGCAATGCCATCATCGTGGGCCCCGGACCGTTGGCGCAGGCGCTGTTCCCCGGGGTGGCGCTCGACCAACTGGGGCCGGAAGAATTCGTGATGCGCACCCAGGGGCATCGATTGTTGCTGGCCGGCGGCCGGCCGCGCGGCACCTTGTACGCCGTGGATCGCTTCCTGCAGGACCAATGCGGAGTCCGGTGGTGGACACCCTGGGCCACCAACATCCCGCCGCAGACCACCTTGCGGCTGCCCAAGCTCGACCGGCGGGAAAAGCCGGCCTTTGAATACCGCGAACCGTTTTGGTATTCGGCCTTTGATCCGGTTTGGAAGGCGCGCAACGGGGCCAACGGCGAAAACGCCCGCATCCCGGAGGCCTGGGGCGGCAGCGTCCTTTACAAGGGTTTTGTCCACACCGCCTATCAACTCGTGCCGCCGGACAAATACTTTGCCCCGCATCCCGAATGGTACAGCCTGATCGACGGCCGGCGGACCCACGACAACGCCCAACTCTGCCTCTCCAATCCCGAGTTGCGCGATTTTGTGGTGGCGCAGGTCAAGCAATGGCTGCGCGAATCGCCGGACGCCACGATCATCTCGGTTTCTCAGAATGACTGCGCCGGCGCCTGCCAGTGTGCCAACTGCCGCGCCATTGATGAGGCGGAAGGCAGCCCGGCGGGGAGCATGATCGCTTTTGTAAATTACATCGCGGAAAAAATTGCGCCAGAGTTCCCGCACGTGGCCGTGGACACCCTCGCCTACCAATACACCCGCCAACCGCCAAAAACGCTCCGCCCGCGACCGAACGTCATCGTGCGGCTCTGCTCCATCGAGTGCAACTTCCGCGCGCCGCTGGATGATCCCTCCAACGCCCGTTTCCTGGCTGATTTGGAGGGCTGGTCAAGAATCTGCCATCGGCTCTACGTGTGGGATTACGTCACGGATTTTTCGGATTATTTGCTGCCCCAACCAAACTGGTATGTGTTGGGCCCCAACCTCCGCGTCCTCCAAAAATACGCCGGCCAGGGCGTGTTTGAGGAAGGTGCCTATCAAAGCAACGGCGCGGAAATGGCTGAATTGCGGGCCTGGGTGCTGGCCCAGTTGCTGTGGAATCCGCAACAAGACGACCGCGCATTGATCAACGAGTTCCTCGCCGGATACTATGGCCCGGCCGCAGCGCAACCAATCCACCAGTATCTGGATCTGATGCAAACCGCCTCCCAGGGCTGCTACCTGACCTGTTATACGCATCCGCACGTGCCTTATTTGTCGTTCACCGTGCTGGCCGAGGCCGAACACTGCTGGCAGGAGGCGGAACAGGCGGCCGCGGCGGATCCGGAAAAATTGCTCCGCGTCCATATAGCGCATCTGCCGGTGCGTTTTGCTTTCTTGCGCAATTGGGATGAACTCCGGCAGGAATGTGCCCACCTAAAAGGCGTCTGGCCGCTACCTGAATCCCGACCAGCGGTCGCTGACCAGTTTGCCGCCGTCGCCGGGCAGATTC
>CAYTJG010000369.1:0-5640 GCA_964437865.1 uncultured Bifidobacteriaceae bacterium | reverse complement strand
GCGTGAATACTCAAAAGGTATCGGGGGTTCGAATCCCCCCCTCTCCGCCATGCTGGCTGTTTCGAAATGGGCACGGGGCCTCCCCCTGCGCCCCGGCCTTCCCCCCCCAAAAAAGTTCATTTTCTTTGTCGCAAAACCTCCATATTCGGCACTAATGATTGACGATATGAATTCATTAGCACGGGAAAGCATTCCCGGACCGTCGGATCGAGACTGCGTGGAACGCAGCCGCGACGGCTCGGTGGATGATTTCCGCCTGCTGGTGGAGCGCTATCAAAAGCCGGTGTTCGCCTTTTTCATGGCCCGCTTGCGAGACCCGTTGGAGGCGGAAGAGGCTGCGCAGGAATCATTTGTGCGGGCCTTTAGGTCACTGAACTCACTGCAAAAACCGGACTCGTTCTACTGCTGGTTGTTGGGATTTGCGGCCCGGGTGGCCCAGGAGCGGTACCGGATCGGAGCCCGGCGGGAGCGGGAACGGGCGGCGGCGGAGTTCATGCAGGAGGAGGCGGTGGCGGGGGCTGGGGCCGGCGGCGATGAACCGCCCTTGGAGGAAGCCCTGGCTGCCCTGCCGGAGACGTATCGTCAGGTGATCATGCTGCGGTATTACGAGGGGCTGTCCTGCCAGCAGTTGGCCAGGCGCCTCCGTTTGCCGCTGGGCACCGTCACCAAAACGCTGTCGCGTGCCTATGGCCTGTTGCGGCAGGAATTGGCCGCGCGGCGGGAGCCGGAATCAACCATCAACCTCGCCCCTCATTCATGAACTGCAGCGAATGCCGCGACCGGTTGGTCGCCTTGTCGGAGAACCTGCTGGCGGCCTGCGAACAGCAAGCGTGCCGGGCGCACCTCGAGCTGTGCGCCGGCTGCCGGGCCGAATATGCGGCCATCGCCCGACTGGAGCGGCGCCTGGTGGCGCACGGGCAATGGGCGAGGGGAGTGGACTTGACGGCGGGTGTCAGGCAAAGAATTAACGGAAAACAAACAACCTATTGGGAGATCATTATGAGCAAATTAGTCAGACATCGCTGGAGCTTCGGCCTGGGGGCCGCGGCAGGCATGGCGGCGGCGGCCTTGGCCATTCTGGTGGCCGTTTCGCCCAAGGCCTTTGGCGTGGATCAGGTCATTGCGGCCTACGCCAAGATCCAAACCATTCACGTGAAAACCTTCGCGGCCGGCTCGTCGTCCACGAATGAATACTGGATTCAATGCGATGGCCAGGGCCGGGCGGAACGGGCGCGTTATCATTTCCCGCAAACCGAGGACGGCGAGAAACTGATCACCTGGACGCCGGAGAAGACCGAGATCTGGTTCAAGGGCAAAAACGGCTTCCGGGTCATGCAAACCAGCCGCATTGCGCCCATGATGCAACAATTGCTCGATGGCAGCCAACCGAAGCTCGTGATGGAGAAACTGGACCGGGACACCAAGGCCGGCCACGCCACCGTGCAGACCCAGGAACCCGGCCCCGGCCAGACCAATGCGCTGATCATCGCCGAGTACAAGGACAAACAGGTGAAGTTTATCTATTACGTGGACCGCCAGACGGATCTGATCAGCCGGACGGAACAATTCCGGCAGAAGGGGGCGCAGGACGTTCTCCAATCCACCACCGAGTTTTCCGATTATAATGTGCCCCTCGACCCCCAGATGTTTGAGTTGCGGGGCGAGCTGACGCCGGGCGTGAGAATCTCGGACCAGCTCAATCAGTTGATTGGCATGCCCCAAGGCAACTTGACGGATGAACAGGCGGCGACGGAGGCGGTGCGCCAGTTTTTCCAGGCCATCAAGGACCAGGATTACAAGACGGCGGGCCTCATCTATAGTGGCCAGCAGGAAGCCGACACCAAGCGCGATTTCGGGTCTGTCACCATTGCCAAGATCATCTCGGTGGGACCGGCGGTGCTGCAGACGAATTGGGAGAAGCGCGGTTACCGCGTGCCCTCCCGGCTGGAAATCGCCCGATCGGGCGGCGAAACCTATGTGTCTGAGCCCGGACCGTATGTGCGGCCCGGCGATGACGAAGCGCATCCGGACCGCTGGAATATCACGGGCGGGGTGAATTTCATGGAGGGGACGGCTGGCGAGGGAAACATCAAGGTTTTGCCGGATAACGAAAAATATGCCGCCATGACACCGGAACAGGCCGCGCGGGCTTTCTTCGAGGCCTGCAACCGCAAGGATTGGACAGAAGCCGGCAAGTTCCTGCCCATGACGTTCGATGACCGGATCAAAGACTTCCTGGGCGGCTTGACCATCGTGAGCATCGGGGAATCGTTCACCGCCGACAAGTATCCGGGCCACTTGGCGCCATCCGGTTATCCCGGGCGCTACGTGCCGTATGTCATTCAACTGGCGCCGCAGGAGGCCAATATCCGCGTGGCCAACACCAATGCCGCCAAACGGTTCGTGCTCACCGGGTTGTACGACGCCCAGCGGAAACTCCAGCAAGAGCTGAACTGGTCCACGGACCCGGAAACGCTCACCAATAACGACGTGTATGCCCGGCTCTCGGCCAAGGAGGCGGTGCAGGCGTACTTTGATGCGCAGGCGAAACTGGATTGGACCGAGATGGCCAAGTTCACCACGCCGGAGGACGTGGCCCAGACCAAGCAACAGGCGGCCGACGCGGAAAAGGCGGGGCTGGACCCGCTCAAGGATATGCCCACGATGGTGGCCGAGGAGGCCACCTGGGTGCCGGAGCAATCCGCCTGGTTCGTGAAATGTCGTTTCGTGGGAATGAAGAAGTGGTATCTGGCCCTGCGCAACGACAACGCCGCGCATCGCTGGCAGGTGGATGGCGGCTTCTGAGCCTTGGCAATGCGGGGCGTTGGACCGGGTCAAGGTCTAACGTCCCCCGGGCTGAAAGCCCGTCATGTGTCAGCCTGGGCCGGAGGCCGAATGGCGCTCAGATAAGGCATAAAACTCTCGCGTATAACGACCTGCGAAATCGCCATCCCAGCGCCGTAGGCGCGATCTATTTGTAGAAATGAAACGAAAGTGATTTCAAGCGCCGTAGGCGCGGCCTAGTGGAATTCTCAATACAGTGCCAACCAGTATTTTGCACTATCTAAGCGCCATTCGGCCGGAGGCCCAGGTAGGGCCACACCAAAAAATTTCCGGTCTGTAAGACCGACACAATTTGCAGTCGTAACGTTCGTTCGCCTCCGCGCCTGTCACGGGCGCTATCCGGTCCGCGGCCGTCCTCGGCCGCTGAAACGTGATGTTGAACCAAACTTCACCCGGCAACCACGTTTCGAAACCAAAGGCCGCATTGTCGCGCACCGTCCGATTTGAACTGCCCGCTCCATCCCGCCGCTTGTGTTTTCAGCGACGCGGGAGTCAGGCTGCCCTACGTAATCTCGCCGTCCCGAGCAGCCGATTTTCGGAGCCACAATACTACCCACCCAAACAACAAGAGAAAACTGGTGTTGCTGGCGATTCTTTGAAAGTCCCCGGCAGCGATCGTGGTTGCCAGGCCAAACGCCGCCATCGCAGCGTCGTCGCCCACGGCGAAGAGGAGGACCTCGTTGATGGCCAGACAGCGGCGGTGGCAGATCAAGTATAATATCAGAGATACCAGCAGCAGGTTGTAACCGTAAAAAAACCACAGGGGAACTTTTACAAAAGTCAGGAGAATGGGGACGAGCAGCAACAGAAAAAATGCCAAAGCACCGAGGAAGAACGCCCGAGATCGCAGCTTGTGCGGTCCGCCCAATGCCGCGCGGGCACCCAGCCTGGCGGCCAGCCACAACAGCAAGCCCATGAGCGCCAACATCAAGATCAACAGCCCATGATTGCCTGCCGGGTGGTCCTTGGTGGGCAGCAGAAAGACCACGGCGCCAATCGCCGCAGTGGGCACCGCCAGGCAGGAGATTGCACGCGCGGTCAGCCACGGAGTCTCGCGGTCCTTTGGAAAGAAGTAACTGATGGCGACGACGGGATAAATGAACGAGTGAAGCGCGTGCCAGATACTGATGGTGATCGCCCACGGGATCTCCATCCCGAACGTGAACCCGTATCCACTGAACGTCCCGATTGGAACATTGGCCGACAAATAAAAGGTCTTGGCCAGGATACCCTCGTTAAAAATGCCATACGCCAGGCCGAGCAGGAACAATCCCGCCAGGCCGAGGTGCCGTCGGACCGCAAACTCGCGCAATAGCACGATGGGAAATCCGTACCCGACTGTCGCCAGAAACAGATAGTTCTGCGGTTGAAAAAATGCCGAAAAGGGCAGGTTCCCGGAAAGGAGTTCCGTCAGAAACGGTGCCGTCAGGAGCACCGCGATGACAGGTTTCCAGTGGGAGCGCATGGCTTAATACGGGCAGCACAACGGATCGCCAATGACAATGTCTTCCCAGCCCACGAACCGGGAAGCGGCGTAGAAACTCTCCGCCATCGTGTAGCCGGAGGTATATCGGTCGAGGGCAATGGTGGGCGAGGCGATGGCTTGCAGCAGCGGTTCATCGACGTAGCCTTTGCCACATGTCAGACCGTGGGCGATCAGGTCGGTCAGCAAGGATTGTCCGCCGGTGGTGGGCAGGAAGGTGCGGGCGCTGGTGGAAACCGCCGTGTCACTGAAGGAGCCGGGCGCGAAGAAAAGCGATTGGTACGCCGCGCTGGAATACTTGGCGTCGTTGCTGCCCCAGGAAAAATAGCCGAGCAGATTGGTTCGCCCGCCCACAAACGTTTCACTGAGATCCAATTCGTCCGCGAGGCCGCGTCGGGCGAGTTGCTCATGCGCTTTGCGCAGGTCGGCGTTGAACTCGCTCCAGGGCGATTCGTCATGGATCACCAAGCCGCTGATTGGAGCCGGTTGGCCGGCCGGGTCGCCCAAGCCAAAGCTTGGCTGCACATCCAGCAGGATTTCTCCGTGCGCCAGCCCGTGTTCCGCCGCCAGCGCGGCGGTCGTGAGCGCCTTGGCTTGGGCTTCCGTGTAGGCGTCGAGCCGCGTGACCAGGTAGCCGCCGAACTTGGCATGCGAAAATGGCTCGGTGGCGTTCCAGTAGCGATTGGAGTACGCCATCCCGATGGCACCGGAGCCGGTGATATCGATCTTCAGCGGGTTGGGCCAGTTGGTGTAATCCAAGGCCGCCAGGTAACTATCCACCGATGGATGACCGCGCACCGCGGCCGGCTCCTGGCTATGTTCATCGCAACTGCCGATGGCCGCGCCGGTGATGCGTATGGGAATGCCTTTCGTCAGCACGATGAAATCGATGTTGGTATGCGTCTGTAAATAGCGGCGGATGGGCGTTTCAATCTGTTCGGTGTACGCCGCCAGCGGGATCGTTTCCAGGGCGGTTGCCGACGCCGAGTCCTGGCAGCGGACCGTCAGCACATGGTCAATCTGGCGGCGGTTGGCGTAATCATTGGCAATGGATTGGGAAACCGGGCTGTTGGCGTTGAAGACCACCAAGACCTCGGTCGGCGTCCGTTTGTGGGCGGGATGCTGGGGCGGGCCATCCGCCGCCGTTAGCGGCGAGCTGGCGCTAAGCCCGAGGGTGAGCAGCACTAGCAACTTCCAGGTTCGGAGGGACCGAATATTGGCGCGATTTCTCATATTGCATTTCTGATGTGCTGAAAACCATATTACTCCGGCCGGGAATTTGCGCGAATCTAAATCGAGGGGTTGACAAGGGG
>CAYTJG010000368.1:0-5653 GCA_964437865.1 uncultured Bifidobacteriaceae bacterium | reverse complement strand
TAAATCCAAAGTCGGAACTGCCGTTGGTTTGTGTGAACGCCGGGACAATCGGCGGTAGCGTCACTGTCAAACTGGCCGTGCTGCTGGTGACGCTGCCATAATAATTGGTGACAATTGCCGAATAATTGCCGGCATTGGTCGGCTGCGCATTGCTGATGATGTAAGAGACATTGGTGGCTCCGGCCAAATTTGCGCCGCCAAACAGCCATTGATAATTTAATGGAACTGGCCCCGAGGCGGTGGCGGAGAAAGTCGCATTTGAAGCCAGGACGACCGATGCGTTCTGCGGTTGAACGGTGATGACCGGCAGCATACCCAAAACCGCCACGCTGCTGGTGACGCTGCCGTAAGGGCTGGTGATGACCACCGTGTAGTTGCCGGCATTGGTGGCGCTTACGCTGGGCAACGATAATATGGGCAGTCCCGCAAGTGGAACCTTGCGGATGCGGTTGTTGTCGCTGTCGGCAATATACAGGCTGCCAGAGGCATCACAGGTGACGGCGAAGGGATAATTTATGCAGGCGTTGGTCGCCGCGCCGCCGTCCCCGGAGTAAGTTCCGTTAGATCCGTCCGCTCCTCCAGTGCCACCGTAACCATTGCCCGCCACCGTGGTGATGATGCCGTTGGCGTCAACCTTGCGGATGCGGTTGTTTGAGGAGTCAGCAATATACATATTGCCAAAGGCGTCAAAGGCCACGCGATGGGGATTACCCAGCCTGGTGTTGGTCGCCACACCACCATCGCCAGAGTAACCGGATAAGCCATTGCCCGCCACAGTGGTGATGATGCCGTTGGCGTCAACCTTGCGGATGCGGTAGTTGAATTGATCAGTGATATATAAGTTGCCAATGGCATCAAAGGCCACGCCGGAGGGCCGATTAAGGCTGGCACTGGTGGCCGCGCCGCCGTCCCCCGAATAAGTTGCGCTACCGTTGCCCGCCACAGCGGTGGCAATGCCATTGGTGGTTACTTTGCAGATACGGTTGTGGTTCCTGTCAGCAATATACAGATTGCCAGCAGCATCCAAGGCCACATCGAGGGGGCGACTCAAGCCGCCGGCATTGATCGCGGTGATAATGGTGATAACTCCGTTGGTAGCCACTTTACGAATGTCGTTGGCGCTGCTTTCAGCAATATACAGGTTGCCAGCAGCATCCAAGGCCACCCCGTAGGGCGCAGACAGATTGCTCGCCACGGTAGTAATGACACCATTGGTGGCCATCTTGCGAATTCGATTGTTGTCGTAGTCAACAATATACATGTTGCCAACGGCGTCAAAGGCCACTCCTGCGGGATACCAAAGGCTGGCGTTGGTGGCCAGCCCGCCATCACCGGAATAGCCAGCACTGTTTTTGCCTGCCACGGTGGTGATAATGTTGTTTGGGAAATTGGTGCCGTCGAACTGCCATTGGTAGGTGAATGGACCAAAGCCAGCCACCGCCACGCTGAAATTCACAGCGGTTCCCATCAGATTCGTCTGGCATGCCGGCTGAATGGTAACCGAGGGTGGCAACGGCACCGTCAGGGTGGCCACCTGGCTGGTCACGCTGCCATAGCTGTTGGTGACCACCACCGTGTAATTACCGGTATTATTTGTGGAAACGCTAGGCAGCGTGAGCGTGCTGCTCGAGCCGCTCTGAAGCAGGTTAGTGGCGGCAAAATACCACTCATAGCCAAATGGCCCAGAGCCGGCCACTGTCACTGAAAAACTGGGGCTGCTTCCCGCCGCCGCCAACTGGCTGGCGGGCTGAACCGTAATGACGGACGGCACCACCGTCAGGATGGCAACCTGGCTGGTCACGCTGCCATAGTTGTTGGTAACCATCACCGTGTAATTGCCGGCATTATTCATGGAAACGCTCGGCAACGTGAGTGTGCTGTTAGTGCCACTTTGAATCAGATTCGTGCCGGCAATATACCACACATAGCCAAATGGTCCCGAACCGGCAGCCGCCACCGAAAAACTGGGACTGCTACCCACTCCAACTATTTGGCTGGCTGGCTGGCTTGTGATGAAAGGCGGCATATACAAAGCCGCCACGCTGCTGGTGACGCTGCCGTAAGGGCTGGTGATAACCACCGTATAGTTGCCGGCATTGGTGATGCTCACATTGTTTAGCTTGAATGTAGGATACCCGGCATAAAGCAACACCTTGCGGATGCGATTGTTGTATTGGTCTGCAATGAACAGGTTGCCAGAGGCATCTAAGGCCGTGCCCAAGGGAAAATTAAGACTTGCATTGGTGGCTGCGCCGCCATCGCCGGAATAGCCGTTCGTGCCATTGCCCGCCACAGTGGTGATGATGCCGTTGGCGTCCACCTTGCGGATGCGCGCGTTACCTTGGTCCGCAATATACAGGTTGCCGAAGACATCGAAGGCGACTCCATAGGGAGAATAAAGGCTGGCGTTGGTTGCCGCGCCGCCATCGCCGGAATAGCTGTAGTTACCATTGCCCGCCACCGTGGTGATGATGCCGTTGATGTCCACCTTACGGATGCGTGAGTTGGCTTGGTCCGCGATATACAGGTTGCCAAAGGCATCGAAGGCCAAGCCAGTGAGTGCATACAGGCTGGCGTTGGTAGCCGCGCCGCCATCGCCGGAATAGCCGTTCGTGCCATTGCCCGCCACCGTGGTGATGATGCCGTTGATGTCCACCTTACGGATGCGTGAGTTGGCTTGGTCCGCAATATACAGGTTGCCGAAGGCATCACAGGCCACGCCGTAAGGTTTATTTAGGCTGGCGTTGGTGGCCGCGCCGCCATCCCCGGAATAGCTGTTGGTGCCATTGCCCGCCACGGTGGCGATGATGCCATTGGTATCCACCTTGCGGATGCGGTTGTTGCTGTAGTCAGCAATATACAGGTTGCCGAAGGCATCGAAGGCCACACCGGTGGGATAAGTCAAGCTGGCGTTGGTGCCCGCGCCGCCATCCCCGGAATACCCGGAGCCACTTTTGCCAGCTACAGTGGTGATGATGCCGTTCGTGTCCACCCTGCGGATGCGCTCGTTGACGGAGTCGGCAATATACAGGTTGCCGAAGGCATCGAAGGCAACGCCGTTAGGATAATAAAGGCTGGCGGAGATGGCCGCGCCGCCATCCCCCGCATATGTCGCAATGCCATTGCCCGCCACGGTGGTAATAATGTTGTTTGGTAAATTGGTGCCGTTGAACTGCCATTGATAGGTGTATGGGCCGGTTCCATTCACGGCCACATTGAAGCTCGCGATCGTTCCCGGCAGGTTCGTCTGGCTGGCCGGTTGGGTGGATACCGTGGGTGGAAACCCAACCATCAGGGTGGCAACCTGGCTGGTCACGCTGCCGTAGCTGTTGGTGACGACCACCGTGTAATTACCGGTATTGGTTGTTGAAACGTTGGGCAGTGTGAACGTGTTGTTTGTGCCGCTCTGAACAAGGTTGGTGCCGGCAAAATACCACTCATAGCCCAACGGTCCCGAACCGGCAACCGCCACCGAAAAACTCGGACTGTTTCCCACCACGGCTATTTGGTTGGATGGCTGAATAGTGATAATGGCCGGCACCACCGTCAAGGTGGCAAACCGGCTAGTCACACTGCCATAGTTGTTGGTGACCACCACGATGTAATTGCCGGCATTGGTCGCGGTAACACCAAGCAATCCAAGTGTGTTGTTCGTTCCACTTTGAACCAGGTTGGTGGCGGCAAAATACCACTCATAGTCAAAGGGTCCCGAGCCGACAATCGCCACCGAAAAACTCGGACTGCTACCCACTCCAACTATTTGGCTGGCTGGCTGGCTTGTGATGAAAGGCGGCATATACAAAGCCGCCACGCTGCTGGTGACGCTGCCGTAAGGGCTGGTGATAACCACCGTATAGTTGCCGGCATTGGTGATGCTCACATTGTTTAGCTTGAATGTAGGATACCCGGCATAAGGGAACACCTTGCGAATACGGTTGTTGTCGGTGTCAGCAATGAACAGGTTGCCAGAAACATCGAAAGCCACGCCGGAAGGATAATAAAGGCTGGCGTTAGTGGCCGCGCCGCCATCGCCGGAATAGCTGTTGGTGCCATTGCCAGTCACGGTGGTGATGATGCCGTTGGCGTCCATCTTGCGGATGCGGGAGTTGGCGGAATCATCAATAAACAAATTGCCGAGGGCATCGAAGGCCACGCCAGAAGGATAATAAAGTGTGGCGTTGGTGGCCGCGCCGCCGTCCCCGGAATAACTTCCAGCATAGCCGTCGCCGGGGCCATTGCCCGCCACGGTGGTGATGATGCCGTTGGTATCTACCTTGCGAATGCGGGAGTTGCCGTAATCAGCAATAAACAGGTTGCCATTGGCATCGAAGGCCACGCCCCTGGGCTCATAAAGCAAAGCATTGGTAGCCGCACCGCCATCGCCAAAATAGCCATAGCCGTCAACAATGCCTGCCACGGTGGTAATGATGCCATTGGGATCTACCTTGCGGATGCAGCAAGTGTATTCGTCAGCAATAAACAAGTTACCGAAGGCATCGAAGGCCACGCCGGAAGGCCAATAAAGACTAGCGTTGGTGGCCGCGCCGCCATCGCCGGAATAGCCGTTCGCGCCATTGCCCGCCACGGAGGTGATGATGCCGTTGGTGTCCACCTTGCGAATGCGGGAGTTGTTGATGTCAGCAATATACAGGTTACCAACGGCATCCAGAGCCACGCCGGAGGGATTTGTGATCATGGCGTTGGTGGCCGCACCGCCATCTCCGGAATAGCCGTGGCTACCATTGCCCGCGACAGTGGTAATGATGCCGTTGGCGGTTACCCTGCGGACGCGGTAATTGTAGTAGTCAGCAATATACAGGTTGCCGAGGGCATCGAAGGCCACGCCGAGGGGATCATATATGCTGGCGTTGTTGGCCGCGCCGCCATCCCCGGAATAGCTGTTGGTGCCATTGCCCGCCACAGTGGTGATGAACGACACAACGTTGTTTGAATTAAACTGCCATTGGTAGGTGAATGGGCCGGTTCCAGTCACGCCCACGCTAAAGGTTGCTGCCCCGCCGTTGGTGACCACTTGATCCACCGGCTGGTT
This sequence comes from uncultured Bifidobacteriaceae bacterium, assembly GCA_964437865.1. Taxonomy (GTDB): domain Bacteria; phylum Verrucomicrobiota; class Verrucomicrobiia; order Limisphaerales; family UBA11358; genus UBA11358. Next base: position 603 of record CAYTJG010000368.1, on the reverse strand, counting down.
GGTGATGGTGGGGCCAGTCTGCGCGCGCAAGTTCAAGCCGCACCAGACCAAGAGGCTGGCGGCCAAAATGAACGGCTTCAGCCCGGATATTTCATATCCTGATGGAATCGTTGACCGGGTGGAGCGCCGGTCTGTGACCGGCTTTGGGCGTTCCGACCGCAAAAAGCCGGCTGCAAGCCGGCGCTCCGGCGGAGGCTGGTAAAATATGCGGGCCAGGAATGACTTCATCGTTTTTATCCCAATTGGTTCACCGGCTGAAACAAGCTTGGCTGTCATAACGAATTTCCAGATTCAGTCTGCCTCGTGAAGGCGCTCTTTGACGCTGATGATTTATGTTTTACGCCCCGCGCAACGCCAGCGCAATAAAATAAATCACGAAGTCCGCACTCCAAAGCGCACAGTTATTTTTATGGAGGTGGCCAACCACGGGCATGTTTTTGATGACGTGCTCGGCCAGCGTCACACGGCAAGCGAACGCAACCGGCACGCCACGGACAGCCAAACTGCCAAAGTTGAGGGTTGGCCTACCTTCCGAGTGCCCTGGACTCTGGCGATAAACAGAACCCCGTCACCGTGAAGCAGGAGACGGGGCGGAAGACAGGC